>DXDT01000148.1 GCA_019115335.1 Candidatus Brachybacterium merdigallinarum
TCCCTGTTCGAGGTGCGGCTGCTGCTGGAGCCCTGGGCGGCCGCGGAGGCCGCCACTGCCCGCCTGCACAATCCCGCCGCCGGGCTGCGGGAGGATCTGGCGGACCTTGCCGCGGTGCACGGCGAGACCCGAGAGGACCAGGCCCGGCGCGCCGGACTGGATCGCAGCTTCCACCTGCAGATCCTGCAGGCGAGCGGGAACGAGGTCCTCACCGAGGCCTTCGACCGGCTGCACGCGCACGTGCACGTGTTCCGGCTGCACCAGAGCGATGCGCAGGGCACGCTGACCCACCATGAGCACGAAGCGGTCCTCGAGGCGATCGCGGCCTGCGATCCCCGCGCCGCCGAGGACGCGATGCGCGCCCACCTGCTGGGCACCTTCGAGCGGCTCTCCTCGCTGCTGCGGGCCGACGCCGCCCACCCAGCCGGGCCGGGCAGCGATGCCGGGGCCATCGACACCACGAGTGCTGACCGGGAGGACGACGCCGACGGGGAGGACGGCGCCGTCGAGGGGAACAGCGCCGACGGCGAGGGCAGCGGGGTCGCAGGGCCCGTCGTACCCCGCGTGGCGCGGGCGCGCCTGCGCTAGGAGCTGCGGGTCATGACGGTGCGGTCACACGGTGCCGGAGTCACGATTCCTCCCCGGGGTCGCGCCAGCACCGGTCCGGCCAGTCGCTGTGCGGTCGGCGCTCAGGCAGCGCGGCGAGGCAGGGGGAACCAGCAGCGCACCCGGGCGCGGTAGCGGTCGTAGTCCTGCCCGAAGCGCTCGGCGAGGTCCCGCTCCTCGAGGGGCCGCACCAGCAGATGCCACAGCACCCCGCCGGCCGCGGCGTACACGAGCACCATCCAGGAGGTGCCGATCAGGCCCACTCCCACGCCCTGAGCGATGCCTGCAACGGCCATGGGGTTGCGGATCCAGCGGTAGGGCCCGGCGATCACCAGGTGGTGGGCCATGGCTCCGGGCAGCGGGGTGCCCCGGCCGATCCGGGCCATGGTCACCGCGGACCACACCCCGAGCGCGCTCGCGGTGAGCACGACGGCGACGCCGAGCGCCCCGATCCCGCTGGCGACGGCCGTCGGCAGCGCCGGGGAGAGCCCCCAGCGCCTCTCGAGGAGGATCACCGGCACCGGGATCACCAGCAGGAACAGGGTCCAGAAGACGAGCAGCTGGGCGAGGGTGGCGACCAGCGGGGCACTGCCCTCGATGCGCCGAGCGGGCCGGAACGCCATCGGCCCCACCAGCATCCGCTCCATGGGGATCCGCCCCCAGCGCAGCAGCATCGTCGCGCCGAGGGAACCGGCGGAGGCGGCCACCATCGCGACCGCGCCCCATCCCGCCAGGCCGGTCGCTGTCGCGTACCCGACCATGCCTGCGGTGACGAGCACGGTCCACGGGGTCACCACCCACAGGGCCCCGCGCACACCGCAGGCGACCAGGGCGGAGGCGAGGACGAACAGCGGCAGGTCGAGCACGGCCGTCCACACCGGATCGAGCTCGCCCAGGGTGGCGCGGCGCACGGCGGGCACCGTCGGCACCAGCACCCACCACAGCGCCCCGGCGATCGCCTGCACCGCGAAGTAGAGGCGGCCGACCGCACGGGGCAGGTCGATCGGGGGTCTCGGGCGGTGCACGGAGGCACACTACCCCGGTCGCACGGCACGAACCCGCTTGCGCTGGGTTGCTGACCGCGGAGCAGGTGGTCACGCCACCGGACGGACACTTGGAGTACGAGGCGACCTCGCTACACCACGATCGGGGATTCGAGGTCGGCCTCGTCAGGTGGAAGGGTCTGCGCGGCCCGGGCCTCGACGATCGACCAGGCCAGGGCCGCCGCACGGTCCGTCCCGGCGAGGAAGGTGCCGCCCGCGTGCGGGATCGGCGCCTGTCCCGCCCCGGGCTGGCGCTGCCCGGCGAGCGCCCCCACCACGACGCGGCGGGTGTGCGCGGTGCCGTCGGCCGTGATCGGGTGGAGGTCCGGGAGGGTCACGGCGAGCGAGCGGCGGTTCACCGTGGCGGGCCCGCCGTCCGGCGCGTCGATCAGATCGGGGACCGCCTCGCCGCGCTCGAGCCACGCACCGATCAGCGGGTCGGCCGTGGCCAGCACATCACCCCAGCGCTGGTAGGCGTGGACGTGGTGGCGTGCGCGGACGGTGCTCCCGGCCACGCGCGGCGACCATGCCCGGAAGCCGTCGCCCTCGGGCACGACCCGGATCTCCGGGCCGATGAGGCGCACGAGGCCGGCCCGTCGCAGCGCGGCGAACTGCGCGACACGGAACGCGGGTGGGCCGCTCGCGAGCACTCCCGCCGCGGGCATCAGCACCCTGGGCAGGAACCGATGCACGCTGTCATCGGTGAGGGCGCCCGCGATCGACAGCCGCTCGCTGAGGGCGCGCAGGCGTGCCGTGAGCCCGTGGACGCCGCACCAGGGGCTCTCGTCGGGGCGGCTCGCGCTGAGGGCCTCGCGTTCGAGGTAGCCGTCGAGGAATTCGTCCCACCGCTCACGGTCCGTGACGTCGCGGGCGATCGTCGGGTCCACGATCGCCTCCCACGCGAACCGGTCCGGCAGGTCGAGCGCCCGCGCGCGGTCGTCGAACAAGCGCCCGGCCTGCTCGAGGAAGACTGGCCAGAGCTCGGTCTCGAGATCCAGGTCCGCACATCCGCCGTGTCGGCGCAGCAGCTCGCGAGTGGTCTCCTCGTCGAACAGCGGAACGTCGGGCACACGGTACTGGTCGGCGTCGTTGCGACGCTGGCTGCGCCGGGGAAGCCCGGTGCGGGAGCCCGCGATCAGCACGGGCTCGCGGCCGGACGGCATATAGGTGAGGGTCCCGTCGGGCCGCTCCTCGTAGCGGCCACCCCGGCCCTCGAACAGCTCACCGATCAGGTCGAAGAACGTGGCACCGAGCGCGGAGACGATCACCGGCTCGTCCGCGGGCAGCGTCTCGAGGTCGAGGTCCGCTGCGAGCCGCTCCGGCAGCTCGCGCGGGCTGCGTCCTGACGGAAGTGCATCGGGGACGAAGCCCTGGGCGGAGACGACGACATCAGCGTGCAGCGTCCAGGGTTCGTCGTCGCCGAGCACCGTGACCTCCTGCGGGGAATGTGCGTCGCCGCGGACGTCCAGGACCCGGCCGCGGTGCTCGCGCACCCGTAGGCCCGGAGGAGCGGCCGCGACGGCCTGGTCGAGCACCCAGCGGAAGTACTCGCCCTGGAGCCGCCGTGAGGGCTTGTGCCAGGGCCGGAAGGCGCGGACCTCGGGCCCCATCCACGGATCCGCCATGAGGGGCAGGCCCGGCGCGATGCGCTCGGCCCACTGCGCGACCGACGGCCCCGGTGCGACGGGCCCGGACATGGGCACCTCCTCGTCGGTGAAGAGGGTGTTGCGCAGAGCGCTCGTGTTGTTGAGGAACTGCGGGCTCTGCGCGCGCCGCCACACCTGCCCGGCACCCGCCGGGTAGGGGTCGACGAGGTCGATCTCGAGGGGAGCGGGCATCTCGCCCTGCCGGGTCGCGCGCGCGACGAGGCGCTCGACGACCGAGACCGCCCGGGGACCGCCTCCGACCAGCACGACCCTCGTGGGCCTGGGGGCCTCGCCGTGCGCGGCGCTCGGGTCGGGATCGTGCGCAGCACTCATGGGGACTGCCTTTCGTCATCGTTCGGGAAGAGTGGGCCGCCCGGGCGGACCCTCCGGAACGCTACATGCGGTTTCCATAACGCCATCTTGGGGAAGTCATAATCGTTCATTGAGTGCGGGTCCGCCCGCGCCCCGCTCATATATTCGGGATCCATCGCGAGCACCCCGCTGCGCACCCCCACGAGAGGACCCGAACGATGTCGACCCCCAACACCCCTGAGCGCACCATCGGCAACCCCGGCAAGCTCATCAGCCCCGAGGAGGCCGTCGCCCGCCAGGAGGCCGGCGCACTCCTCATCGACGTGCGCGGCCCGATCAGCCGCGCGAAGCAGGGGCTCGTCGACGGCGCCGTGATCGTCTCGAAGGAGGAGGCGCCCCAGGTCCTCGACCCCGCCTCGGAGTCCCGGCTGAGCGAGCTGGACGGTGACCTCGAACAGGACGTCGTGGTCTTCTGCGGCACCGAGTTCGGCTCCGACCCGATCGTCGACCACCTCGTCGCCCACGGCTACCGCAACGTCCACCAGATCGCCGGCGGCATCGCCCGCTGGGTCGAGGAGGGCCGCCCGACCGTCCCGGTCGCCGACGCCTCCGCCGACGCCTGATCACCCGTCCCCGCGCTCACGCCCTCCGTCTCCCGGGAGTCACCATGCCCACTCTGTCCCGCCGCACCCTGCTCACGAGCTCGTTCCTCGCCTCCCTCGGCCTCGCGGGGTGCGTCAGCGGTGACCCCGACCAGAGCCTGACCGGCTCCGGGGACGGGGGAACCCTGCGGTACGCCATCTGGAGCAACCCCAACGGGACGTTCCACCCCCTGCTCTACTTCACGGACTACGACCGGGCGATCATCTTCACCGTCTACAGCCGGCTCGTGACACTCGACGAGAACCAGAGCTACCAGCCCTCGCTCGCGAACGAGTACACGTACTCGGAGGACGGCCGGACCCTGACGTTCACCCTTCGGGATGGGGTCACCTGGCATGACGGCGAGCCGCTGACCGCGGACGACGTCGCCTTCACCTATACGTCCGGCGCGGATCCGGACTACCCGAGCGACGTGCACGAGTTCACGCAGGAGCTCGTGGGCTACGAGGCCTATCACAGCGGGGAGAGCGAGACGCTCGAGGGCATCGAGGTGATCGACGACCGCACCGTGGCCTTCACGTTCGAGCAGCCGTACGCGGCGGCGCTCTCGCACTTCGCGGATCGTCCCGTGCTGGCCGAACATGTGTGGTCACAGACCCCCGTGGGCGAGTGGGCCAACGCCACCGAGCTGCTCAACAACCCGGTCGGAACCGGCCCCTTCGTGTTCGACGAGTTCGCGTCCGACCAGTACGTCTCCCTGACCCGCAACGAGGACTACTTCGACGGGGTCCCGGACCTCGAACGACTCATCTTCACCGTGTCCAACACGGAGACCGCGCAGACCGCGCTGCTCGGTGGTGAGCTGGACGTCGCGGAGCTGTCGTCCTGGAACCCGGCGGATCTCGACACGTACACGGACGGCGGCGCGGAGATCATCGAGCAGGTCGGGGTGGGAGGCCAGTACCTCTCGCTCGACACCCGTAACCCGAAGCTGGAGGACCCGCGCGTGCGGCAGGCCATCGTCTGCGGGATCGACCGGCAGGGCATCATCGACAGCCTCCTGTACGGCCACGGGCTGGTGTTCAACACGACCGCGCATCCCGAGGACCCGTACTACCCCGACGGTCTGGACGAGTACGCCTACGACCCCGACCGCGCCCGGTCGCTGCTGGCCGAGGCCGGGTGGGAGGACACCGACGGCGACGGCGTGCTCGAGAAGGACGGCGAGAAGTTCACCTTCCAGCTCAACTTCCCCACGGGCAACCGGACACGGGAGCAGTCCGCGCCGATCATCCAGCAGAACCTGCAGGAACTGGGCCTCGACGTCGAGCTGGTCTCCTCCGACTTCAACTCGACGCTCGCGATCCTCCAGGACCCGGAGCAGAGCTACGACGGCGTGCTCATGGGCGGCACGTTCCGGCCCGGCCAGTACTCCAACAACCACTGGTGGGAACGGTACGAGTCCGACACCCTCACCGAGCTCGCAGACCAGTTCGGCGCAACGGTCGACGAGGAGGAGCTCACCCGCCTCGTCGGGGACTTCCTCCGGGAGATCAACGCGGCCGTGGTGCGCGTGTGGCTGTACATCCCCGCGACCGGCTTCGCGGTCTCGCCGACTGTGCAGGACTACGCCCCCTACCCCTACGAGCCGTTCGCGGGCGCGATCGGGTGGAGCATCGATGCCTGACCTCCTGTGCCCCGCGGCACGGCGCCCGGGGAGGCGGAGCCCGTGATCCGCTACCTCACGCGCCGTCTCCTCATCGCGCTGCCGGTGCTGATCGGCATCTCGATCGTCGTCTTCCTGCTCGTGAAGCTGCAGCCCGGCGACCCCTTCGTCGGCATGATCGACCCCAACGCGCCTCCCGAGCAGAAGGAGGAGCTGATGCGGCGAGCCGGCTACGACCAGCCGCTGCTCGTGCAGTACCTGAGCTGGGCGAGCCGGGCGTTCATCGGCGACCTCGGCTACTCGACGCAGTACGGCGCGCCGGTCTCCGCGATCATCGCCAGCAGGCTCGGCAACACGCTGTTGCTCGCCGCAGCGGCGCTGGTCATCACCATCGCGATCGCGCTACCGGTCGGTATCTACCAGGGGCTGCGCCGCGACTCCCTCGGCGACCACGCGGTCTCCGCAGCGTCCTTCGTGCTGCTGTCGGTGCCGACGTTCTTTCTCGGGATCCTGCTCATCAAAATCTTCGCGGCAGATCTGCGGTGGCTGCCGACCTCGGGCGTCACGACCGTCGGTGCCGGGCACACCGGCGTCGCGGCCGCCCTCGACATCGGCCGGCATCTGATCCTTCCGGCGCTCACGCTCGCCGGTGTCAACATCGCAGTCTTCAGCCGGTACGTCCGCTCGAGCGTGGGCGACATCCTCCACCAGGACTTCGTCCGCGCCCAGTTCGCAGCCGGTGCCACGCGCGGAGAGGTCCTCTGGATCCATGTCCTGAAGAACGCCGCGAAGCCTCTGATCACGATCGTGAGCCTCGAGATCCCCACCCTGCTGTCGGGCGCACTGCTCACGGAGACGGTCTTCAACTGGCCCGGCATCGGACGCCTGAACTACGAGGCGGTCGAGAACCGGGACTACGCCCTGCTGATGGGCATCATCATGTTCCTCGCCGTCGCGATCGTCATCGCGAATCTCCTCGCGGACCTCCTGTACTCCGCGGTCGATCCGAGGGTGCGGGTGTCCTCATGAGCACATCGATCACCGACGCCCCGGACGAGGCGGCGGTCGGCGCACCCCTCGCGCCCACCGCACGCGCTCCGCACCGGCGCCGCCCCCTCCGGCGCGATCCGCTGTTCCTCCTCTCGGTGACGGTGCTGGGCCTGATCCTGCTGACCGCGATCGCCGCCCCGTTGATCGCTCCCGACGGCCCCAACGTCATCGACATCGACAACCTCGAGGCCCCGCCGTCGGCCGAGCACCTGCTCGGCACCGACGCCCTCGGCCGGGACATCCTCGCCCGCGTCCTGTACGGGGGCAGGGTCTCCGTGCTCGTCGGGATCTGCGCGGTGCTCCTCCAGATCGTGATCGGGGTGAGCATCGGCTCGCTCGCCGGGTACGCGGGAGGCCTCGTCGACACGGTGCTCATGCGGTTCACCGAGATCGTCATGTGCTTCCCCTTCTACGCGATCGCCATCACCCTCGCGGCGATCTTCGGGGCGAGCACCTGGAACGTCGTGCTGATCATCGGAGTGCTCAACTGGACCGGGCTCGCCCGGCTGGTGCGCGCCGAACTGCTGTCGCTGCGCGAGCGCGAGTTCGTGCTCGCGGCGCGCTCCATCGGGGTCAACCCCTTCGTCATCACCCTGCGGCACCTGCTGCGCAACGCCTACGGGCCGATCCTCGTGAACGCGACGATCGCGGTGGGCGGGGGCATCCTCGCCGAGGCCGCGCTGAGCTTCCTCGGCCTCGGGGTCGCCCAGCCGAACCCGAGCTGGGGGAACATGCTCAGCTCGGCCCAGAGCCTGCGGGTGCTGTCGAACCAGTGGTGGATGTGGGCTCCTCCCGGCATCGCGATCGTGCTCATGGTGCTCTCGATCAACGTCCTGGGCGAGTCGCTCGCGAGCCGGCTCAACCCGCAGCACGGCGCGCTCCTGCGCGACCTGCGGCGGCACCCGCGCCTGCCCGGCCTGCACCGCCCCGAGAGGAGCACGCGATGAGTCCGTCCCCGTCACTCCGGTCCACTGCCGGGCACGGCCCGGTCGCTGGGCCGCTGTTCCGCCTCGAGGACCTCCACGTGCGCTTCGCGGGCGCCGACGAGCACGCCGTTTCCGGCGCCGGTCTCGAGGTCGCTGAGGGGGAGGTGCTCGCGGTCGTCGGCGAGTCCGGATCGGGCAAGTCCGTGTCAATCATGGCCGCACTCGGGCTGCTGCCCGAGAGCGCGGAGGTCTCGGGCTCCGCGACCTTCCGCGGTGCCGAGCTGATCGGCGCCGACTCCCGGCAGCTGCGCGAGGTGCGCGGATCGCGGATCGCGATGATCTTCCAGGACCCGTCGGCGAGCCTCGACCCGGTGTTCACCGTCGGGCATCAGATCCAGGCATCGGTGCGTCGCCACTCGCCCGGACTCAGCGAGCGCAAGCGACGGGCCCGCGCCGTCGAGCTCCTCGAGTCCGTCGGGATCCCCGACGCGGCGCGGCGCTCGGGCGACTACCCGCACCAGTTCTCGGGCGGCCAGCTGCAGCGCATCATGATCGCGATCTCCCTCGCCGCCGAGCCCGAGCTGCTCATCGCCGACGAACCGACCACGGCGCTCGACGTGACCGTCCAGCTCGAGATCCTCGAGCTGCTGCGCCGACTCAACCGGGAGCGCGGCACCGCGGTGCTGATCATCACCCACGACATGGGCGTCGTCGCAGACATCGCCCACCGCGTGGTGGTCATGCGCCACGGCCGGATCATCGAGCAGGCGCCGGTGCGCACGCTGTTCGCGAGACCGCAGCACGACTACACGCGGACGCTGCTCGGGGCGGTGCCGACGGGTGTCGCGCCGACGGCGCGCGGGACCGACGAGCCACGGTCAGCGGTGCTCGAGGTCTCGGACCTCTCGATCCGCTACCGCACCCGTTTCGCCCGGACCGCGGAGATCGTGTCGGATGTGAGCTTCCGGGTCGAGTCCGGCGAGGTGCTGGGGCTGGTCGGCGAGTCCGGGTCGGGCAAGACGAGCATCGCGCGCAGCCTGATCGGGCTCGCGCCGCTGAGCGCGGGAACCGTGCGCTTCGAGGGCACCGATCTCGCGACGGCACCGCGGGCGGTGCGCCGCGCCGCGCGATCCCGCATCGGCACCGTGTTCCAGAACCCCTCGGGGGCGCTGAACCCGCGGCTGAGCATCGGTGATTCGATCGCGGAGCCGCTTCGTGCGCACGGTGGGTTCACACGGTTACAGATCCAGGTTCGCGTGCACGAGCTCCTGGAGCAGGTGCGGCTGCCGCCGTCCTGGGTGGAGCGGGCACCGCACGAGCTGTCGGGCGGGCAGAAGCAGCGGGTCGCGATCGCGCGGGCGCTGTCGCTGCGGCCGCGGCTGCTCGTCGCCGACGAGCCGACGTCCTCCCTCGACGTCTCGGTCCAGGCGGAGGTCCTGGACCTGCTGCGCCGGCTGAAGGCGGAGCTGCAGTTCGGGTGCCTGCTGATCAGCCACGACCTGCTCGTCGTGCAGGAGATGTGCGAGCAGGTGCTGGTGCTGCGGGGCGGCCGGATCGTCGAGCAGGGGAGCGCGGCCGCCGTGCTCACCGCCCCCGAGTCGGCGTACACGCGGCGGCTGGTCCTCAGCGCGCCGGTTCCCGATCCGGAGGCGCAGCAGCGCCGCCGGGAGCTGGCCCTCGCGTCCACGACGGCAGACGCGGCCGGCTGAACGTCCGGGGACGGGGCACCGGTCCGCTGCCGGGGGAACCCGGGGCACACTCTGCCCTACGGGAGACCGGGGACGGGTGCTCACGGCGGGGGATAGCGCTCAGCCGACGCGCAGTCCGCCGTTGAGGTTGTAGGTGGCGCCGGTGGTGAAACCGCCGTGGGGGCCGACGAGGAAGGCGACCAGCTCGCCGAGCTCCTCGACCGTTCCCAGTCGGCCCACGGGGGTGCGGGCGACGAACTGCTCGCGCCGCTCCCCCTCGAGGCGGCCGCCCATGATGTCGGTGTCGATGTTGGCCGGGGCGATCGCGGCCGTGGTGACGCCGGTGCCGGCGACCTCCTTGGCGAGGCCTCGGATCAGGCCCTCGACCCCGGCCTTGGAGGCGGCGTAGGCGGAGGTGGAGAAGTTCCCGCCGCCGTCCTGTGCGGCCGTGGAGCTCATCGCCACGATCCGGCCCAGGCCCTGCTCCAGCATCCCGGGCAGCACGCGCTGGGCGAGGTGGAAGGTGCCCAGCGTGTTCACCGACAGGGTGCGCAGGAAGTCCTCGCTGGTCGTGTCGAGGAAACGGGTGGGATTCGCGATACCGGCGCAGCTGATCAGGGCACCGACCGGCGGCAGGGACGAGGCCTCGACCGCGCTCAGGGCACGGTCCACGCTGCCCTGGTCGGCGATGTCGACCTGCGCGGTGAGCACGGCCGGGGAGCCAGCGGCGCGTGCCTGCTCCGCGGCGGTGGCGAGGCCCTGCTCGTCGAGGTCCAGCAGTGCCAGCGGCCGGCCCTGGGCGGCGAGGCGCAGGGCGACGCCGCGGCCGATGCCGCGCTCGGAGGCGGCACCGGTGACGACGGCGGTGAGCTCGCTGATGCGGGCCTCCTCCGCCGCGGAGCGCTCTGTCCCGGCAGGCTGCGGAGTGCTCATGGGTGCCGTCGTCATCGTCCGCTCCCCTCGCCGCTCGCGCTGCGTGGGGAGTTCACGATGTTGCGGGGGCTCTCCCCGGCGGCGACGGCGCGGATCTCGGCGAGCGCCTCGCCGCCGGTGGCAGCGGCGAAGTCCGCGGTCCAGCACAGGGCGTGCGGGGCCAGCACCACGTTCTCGAGAGCGATCAGGGGGCTGTCCGCCGGCAGCGGCTCGACCTCGAAGACGTCGAGCCCCGCACCGGCGATGGCGCCGTCCTGGAGCGCGGTGATCAGGGCGGGCTCGTCGACCACGGCGCCGCGGGCGATGTTGATGAGGAACGCGGTGTCCTTCATCAGCGCCAGCTCCCGCTGCCCGATCAGGTGGCGGGTCTCGGAGTTCGCGGCGACGGTGATGATCAGGTAGTCGCTGCGGGCGATCACCTCATCGAGCTCGAGCTGCTCGATCCCGGCCTCGGCGCAGAATTCCGGCCGCGGCGAGCGGTTCCAGGCGATCACGTCCAGGTCCAGGGCGCGCAGCTGGCTCACGATCTCCCGGCCGATGCCGCCCAGGCCGATCACGCCGACCGTGGCGGAGGCGAGGCCGGGGCCCCGGTACTCCGCCTTGCGATCCCACTGCGCCTGGCGCACCAGGCGGTCCTTGGGCAGCAGGGAATGGGCGAGGGCGAACAGGAAGGTGAGCGCTGTGTGCGCCATCGGCACCCGCAGCCCGGTGGGGGCGTTGGTGACGATGATGCCGCGCTCGTCGCAGGCCTCGAGGTCCACGGCATCGAAGCCGGCGCCGAAGCGGGCCACGTGCTTCAGCGTGGTGACGCCCTCGAGCTGGGCCCGCCCGAAGGGCGTGCCGCTGAGCAGGAACAGGGCGTCGAAGCCCTCGAGCTCCTCGGGTGTCAGGTCGCGGCCTGCGGCGCCCACCAGGGACCAGTCGATGCCGTGCTCAGCGAGGGTGTCCAGGCCGATGTCGCCGTAGATCGTGGACCCGTCGGGGTTCGCGTAGTCGGCGGTGATGGCGAGCTTCCAGCGGGTGCTCATGCGATCACCTCCGCAGGGACCTCTCCGGACTCCGGTTCCCGGTGCCGGCCCACGCCGTGCCACGCCTCGGGGTAGTCCACGAAGCCGCGATCGAGCGCATCGATGCTGATCGCGCCGAGCTGGCCCATGGCGAGCTCGAGCTCCTCGTCGAGGATCTCGAGGACCCGCAGCACGCCCCGCTCACCGGCGGCGGCGTTGCCGTAGCCCCAGGCGCGGCCGATGGAGACCAGGTCCGCTCCCACGGCGAGGGCCTTGGCGATGTCGTCACCGGTGCGGACCCCGGAGTCGAACACGACGGTCATGTCCTCGCCCACGGCGTCCACGATCTCGGGCAGCACGCTGATGGTGCTGGGCGAGGAGTCCAGCTGGCGGCCGCCGTGGTTGGAGACGTAGATCCCCTGGGCGCCGACCTTCTGCGCCCGGCGGGCGTCCTCCGGGGTGAGGATGCCCTTGATGTAGACGGGGCCGTCCCACTGCCGGCGGACGTCCTCGATGTCCTTCCACGTCAGAGTGAGGTTGGTGAGGTAGCGCTTGACGAACTCCTGGTGGGAGACCGCGTTGTCGCCCTGCACCTCCCCGGCCAGGTTGCGGAACCCGATCGTCGGCGGGCGCATGATGGCGCGCACCCAGTCCAGGTGCCGGATGGCCTCCACCGCGTTCTGCGGGGTGATCTTCGGGGGGATCGACATGCCGTTGCGGTGGTCGCGGTACCGCTTGCCGTTCAGGGGCACGTCGACCGTGACCACCAGGGCCTCGGCGCCGATCGCGCGAGCCCGGGAGATCAGGTTGGAGACGATCCGGGGGCTCTTGTACATGTACAGCTGGTACCAGAGCGGGCCGGTGGCCTGCTCGGCGAGCTCCTCCATCGACCAGTTCGAGGCGGTGGAGATGGTGAAGGGGATGTTCGCCTTCCCGGCGGCGCGCACCGCACCCATCTCCCCCTCGCCGCCGATCATGCGCTGCAGCCCGAGCGGGCCCAGCACATAGGGGCGGTCCAGGGCCATGCCGTCGACCTCGGTGGAGATGTCGATCGTGGAGATGTCGGTCAGCCAGCGGGGCCGGAACCGCACCTCGGCCAGGTCACGGGTGTTCGCATCCAGCGTGATCTCGTGGTTCGAGGCACCGTCGATGATGTCGAACGCCATGGTGGGCAGACGCTTGCGGGCCAGTTGGCGGAGGTCTTCGATCGAGGGGGCGGAGGCGACCGGATCGATCCGGAAGCCGCCGGCGGCGAGCATCTTCGCGAATTCGATGGCGCCCGAGAGGGTCGACTGGGCCATGGGTTCTCTCCTTCGAGTGGGGGCGGCGGGGCGGTGGCGTCTCAGCGCCGCTCAGTGCATGTGCTTGCCGCCGTCGACGTTGATCGAGGTGCCGCTGACGAAGCTGGAGTCCTCGCTGATCAGGAAGGCGATCAGGCCGGCGACCTCCTCGGGCTGACCCACGCGCTGCAGCGGGATGTTGGCGCTCATCCCGGCCTTGCGGTCGTCGGTGAGGGTGCCGCCCATGATGTCGGTGTCGATGGGGCCGGGCAGGATCACGTTGGCGGTGATGCCGTACTGGCCCAGCTCGCGGGCGCTGCCGCGGGTGAGGCCCTGGATGGCGGCCTTCGCGGCGGCGTAGCCGGTCTTGGAGAAGGTGCCGCCGCCGTCGAGCGCGGTGATCGAGGCGGTGTTGACGATGCGGCCGCCGACGCCGCCGTCGATCATGCGGCGGGCACCGGCCTGGGTCATCAGCAGGGTGCCCTTGGCGTTGACGTCCATGACCCGATCCCAGCTCTCCGGGGTGATCTCCATCAGCGGCTGCGGGGAGGGGATCCCGGCGAGGTTCACCAGGGCCACGACCTGCGGCATCTCGGCGTCGATGCGGGCGAACCCGGCCTCGACGGAGCTCGGATCGGCCACGTCGATGCCCACGCCGAGCGCCTTCAACCCGGACTCGGCGGGGATCTCCAGGTTCAGCTCGGCGGCGAAGGCCTCGACGGCCGGGCCGTCGATGTCGGCGGCGACGACGCTCCAGCCCTCGGCGACGAGCTTGCGGACGACGCGGCGGCCGATGCCGCGCTCGGCGCCGGCGCCGGTGACGACGACGGTGCGCTGGGCGGGGAAGGGCTGGATGCGGTTGATCTCGATGGTCATGGGGTTCTCCTTCGAACGGTGAGGTGCTGCGGGGGCGTCAGTCGAGGGCGGACGGAGGCGACGGGTCAGGCGAGCGCGGAGGCGAGGACCTGGCGGATGTACTGGACATTCTCGGCGATCACGCCGAGGGAGTCCGAGCCGTAGTGCTCGCAGCAGAACGGGCCGGTGTAGCCGAGCTCGAGCGCCCGCCGGATCACGGTGCGGTAGTTGATGTAGCCGTACTTCAGCGGCATCGGGGCCGAGGAGTACGCGCCGGTGGCGGGGTCGTAGTCGCGCGTGTAGTTCTTGATGTGCCAGAAGTTCGAGTGCGGCAGCACCTTCTCGAACATGTCCGGCCACGGCTCGACCTCGCGGTGCAGGCGGACCAGGTTGCCGATGTCCGGGTTCAGACCCACGGCCTCGTGGTCGACGTCCTTCAGGAAGGCGACGGCCTCGTCCGCAGTGCCGACGTAGGTGTCCTCGTACATCTCCAGGCTCACCTCGATGCCCTGCGCCTTCGCGGCATCGCCGAGGGTGCGGATGCGCTCGATCGCCAGTTCCCGCAGCGCCGGGTCGTCGACGTGGCCGTCGGCCAGCCAGAACCAGATCGCCGCGTTCTGCTCCGGGGTGGTGGCCTGCATGAAGCCGGTGTTGACGACGCTCACGCCGAAGCTCGGGGCCAGCTCGATGAACCGCAGCGCATCGGCGAGGTTCTGCTCGCCGTTCTCGACATCCACCACCGAGTTGCGGGTCATGGAGATCGAGGACAAGGTCATCCCCTCCCCGTCCAGCACCGAACGGAACTCCTCCACGCGCGCGTCGGACAGCTTCGCCAGCGGCAGCCACGCATCGGTGGGGTCGATCTGATCGACCCCCAGCTCCTTGACCTGACGCAGCTGGGAGGCCCACACCGAGGAGGACGCCTCGACCGTGGGCGTCCCATCACTCGTGCGGTTCCCGAACGACAGCATGTTGGCCCCGATCGGCCAGTTCTCAGCAGTGAACACCGGTGTTCCTCTCGTCAAACGTCACGTCTCCCAGTGATCCTATAGGATAGATGTCGCCTGGGGAAGTCCCGGTGGAAGGTCCGAGCGATCTCCTGTGCGCACCCCGGGCGACCGGCCCTCTGCGACACCCCTCTGCCCGCGCACCTGCCCACCTCCCTCTTCAGCTCGTGCTCGACGAGCCGCGATAACCTGGTGTCCGTCGTCGACGAGGAACTCCGGCTCCCCCTCCCGAGCGAGTGCCACGGGATCCGGGCGCTCCCCGTCTCCGACCTCCGCTTCATCACCGAGAGATCCGCGGGTGCTCGTGAACACACAGAGTCGACCGCCGCGCGATACGCCGGCGTCACCGGGCAGGCAGCCCCAGCGCCCCGGCACGCCCGAACGCAGCGCCGGTGCCGGCAGCGGCGCAGGGGCCGGCAGTGGCGCCGGGGCCGGTGCCGGTGCCGGGCGCTCCGGTGCCCCCGCACCTCGCGACCTGCCCTGGAAGGCGACCGCAGAGCGGCGCGACCTCTGGGGGCCCGTGCAGCGCCCCCTCGAGGGCACGGTCCACTCCCCCCGATCCCGGACGGTCTCGCGCCGCCCCTCCGGTCCGCGGCGGCGAGGCCGCTGGCTCACCGTGGGCGTGCCCACCGTGCTCGGCGGGGCGTTCGGGATCAGCACCTTCGTGATCCTGGGACTGGGCAGCCTGATCGGCGGCGCCGGGATCCTGGCGCCGGCGCTCGGGGGCCTCGGAGTCGCCCTCGTGGTGGGCGGCGGCACCGGCTTCCTGCTGCGCAACCGCCGCCCGAAGAAGGTGCGCCTGATCGCGGCCGATGCGGAGATGCCCGAGGGCACCCGCGCGATGCTCGAGAAGGTCGCCCGAGCCTCCACCCAGCAGCGTCGGCGGATCGTCGACGTGCGCCGCAGGGCCTCGACCCCGGCGGCGAAGACCGCGCTGAACCGGGCCGATTCGCTGCTGCAGCGGATCGGTGCGCTGCTGGGCTCGGAGTCGATGCAGTCCCGCGCCCCCTCCGACGGCGATGTGATGATGCTCGAGGGCATGGCCGACCGCTACATCCCGGACCTCCTCGATGCCCTGGACGAGAACCTCGGCTTCCTCTCCTCCTTCGAGGGCGGGGCGCGGGAGACGGCGGTGGCGAACCTGGAGAGCATCGACCAGCAGCTGGAGGTGCTCGGCGAGGGCATCGAGCGGATCGAGGCGGATGTGGTCTCCGGGGTCTCCCGCTCGCTCGAGGTCCACTCCGAGTTCCTCAAGACCCGCTTCTCCGCACAGCGGGTGAACCCTCTGATCGACCTCTGACCCCTGCCGCGGCGGCCACCGTCGCCGGCGTGCCCGTCCTGACCATCCGCCCGCACTCACGATCTGCCCCGACCCACGATCCACCCGGCCCATCCACCCAGAACCCTGTTCGACGTCGAGGAGAACCCGATGGACAAGCTGCAGCCCCCCACCCCCGAGCCCGAGATCACCCCTGCCGAGCCCGTCGAGGAGCTCAGCGAGGACAAGGCCGTCTCCCTGCTCACCGACCTTCCCGAGGAGCAGCAGAAGGCCCTGGAGGTGCGCGCCGACTCCTGGCTGAACGAAGTCACCTCCCTGAACCCGCACTCCCAGGAGTTCACCGCCCAGATCAACGCGATCGGGCAGGTGGCCCGCCCCACCTTCGAGCGGACCGGGCAGACCACCTCGCGGTTCATGCAGCAGTCGATGCGCGAGGCGAAGCAGTCCGGCGGCAGCCAGGAATCGGTCTCCAAGTCCCTGGCCGAGCTGCGCACCACCATGGAGGGCCTGGCCCCCGAGGAGGAGACCTTCGCGGACAAGGCGCTGGGCTGGCTGCCCGGCCGCAACAAGGTCAAGCAGTACTTCCGCAAGTACGAGTCGAACCAGGATCAGCTCGATGCGGTGCTGCAGGCCCTCAGCCGCGGGCAGGAAGGGCTGCAGAAGGACAACGCCGAGCTGGCCGTGGAGCGCCGCTCCCTGTGGGAGGACCTCCAGAACCTGCACAAGGCCTCGCACCTGCTGGGTGAGCTGGACGGCCAGGTGGTCCGCCGCGCCGAGCAGGCCCGCAGCGGCGGCAACACCGCCCATGCCGACGCCCTGGAGCGCGATGTGCTGTTCGCGGTGCGCCAGCGCCGCCAGGACGTCGCCACCCAGATCGCGGTGACCGTGCAGTCCTACCTCGCGATGGGCCTGATCGAGGACAACAACACCCAGCTCATGCGCGGGGTGGACCGGGCCCGCACCACTACTGTGACCGCACTGCGCACCGCGGTGATCGTCGCCCAGGCGCTCGAGAACCAGAAGCTGGTGCTGGACCAGATCGACGCGATCAACTCCACCACCAACGACCTCATCGACCGCACCTCGAAGCTGCTGGCTGACAACACCGTGCGGATCCAGGAGCAGGCCGCCTCCTCCGGCGTCTCGGCCGAGACCCTCGAGCGGGCCTTCGACAACCTGTTCACCACCATGGACGGCATCGACAGCTTCCGCGCCCAGGCCAACGAGAACTTCCTGACCACGGTCAACGCTCTGGACACCCAGGTCAAGCGGTCCCAGCCCTACCTGGAGCGGATGCAGCACGACACCGAGGAGCAGGCCTCCCTGAAGTCCGCGAGCGACTACCTCTCCATCGAGGACTGAGCCTCGATCCTTCGGTCGAGAGGCCGGGAGTGTCGGCCGAGCGGATCAAAGATCAAGGTCCGGCCTCCAGCGTCGGCACCGCCGCCAGCAACTCCCGGGTGTACTCGTGGCGCGGTGCAGCGAGAACGCGGTCGGCCGGACCCTGCTCGCGCACCTGCCCGTGCTGCATCACCACGACGGCCTCGCAGAGCGTGCGCACCACGGCGAGGTCATGAGAGACCAGCAGCAACGACATGCCGCGTTCGACCGTCACCCGGTGCAGCAGATTGATGATGCCCGCCTGGACCGAGACATCGAGCCCGGAGACCGGTTCGTCGGCCACCAGCACCTCGGGCTCGGCCAGCAGCGCCCGTCCGATCGCCACCCGCTGCGCCTGACCACCGCTGAGCTGAGCGGGTCGGCGTCGGGCGAAGGTCTCCGGGTCCAGCCCCACCTCACGCAGCATCTGCGCGGCACGCTCCCGACGCAGGGTCCGGGGCACGCCGGCGATCCGCAGCGGCTCGGAGACGAGGTCCATGACCCTGCGGGAGGGGTTCAGAGATCCGATCGGATCCTGGAACACCATCTGCACCCCACCTGGCCCGGGGCGTGCGACCACCGGTCGGCCGTCCACGGTCACCGACCCGGCGGCGATCGGAGTGATGCCGACGACGGCGCGGGCCAGCGAACTCTTCCCCGAGCCGGACTCGCCGACGAGGCCGACGGCAGCTCCTGCAGCGACGTCGAAGGAGACGCCCTGCACGGCATCGAGGATGCCCCCGTTCACGGCGTATCGCACCCACAGCTCCGTGATGGTCAGATCGGTCATCGGGCGCCTCCGCTCGAGGAGAGAGTCCTGGCAGGCTCCGGCGGCGCGTGCTCCTCGGCCACTCGCCAGCAGGCCACGCTCTGCGTGCCGTCCCGGCCGGGCAGCTCGACCACCGGGGGCCGTTCCACCCGGCAGCGCTCATCGGCCAGCGCACAGCGCGGCGCGAAAGGGCAACCGGTGCGCGGTCGGTCGAGCCGGGGCACGCTGCCGGGGAGCGCCGGCAGCGGCAGGGGCGGGGGCTCATGCAGCCGGGGACGGACCGCCAGCAGGGACTGCGTGTATGGATGCGCAGGCCGGGAGAGGACGTCGGCCGTCGGTCCGCTCTCGACCACCCGGCCGGCGTACAGCACGATCACGCGGTCGGTCCGGCCGGAGGCCAGCGCCAGGTCGTGGGTGATGTGCACCATCGCCAGCCCCTGCTCGCGGCGGATCTCATCGAGCAGGTCCAGCACGGTGCGCTGGACCGAGACGTCCAGGGCGGTGGTCGGTTCATCGGCCAGCAGCAGCCGCGGGCCGCCGGCGAGAGCGGCGGCGATGCCCACGCGCTGACGCTGCCCACCTGACAGCTGCGAGGGATAGGAGCGGGCGATGCGATCGGCGTCGTGCAGACCGACGGCGCGCAGCAGGTCACCCACCAGGTTCCGGCGTACGGTGCTGCTGAGCTGTCGCTTCCGGTCGGACGCCTCGATGACCTGACCGGCGACCGTGACGACCGGGTTCAGGGAGGTGGAGGGGTCCTGGAAGATCATCGAGACGTCCGTGCCCAGAATCCTGCGGTGCTGTCGGGGCCCGCGGCCGAGCAGCTCGGTGCCGTCGAAGCGGACCGTGCCGCGCGCCGTCACCTGCGAGGTGCGCGGATGCAGGCCCAGGATGGTCCGGGCCAGCACGGACTTCCCGGAGCCGGATTCTCCGACCAGGCCGACGCTCTCCCCGGGCGCGATGGTCAGCCGGACGTCCTCGAGCACATGGGTGGTCCGGCCGTCGGGAGCGGTGAAATCCACCGACAGGTCCGTGATCTCCAGCAGCGGGACGGGGCGGGGGCTCATGACGACCTCCTCGTGGTCGAGAATCGCTGGCCGAGCAGGTTGACGGCCAGGATCGTGGCGCACAGCACCAGCGAAGGCGCCATGGTGATCCACGGTGCGGTGGAGATGTGGGTGCGACCCTCGGCGATCAATCCTCCCCAGGACGGCGCCGGGGGCTGCAGGCCGAATCCGAGGAAGCTCAGCGATCCCTCGGCGACCACGGCCCCGGTCACCGCCGTGAAGGCGTAGGCGCTGATCGCCGGCATCACGGTGGGCACCACCTCGGTGACCAGGGTGCGCACGGTCCCAGCACCGAGCAGCCGGGAGGCCTGCACGTACGGCTGATCTCGCACGGCGAGTGTGGCCGAGCGGGCGATCCGGGCGAAGGGGGCGATCATGAACATGCTGATCACCCCGCCGATGGTCAGGTAGCCCGGGCCGAGCAGGGTGACGATCACCAGCACCAGGATGAGACCGGGCAGCGAGAGCAGCAGCTCGATCAGGGTGCCGACGATGGTGTCGACCATTCCTCCCAGGTAGCCGCCGGCCATTCCCAGGCCACCGCCGACGACCACGCCGATCAGCACGGTCATCACGGCCACGGTCAGGGTGGACCGGGCCCCAGCGACGGTGCGGTCGAAGACGCTGCGGCCGGTGGAGTCGGTGCCGAACCAGTGGTCGGCGGTCGGTGGCTGCAGCACGGCGGAGAAGTCCGCGGTGTACGGGTCGATCTGCGGCAGCACGGGCGCCAGCAGCGCCCCGAACGCCACTGCCACCAGGTAGATCAGGCACAGCAGGTCGATCATCGTCGGCCGGGAGCGGAAGGCAGTCGGTATCGGGGTGGCGTCGATGGCTGTTGACGGTCCATCGATCCTCGGCGCGGTGTCAGCGACCGTCATGGCGGATCCTCGGATCGATTCGGGGGTAGAGGAGGTCGACGGCGAGCATCGCGAGGATCACCGTGAGCGCGGAGAAGATGATCATGGTCTCGATGACGGGATAGTCCCTGGCGCCGATGGCCGAGACGGTCAGGCGTCCCATCCCGGGAATCGCGAACACCGACTCGATCAGTGCCGACCCGCCGAAGGCCGCGCCGAAGCCGAGCCCCACCAGGGTCACCGTGGACAGGCTGGAGGGACGCAGTGCCCGGGTGACCAGCAGGCGGGGAGTCGACATGCCGCGTGAGCGGGCGGCCAGGATGTAGGGCTGGTCGAGGGTGGTGATCAGGTCCGCGCGCAGGACGCGCACCAGCATCGCCGCTTCCGACAGCCCCATCGTCAGCACCGGCAGGATCAGGAACTGCAGGTGCCGGACCGGCTCCTCGACGGGATCGGCCCAGCCGGTGGCCGGCAGCATCCCCAGTCCGACGGCGAACACGAGGATCGCCATCAGGCCCAGCACGAAGGTGGGGGTGGAGATCAGCAGGAACGACAGGGTGGTCGCGAGGCGGTCGAGCACGCTGCCGGGTCGCCAGGCCGAGGCCATGGCCACCGGCAGGGTGATCGCCAGCGCCACGACCTGGCTCAGCACCAACAGCTCCAGGGTGATCGGCAGGCGGTTGACGATCTCTGCCGTCACGGGCCGCCCGCTGATCAGGGAGGTGCCGAGGTCGCCCTGCAGGGCCGCCACCAGCCAGTCCCCCAGCCGCACGTGCGGGGGAGCATCCAGGCCCAGGGAGTCGGTGAAGGCGGCCAGCTGGTCACGGGAGGCGTCCAGGCCCAGCACCGCGATCGCCGGGGACCCGGGGGTCAGGTGGGGCAGGCTCATCGTCAGCAGCCCCACCAGGACCAGCACGACCGCGGTGCGGATCAGGCGCTGGGACCGGCTCACTGCTGCTCAGTCCAGAACTCCCCGGGCAGCGCGGAGATGACATTGCGGTCGGAGAAGTCCGGCAGACCGCCGATCTCCGGCGCGGCGGCGAATCCCGCCGGGGACTCGGTGAAGAACAGGGTGGGGGCCTCCTCCACGATGAGGCGCGCGGCATCGCCGTACAGAGCGCTCCGCTCCTCGTC
Source organism: Candidatus Brachybacterium merdigallinarum (assembly GCA_019115335.1). GTDB lineage: Bacteria > Actinomycetota > Actinomycetes > Actinomycetales > Dermabacteraceae > Brachybacterium > Brachybacterium merdigallinarum. The sequence continues at coordinate 21,109 of DXDT01000148.1, forward strand.
ATCGGCGGTGGCGGTTGCGGTGGCCGTCAGGTCGTCGACCTCCGGGTTGGTGTAGCCGCCGAAGTTGGAGCCCGAGCCGGTCTCGAACAGCGCCCACACCGTGTCGGGATCTCCGTACCCGCTGGTGACGAATTCGATCAGGTCGAAATCCTGGGCGAACAGCTTGTCGCCCCAGGTCGCGGCGTCCGCGGCGTCGATCTCCATCTCGATGCCCACCTCGCCCAGCATCTGCTGGATGGCTGTGGCGCGCTGCATCGACTGCGGGCTGGAGTCGGTGGTGTAGGACAGCGCAACCGGCTGGCCGAACTCCTCCAGGAGGGTGCGGGCGCGCTTCGGGTCGAAGTCCGGGTACTCGACGTTCTGGTCATAGCGGGAGTTCGAGGCCAGCGGCCCCGAGGAGACCCCGCCCAGTCCCTGGTCGACGACCTCGGAGAGGACCTCGCGGTCGATGGCCGCCTGGATCGCCTGACGCACTCGGAGGTCGTCGAACGGGGCACGCTCGAGATTGAAGATCGCCGTGGCGGTGGTGGCGTTGGCCACCGAGGTGGTCATGCCCTCGCCCTCGGCGGTGCTGATGTGATTGGGGGTCTGCACCCAGATCATGTCCATGGTCCCGGCCTGCAGGCTCTGGAAGCGGGAATCGGAATCGGGCAGGAAGTGGAAGACGATGGTGTCCGCAGGGGCCGGTTCCCCGGCGTAGGACTCGTTGCGCTCCACGGTCAGGGAGGAGCCGGGCTCGGTGGCGGTGACCACGAACGGTCCGGCGCCCAGGGGGTTGCCGACGTCATCGGTGGAGGTGGTGGAGGCGATCATGCCCAGGTTGCGGGAGAAGTAGCGGTCGAAGGCGGCGTTCGGGGCGGCCAGGGTGAAGCGGATGGTGACCTCGTCGGCGGCTTCCATGGAGTCGATCTCGGCGGCCGGCACGGCGGCCGCAGACTCCGTCTCCTGGATGCGGGTCAGATGGTCGATGACGGCCTGGGCATCCAATGCCGCCCCATCGGAGAAGGTGAGATCGGGCTTCAGGGTCAGGACCCACTCGGTGGTGTCCTCGGTGGTCAGGGAGTCGGCGAGCCGTGGCTCCATCGACCCCTCGGGGCCGTCGACGAACAGCGGCTCATAGACCGCATTGGCGACGATCAGGCTGGACTGCTGTCCGATCTCGTTGCCCGCGGGGTCGAGGTCGCTGAGCTCGAGGTCCAGGCCGATGTCGATGGTGCCGCCGGTGACCGGCTCGGCGTCGGAGCCGAGTGCGGCCTCGGAGGTGTTCTCGGCGCCGGACTGAGTGCTGCAGGCGGCTACGGGCAGCACCAGGGCGCCGGCCAGCAGGGTGCGGCGGAGCGGGCGGTAGGACATGGGATTCTCTCTTTCCTGGAGGAGAAGGACATGGGGGTCTGCGGACGTGCTGCGAGGGGTGGGGCAGAGCACTGCGGGCGACGCTGCAGTGACGTGCGGGACAGCGCAGCGCACTGGTGGTGGGAGAAGGCGGACGGGCCGGGGAGAGACGGGTCAGCTCAGGCGTTCGCGCGCCCAGACCTGAAGGCGGTCGATCCGGTCCTCGGACAGCACCGGAGCGAGGTACCCGCGGATTCCGCCGCGGGAGTCGAGATGGTCGAGCACCATCTCGATGTCGGACTCCCGGCAGGTCAGGTCGAGCTGGGCCATGATGTCGCCCATGTCGCCGGTGGGTTGCCGCGCGAGGTCGGAGGCGAGGTTCGCATTGGTGGCCACGTAGTCGGCGATCACCGCCTCGCGCGGCGTGCCGGCCAGGCTCAGCAGCAGGGCGGAGACGAGGCCGCTGCGGTCCCTGCCGCCCTGGCAGGCGATGACCACCGGTCCGTCCACGGTGGCGAGGGCCTCGAGCGTGGCGGCGAAGCGCTCCGGGGCCGCCTCGAGCATGTCGATGTACCCGCTGCCGAAGGTAGTGGTGCCGTCGATCAGATCCTGCAGCATCGAGGCCTTCTGGCCCTGGATGATCGTGACCTCCGGGTCCAGCAGGGGGGTGTTGCGATGGCGCAGGGTCGGCGGGTACTCGACCTGCGGGTCGAGCTCCACCTCGGCGGGGATGCGCAGATCGAACCAGGTCAGCTCGGACGGACAGGTGCTCAGCTCCTCGACGGTGGCCAGGGACAGCGCTGCGGAGCGGAAGACGGTGGGCTCGGATCCCCCAGCGGTGGGCAGGGGGCGCCAGTTCGGGGGCAGTGTCACTGATGTGGGCATGACCCCACCTTGTCAGAAGTGGCATATCTGCCACCTTTAGGGGAGGTGAACACTTCATGACGACTCACGGACGGTCCGGGGGCACCGGCAGCGCTGATCTCCCGGCGCCCTCGCGGCGAGGGCTCCCGGGAGGAATGGAGCGCGAATCTGGCGGCACACGCCCGGGAGGCGCGCCGTGCAGTTCTCGCGGCCCCGACGTGCTTGGATGGTCCGATCCCCCTTCAACCACGGAGAGACATGACCGCTGTACGAGGCCGCCGCGAGGAGCAGAAGTCACGCACCCGCCTGCAGATCCAGACCGCTGCGATCGAGCTGTACGAACTGCACGGTTACGACGACACGAACATCGAGGACATCGTCGCCCGCGCCGGCGTCGCCCAGCGCACCTTCTTCCGGTACTTCCCGAGCAAGGAGCTGACGCTGTTCAGCGATGACGGTGCCCAGCAGCTGATCGACCTGATCCTGGGCGCGCCCTCCCACCTGCCGGAGCTGGAGGCCCTGCGCTGGACCATGCACCGGATCCTCGAGGTCGAGGCGACCCCGCTGGACAGGCGGCGCCAGGCGATCCGGCAGGAGCTGAAGGACCGCCCTGCCGTGCAGCGGCAGATGTCCCACCTCGAGGAGGCGATGCGGGCCCAGCTGCACACGGCCCTGGCCCGACGGCTGCGTGAGCACTCGGGGGGCGCAGACCGCTCCGAGGACGAGATCGAACTCAGTGCGGAGATCCTGGCCTCCCTGTACGTGGGCCTGGGTCGGGCGATGCGCACGCGCGAGGGCCCTCGCGCGAAGGTGGTGGACCAGTGGTTCGCCCTGCTCGGCGAGCTGTCACTCCCGCCCGGCGACGACTGACTGCGACTACCGATCCGATACCGACAGGGCCGGCCCACCGAGCCGTCACCGGCGCGATCATCCGCGCGACCCGCCGCGTGCACCTCGCCGTCCCGCGCCGGCCCGTCTCGGCTCCTGGGTCCGCTCCCGGCGGCCATCCCGAGCAGCTCTCGCCTTGCCCCCGGAGCCTCCCCGGGATGCACCACCTCGAGGTGCTCCGTCCTGAGATGCGTCGCCGCCGCGACCGCCCGGAGCCCAGCCCCACTCGGTCATCGCGGCATACAGCATCGCCCACTGCTCGGCCACCAGGTCCTTCGGGAGGGCCGTCGGCGAGATGGCCTCGCGAGCCAGACGAGCCTTGACCTCCTGCCTGCGACGTGGCGGCACGAGGTGGGTCAGGACGGCCACCAGGCCGTGGCCTCTCCCGCTGAACACGGCGTGGACGAACTCTCGATATCGCTTCTGCTCCCGAACGGGCACCAGCGCGTCGCGGCGGCGCCTCATGGTCAGGATGCCCCCGTCGACGGTCGGTGCCGGGGTGAAGGCCGTAGAGGGAACGCGCCCTTCGAGCGAGAAGTCCACCCAGGGCCACCACTGTGCGGTCATCATGGTCGCGCCGCCCACCCCGGCACGGCGCCGAGCGACCTCCCACTGCACGAGCAGCACCGCATGCGTCCATCCGGGGGCGTGCAGCACTCGGCGCAGCATGGCGGTGGTCTGGTGGAAGGGCAGGTTGCCCACGACGACATGCGGCTCCTCGGGCATTCTCCAGCGCAGGAAATCGCCGTGGATCAGCTCCACCTCGGGCCGGAGGCGGCGCTCGAGTCGGCGCACGTTCTTGGCATCGATCTCCACCGCGGTGAGCGGGCGATGCAGTTCCTGCAGGTCACGGGTGAGGGCGCCATGCCCCGGCCCGATCTCGACGATCGGTCCGTCGGTGCGCGCGACGAGGTCGATGATCCGGGCGATGAGGCGATGGTCGGTGAGGAAGTTCTGGCCGTGCTCGTGCCGGCCGCCACCATAAGTGGGCATGGGTGCAGATGCTCCGGGGTGTGGGATCATCCGGGCGCGCGAGGACGCCGCCCGGCTGGACATGCGGGCGGCGGAGCTGAGTCAGGTCGGTGCTGCTGAGGTCCGCCGCTAGAAGCGACGGCCCCGGTCCACGGCGATGGCAGTACTGCACATGCGTCGCAGGCTACCATACATGGCAGTTATGCCAGATTTCTCTTCTACGGCAACACATGCGGTCGGTGGTCTGCTGCCGCGCGGGCCGTGTCGCGCAGAGTCCTCAGCGACCCAGGCCGGCGTCGGGTTCGTCGCCGGAGGCGCTGCCGGGATCGTCGCCGGAGCCGCCGTCAGCTCAGACCGCTCGCGCCGCCGAGATCGCGACCGGCGCGGCATCGCCACCGGCGAGCGCCACCTCGACCACGCCGCTCGGCCAGTCGTAGCCGGCCGGGAGGGCTGACGGGCCGATCCGCACCTTGCCCGCCTCGCCGCCGAGGAAGACGTGGCACACTCCGTCCTTCTCGACCGCCCGCGCCCAGTCGACCCCGTCGATCTGCAGCTCGCCGACGCCGCGGGAACCCGCCAGATGCACTTTGTGCTCGGCCATGAACTTGCCGAGCGACTCGAGCGCCGCGACCTGCAGCTCGTGGAGCGAGCCGTCGGCGCGCGGGCCGACGTTCAGCAGCACCCGCCCGCCCTTCGAGACCGCGTCGACGACATGGCGCACGGCCTGTGCGCCGGACATGTACTGGGAGGCGTCCTCGACCTGGTTGTAGCCGAAGGAGAGGCCCACGCCGCGGCAGTTCTCCCACGGCTGGCCGTCGGGGATCTCCCCGGACTGGTACTCGGTGGTCATGAAGTCCTGGTGCGCGCCGGCGAAGCGGTCGTTGATCAGCCCCTCGGGCCGGGCCGAGTAGAAGTGCTCGAGCAGTGCGCCGAGCCCGCCCTGATCGAAGTGGACGTTCTCGTCGGGCCACCCGATGTCGTTCCAGAGGACGTCGGGTGAGTAGCGGTCGATGAGGTCGCGCACGTGGGCGGCGCAGTACTTCCCGAACTCGTCGTCCCGAGGCCGCTTCAGGTCGTGCACGTCCTCGCCGTGGAGGATCGGGGGCGTGGGCCGCACGTGCCAGTCCAGGCCTCCGGAGTAGTACACGCCGAAGCGCATCCCTGCGGCGGTCACGGCGCTCGCGATCTCGCCCACGAGGTCCCGCTGCGGGCCGCGGCGCACGGTGTTGCGGTCCCCGGTGCCGGGGGCGTCCCACAGGGTCACGCCGTCGTGGTGCTTGGTGGTGAGCACGACGTAGTCCGCCCCCGCGCGGCGGAACTGCTCCGCCCAGGCGGCGGGGTCGAAGGCGGAGGTCTCCCACTGGTCCAGGAAGTCGTCGTAGGGCGCATCGCCGTGGACCTCCCGGTGGTGCTCGGCCGCCGGGGAGCCCTCGATGCGGATCGTGTTGGCGTACCACTCGGCGTAGGGGTTGTGGGTGAACCAGCTCGCGTCGTCGGGGACGGCGCCGAGCTCTGCGGTGGGCTCGGCCCAGGCGGGCACCGAGTACGGGCCCCAGTGGATGAAGATGCCCAGCGCCGCCTCGCGGAACCAGTCGGGCTGTCGGTGCGGGAGGTCGTCCCACTTCTGGGGATCACGCATGGCAGGGGCTCACTTTCCGGGTGGGCGGACTTTCCGGGTGGGCGGATCGGGGAGCGTCGGACGGGCGCCTCAGCCCTCCCGCAGCACCTGGTAGACGATCGAGTCGTCGCGTCGGTCCCAACCGCGCTCGCTGCCGCGCTGGTAGACCTGCGCGGCGGAGGCGGCCAGCGGCACGTCCTGGTCGACCTCCTGGGCGGCCTCGGCCACCAGGCCCATGTCCTTGACGAAGATGGTGAGGGCGGAGCGGACGTCGTCGAAGGCGCCGTCGACCATGCGCTGCCCGCGGTCGCCGAACATGAACGACGCTGCGGCACCGGTGCCGAGCACCTCGTGGACCTGCTGGAGGTCCAGACCCATCGAGTCGGCGAGGGCGAGGGCCTCGCCGGCGGCGACGATGTGCACCCCGCACAGCAGCTGGTTGACGATCTTGAAGCGCTGGCCGTCGCCCGGGCGCGAGCCCACCACGGGGGCGTTCGAGGCGAGGACGTCGAGCAGGGGGCGCACGGCGGTGACGTCGGTCTCGGCGCCGCCGACCATCACCAGCAGGTCCCCGGTGGCGGCCCGGGCGGCGCCCCCGGAGACGGGGGCGTCGACGACATGCGCGGTGATGCTCCCGAGCGCGGTGACGGTCTGCTCGATCGCGGCGGGACCGACGGTGGACATGACCAGGAGGGTCGTGGAGGCGGTGAGGACCTCGGCGATGCCGCCCTCGCCGAACAGGACCGCATCCAGCTGGGCGGGGGTGGCGACCATGACCACCACGACGTCCGCGCCGCGGGCGGCGTCCCGGGCGGTGCTCGCGGGGGTGGCCACGTCCGCCAGGGCCTGCCTCGCCTCCGGGTTCAGGTCGAAGGCGGTCACGGGCAGGCCGGCCTCGGCGGCGCAGCGGGCCATCGGGCTGCCGATGGCCCCGAGCCCGATCCAGGCGACGTACGGGCGGCTCGCGGCGGAGCCGGTGGCGGTGTGGGGGGTGGTGTTCACGGTGAGCTCCTCGGTGCGGGTGATGGGCGATCAGCGGGAGGTGCCGGCGGCGGTGAGGGTGTCGACCACGTCGGCGAGGGCCTGCGGGCCGCCCACGTTGCCGGGGAAGACCACGTAGGGCATGCCGAGGACCTCCTCGGGAGCCTCCTGGGCGGCGAACAGGGAGACCTGGCCGGCCCAGAACTGGCCCTCGACCCGGGCGCGGCGGATGCCGAGGCCGCTGGCGGCGACCTCATGGGAGGTGATGCCACCCTTGGCGACCACCCAGGCAGGGCGGGCGGTGCGGACTCGCTGCACGATCTCGACCACGGCGTCGGAGACGCTGCGGGCGATGGCGAGGGACTCGGCGGGGTCGTCGGTGCGCACCAGGTCACGGCTGGTGTACAGCACGCAGTCGCTGCGGGTGAGAGTCTCGCGGACCGTCTCGACGAGCTCACGCAGATGCTGGTCGCGGCGCTCGTCGAGGACCTTCACCACCTCGATCTCGACCTCGGTGAGGGTCCCGCGCTCCTGCACGGCCCGCAGCTGGGTGGTGGTCAGGCCCACGTGGGAGCCGACGACGACCAGTCCGTGCTCGAGCCGCGCGGGAGGGATGGTGAGGGAGTCGGCATCGACCACCTGGGCACCGGACTGCCCGGCCAGGGGCCGCACGAAGGAGGGGGCGCAGCGGGTGACGAAGCTGCGGCCCTCAGCCTCGAGCTCGGCCAGGACGCCCGCGACCAGCTCCATGTCGGAGTACTCGGTGGCGTTCACGACCACCCAGGCCCGCTCGCGCGCCCCGGCGAGGATCTCGCGCACCCGGTCTCTGCCGCCGGTGCGGATGTCCTCGAGGGAGATGCTGCGGACGTCCTCCGCGGCGACGGCGCCGCCGGAGCGCTCGGCGAGGAAGGCCCGCAGGTTCGACTGGGTGAACCCGAAGGTGGCATCGCGGGCGAAGTCGGTCTCGGCGACCTCGACCGCCTCCCCGTCGACCATCGCGTAGTGGATGTCCCCCTCGGTGAAGCGTCCGGCCTCGATCATCGCGGGGCACAGGAGGAAGGCGTCGACCTCGATTCCGTGAGTGGCGAGCTCGTCGGCGATCGCGACGGGTTCGGCGATCACGTGCCCCCGCAGGGTCGAGTCCGAGCGGGAGACCACGTGCAGCCCGCCTGCCGGGATGCCGCCGTCGATCACACCCCCGACGATCCTGCGGTTCATCGCCGTGGCGGCGTCCTCGTCCAGGGCGCGGGTGTTGGTGAGCACGAAGCAGGCGGAGTACGGCTCGGCCAGCACCTCGATCGGGATCGCCGGGTCGTCGTCGAAGGCGACGTCGATCCCGGCCACGCACTGCGAGCCGGTGGGGTCGTCATCGAGGATTAGCAGGCGACGGGAGTCTGCAGCAGTCACGGGGACCTTCTTCCACGGGGCACGAAGGGGACGGGAGCGAGGGAGCGAGCCGGAGGGGGCGACGAAGCGAGGGCGAGGACAGGGCGGGAGCGGGAGGGCCGGGGCACAGCTGTGCCCCGGCCCTCACTCTGTCACAGCCGGATCAGGCGGCGATCACGAACACCACCGCCGACAGCGCGAAGCCGAGCAGCGAGATGGTGGTGCCCACCAGCGACCAGGTCTTGAACGTGGTCACGGTGTCGAATCCGCAGAACTTGCCGATCAGCCAGAAGCCGGAGTCGTTCACGTGCGACCAGCCGATCGAGGCGGCACCGATCGCGATGACCACGGCCGCGACGGCGACGGACCCGAAGTCGCCGGCCATGATCGCCGGCGCCATGATCCCGGCGCCGGTGGTGGCGGCGACGGTGGCCGAGCCCTGGGCGATGCGCATGGCCATGGTCACCAGGTAGGCGGCGACGATGAGCGGCAGGCCCATGGCGTCCAGGCCGTCGGCGATCTCGCGGCCGATGCCGGTCGCGGTGAGGATGGCGCCGAAGGCACCGCCCGCACCGGTGATCAGGATGATCGAGCAGACCGGGCCGAGGGCGTCATCGACCAGCTCCTCGAGCAGCCCGCCCACCTTCTCGCCCCGCCGACGCCGGGGCAGCACGAACAGCAGCAGCATCGCGACCAGGGCCGAGAGCGCCATCGCCACCGGGGTAGCACCGATCAGGCGGGAGAGCTGGTACACGAGGTGATCCGCGCCGATCGAGCCCGAGGCCTCCATCGTGGACATGCCGGTGTTGAAGAAGATCAGCACCAGCGGCATGAGCAGCACGACGATGATGGACACGAAGGTGGGCCGCTCCTCCACGGGGACGGTGCGGGGCTCCCCCAGCAGGGCCGGGACGGGAGTGTTCGGGTAGCGCTTGGCGATCGCCATGGCCACCAGGTAACCGCCGAAGTACCAGGTGGGCAGGCCGATCAGCAGGCCGACGATGATCACCAGGCCGACGTCCGCACCCATCACGATGGCGGCGGCGGTGGGCCCGGGGTGCGGGGGCAGCAGGGCGTGCATCATCATGAACGACGCGATCGAGGGCAGCACGTAGAGCATGAACGAGCCGCCCAGCCGCCGGGCCACGGTGTAGATCACCGGCAGCATCACGATGAACCCGGCATCCAGGAAGATCGGGAACGCGTACAGCAACGAGGCGACGGCGAGCGCGAGCGGGGCGCGCTTCTCCCCGAAGGTGTCGAGCATCTTGTCGGCGAGCACCTGCGCGCCGCCGGTGACCTCGATG
>DXDT01000149.1 GCA_019115335.1 Candidatus Brachybacterium merdigallinarum
TTGATCTTCATGCCGTGGGTGAGGTGGCCGCCGTGCGCCAGGGACAGCCCCATCAGGGTGTCGCCGGGGCGGGCCAGGGCGTGCATCACAGCCGCGTTCGCGGTGGCACCGGAGTGGGGCTGCACGTTCGCGTGGGCCGCGCCGAACAGGGACTTCGCGCGGTCGATGGCGATCTGCTCGGCGACGTCCACCTCCTCGCAGCCGCCGTAGTAGCGCTTGCCCGGGTAGCCCTCGGCGTACTTGTTGGTGAGCACGGAGCCCTGGGCCTGCAGCACGGCGCGCGGCACGAAGTTCTCGCTCGCGATCATCTCCAGGGTGCCCTGCTGGCGGGCGAGCTCCCGGTCCAGGACCTGGGCGATGTCCGGGTCGAGATCGGCGAGGGACTGGTCGAGGACGTTCACGGGGCCTCCTGCTGGGGCGGACGGGGAGCGGCGAGCGCCGGACCCCCACATACTAGGCCGATGTCAGGCCTCGGACAGGCCGGTCCCACCCCCCCCGGGAGCCCGACCTGGTGGCGGTGTCGACGCATGCCCCGCAGCGGGGGTCCGATCGCGGTGCACGCTGCGACGGGGGCGAGGTCAGAGGTCCAGGCCCAGCCGCACCGGTTCCGGCTCGAGCTGGATGCCATGGGTCTCGTGCACGCGGGCCTGGACATCGCGAGCGAGGGCCAGGATCTCCTCGCTGCCGGCCCCGCCGCGGTTGGTCAGGGCGAGGGAGTGCTTGGAGGAGACGGCGGCCCGCGGGTCCAGCGAGTGACCGCGCTCGATCCCGGAGTGGGAGATCAGCCACGCCGCGCTGGTCTTGACCTGCCCGTCGCCGGCCTCGTACCGAGGTGCCTCCGCCGGCAGCCGAGCAGCGGCCTCCGCGGAGAGGATCGGGTTGGTGAAGAAGGAACCCGCGCTCCAGGTGTCGTGGTCCGCGGGATCCAGCACCATGCCCTTGGCGCCGCGGATGGACAGCACCGCCTCGCGCACCTCGCTCATCGGTGCCCGCTCCCCCACCTGGACGCCGAGGGCGTCTGCCAGCTGGGCGTAGCGGATCGGGGCGGAGCGGCTGCCGAGGGTGTGCTGGAACGTCACCGACAGCACCACGTAGCGGCCGGTGGCCGAGGGCACGGGCCCGGAGTAGCGGGTGCGCTTGAACAGGCTGTTGCGATAGGAGAAGTCGCAGTCCGCCGCGAAGAAAGTGCGGGTGGCGTTCCGCTCCCGGTCCCAGGTGCGCACGCGGGAGATGGTGGCGGCGACCTCCTGGCCGTAGGCGCCGACGTTCTGGATCGGGGTCGCGCCGACGGTGCCGGGGATGCCGGACAGCGCCTCGATGCCGACCATCTCGCGGGCGATCGCGTACTGGACCGCGCGGTCCCAGTTCACGCCAGCGAAGTACTCGACGATCGCGCCGCCGCAGGTCGGGTCCAGCGGGGTCAGCTCCGCAGGGTCGACGGGGATTCCGTCGGGCTCCCCGGAGGCGCCGACCTCGCAGGTCGCGTCCAGCAGGGGTGGGTCCTCGGGGTCGCGCAGCAGCACGACGGTGCCGTCGAAGGGCTCGTCGGAGGCCACCAGGTTGGAGCCTCCGCCCAGGACCAGCAGCTGCTCGCCGTTCGCGTCCGCGGTGGACACCGCCTCGACGACCTCCTCGGCCGTGCGGGCTTCGACGAGGTTCCGGATCTGCCCGCCGATGCGGAGGGTGGTGAGGTCGGAGAGCCTCATGCGACTCCCCCGGCGTCGGCCCCGGCCTGCTCGCCGCGCGGCAGTGCGAGGGTCGCTCGGGCCCTGCCCAGGACTTTCTCGTCGCCGACGACGACGGTGAGGTCGATGCGGGCGGTGCCGGCGGAGTCGTCGATCGCGCCGACGGTCGCGACCACCTCGAGGGCGACCTCACCGGTGGCGGGCACGGGGACCATGCCGGTGAAGCGGGTGGAGTAGGCGGTGACGAGGGTCGGATCGCCGACGGCCTCGAGCAGCCCGGTGATCGCGGTGCCCATGGTGAGCATGCCGTGGGCGATGACGCCGGGCAGGCCGGCCTGCTCGGCGGCGGCGTCGTTGTAGTGGATGGGGTTGAAGTCCCCCGACGCTCCCGCGTAGCGCACGAGTGCGTCGCGGTCGAGCGTGTGGGTGGTGCGGGCGACCTCGTCGCCGACGGCGAGGCCGGAGAGGTCGATCGGATCGGCGGTGGGGCTGGTGGTCATGGGTGCTCCTGGGAGGGCGTCTGCGGCAGGGCCGCGCGGTGCAGGTCGGGCGGCGCCGGGCGCTGCGGGGTCGTCGGGAGAGTGAAGGGCTCAGTCCCCGCGCACGACGAGCATGCTGCGCACGGCGGCGACCTCGGCGCCGTCCTCCTCGGCGAGGTCGACGCGGGTGGTGATCATGGCGTGGCCGCCGGCGGCGCGGACGGACTCGACGGTGAGGGTCGGCACGAGGCGGTCCCCGGCGACGACCGGGCGGTGCAGAGTGAAGGACTCCTCGCCGTGGACCACGCGGGTGAAGTCGATGCCGGCGGCGGGATCCTCGATGTACTGCGCCTCGGTGGCCTGGGCGAGGGAGACCAGGAACGTGGGCGGGGCCACGACGTCGGCGTGCCCGGCGGCGCGGGCCGCCTCGGGATCGGTGTGCACCGGGGAGGGCGCGCCGGTCGCGCGCGCGAACTCGACGATCTTCGCAGCCGAGACGGTGTGCACGGGGCCTGCCGGGTAGGTGCGGCCGGCGAAGGCGGGATCGGGGGTGGTGGTCACTGGATCTCCCGAGGTCGGGTCGGCCCGGGGCCGACGGATGCGGACCCCACGATCATCTCACCGAGCCGCTGTGCCTGTGGCGGCGTGCCTGTGAGAGACCCCGGACACGACGAAGGCCACCCGGCGGTGCCGGGCGGCCTTCGTGGAAGCTGCGAGGGGTCCGCTCAGCGGGTCTCGCGGTGCGCCGTCTGCTTGCCGCAGGTCGGGCAGAACTTCGCGAGCTCCAGCCGATCGGGGGTGTTGCGACGGTTCTTCTTCGTGATGTAGTTGCGGGCCTTGCACTCGGTGCAGGCCATCGTGATCTTGGGACGCACGTCAGAGCTCTTGCTCGCCACGGCTCGCCTCTTTCGTTCCGGGTGGCGCGCTCACCCGCGCACCTGTGGTGGGTCCCCCTGTGACGGGAGATGGATCTGCACTCCGGTGGGACCGGCGTGGTACCGAGGGCGGGGATCGAACCCGCGACCTCACGATTATGAGTCGTGCGCTCTAACCGTCTGAGCTACCCCGGCGTGACCGATGAAACGGCCCGATCTCGAATGAGACCGGGCCGCCGCATCCATCAGAGCCCTGAAAGGGAATCGAACCCTTGACCTTCTCCTTACCATGGAGACGCTCTGCCGACTGAGCTATCAGGGCAACCCGGTGAACCTTAC
>DXDT01000150.1 GCA_019115335.1 Candidatus Brachybacterium merdigallinarum
GCCCGGGCCACAAGGCCTACCAGGGCGGCGGCACCACCGGGAAGTCCGGCTCCGGTCCCCGCACCCCGCGCCGCAAGCCCACCGGACCGAAGAAGACCCCCGGCATCGATCAGGTCGCCGGCCGCAACGCCGTGCTCGAGGCGCTCGCGGAGGACGTCCCGGCCACCCAGCTGACGATGATGGCCCGGATCGAGGTGGACGAGCGGGTACGCGAGATCATGCGCCTGGCGGCGGCCCGGTCCCTGCCGATCGCGGAGGCCTCCCGCACCGATCTGGACCGGATGACCGATCACGCCGTCCACCAGGGCGTGGCCCTCACCATCCCGCCGTACGAGTACGCCCAGGTCGATGAGCTGCTGGAGATCGCCGCCAACGCCTTCGAACCGCCTCTCCTGGTCGCACTGGACGGCATCACCGACCCCCGCAACCTGGGCGCGATACTGCGCAGCGCCGATGCGTTCGGCGCGCACGGCGTGATCCTGCCCGAACGTCGCAGCGCCTCGATGACGGCGAGCGTGTGGAAGGTCGCGGCGGGTGCCGCGGGCCGGGTCCGGGTGGCGCAGGTGACCAACCTCAACCGCACCCTGACCGCACTCAAGGCCCAGGGCGTGTTCGTGCTGGGACTGGACGCGGGCGGCGATGTCACCACCCGCCAGCTCGAGCTCGGCACCGAACCCGTCGCCCTGGTGATCGGTGCCGAGGGCAAGGGGCTGTCCCGCCTGGCCCGGGAGATCAGCGACCAGGTGGTCTCGGTGCCGATGAGCGGGCGTGCCGAGTCCCTGAACGCCTCCGTCGCGGCAGCGATCGCTCTCTACGAGCTCTCGGGCGTGCGGGAGGCCCAGGGCCTGGCCTGACCGCGCTCGGCCGGCTCCGCCCCCGGGCTTTGGGGGCGGAGCGCCGGAGCCCGGATCAGCGCTCGAAGATCGGCAGTGCGGAGGTCTCCGTGGTCACCAGCGACTTCTCGTCGGGACGGTGCGCCAGCACATTGTCGATGTAGTCCTGCACGGCATCGGAGAGGCTGATGTCCTGTGCCGCCTGCTCGGACAGGAACCACTTGTGCTCGAGCACCTCGTGGAAGAACTCCGGGAGCTCGAGCTTGGAGCGCATGGTCCGCGGCATCGCACGGACCACCGGCTCGTACTGGTGCTGCAGCCATTCGTGGGCGACGAACTCCTCGTCCTCCGCCTGCTGCTCGGTCACCGCCCGGTAGTGGTCGAGGTCGTTGAGCAGGCGCCGAGCCTGGTTCTCCTGCGCATCGATGCCGGTCAGTCGCATCAGGCGGCGTGCGTGGTGACCGGCGTCGACCACCTTCGGCTGGATCGTCAGGGAGGTGCCGTCCAGGTCGGTGGTGATCTCCAGCTCGCCCACGTCGAAGCCCAGCTGGTTGAGCCGCTCGATCCGGGCGGAGACGCGCCAGCGCTCCTCGGTCGAGAACTGCTCGCGCTCGGTGAGCGTCGCCCACAGCTCCCGGTAGCTGCGCACCAGGGCATCGCCGACCTCGATGACATCAGCCTCCGGGTCGATCATCTCCCCGGCCTGCAGGTCCATCAGTTCGCCGATGATGTTGGTGCGGGCCAGGTCGAGGTCGTAGGCGCGCTGGCCATCGGTGAGCTTCTCGTAGAGGCTACCGGTCTCCACGTCGACGATATATGCGGCGAACGCCCCGGCATCGCGACGGAACAGCGTGTTGGACAGGGAGACGTCCCCCCAGTAGAACCCCTCCAGGTGCAGGCGCACCAGCAGCACCGCCAGGGCGTCCAGCAGCCGGTGGACCGTGCCCTCCCGGGAGACCTGGCTGAACACCGCCCGGTAGGGGAGGGAGAACTGCAGATGCCGGGTGATCAGGACGGCGTCGAGCGGGTCCCCCTCCGGGGTGGTGCGCCCGGAGACCACCGCGAAGGGCACCACGGCCGGAATGCCGATGCGGCCCAGCACCCGCAGCATCTGGTACTCACGATGGGCGAGGTGGTGGTTGATCTCCTTGAGCGCGAGCACCCGCCCGGAGACGCGCACGAAGCGGACCACGTGCCGGGAGATGCCCCGGGGGAGTGCCGCCAGGATATCCTCCGGCCACTCCTCCAGGGGTGTCTCCCAGGGCAGGTCCAGCAGTGCTGGGTCTGCGCGGGATGCCGAGATCTCCAGAGGTGCCATGGCTACATTCTCTCCCACTGCGGCGTCGGGTGCCGCGCGAGCACGGCACGGCGGCCGTAACACAGGACGACGGGCGCCCGGCATTCAGCCGGACGCCCGTCGCACGGTGAGGCGATCAGTCGCCCAGAGCAGTCGCCGGGTCAGTCACCCAGGCGGTCACCGGACTTCACGTCGAACAGGTGCAGGTAGCCCTCCTTGGGGCGGAAGTGCACGGTCTCGCCCTTGTCCGGGGCGGCGCGACCGTCGACACGGGCGATGACCGGCTTCGCGGTCTCGTCGGCCCCCGCCAGGCGACCGTAGACGTACGCATCCGCGCCGAGCTCCTCGACGACGTCGACCTCGACGGCCAGACCCTGACCCTCGCCCACCAGCTGCAGGTCCTCGGGGCGCACGCCCACGGTGACGGAGTTCTGGTCGGTGCCGGAGAGGGTGGCGCGGTCCACGGGCAGCACGGCACCGCCGAACTGGACGCCCTGATCGGTCAGCGGCTCCTCGAGCAGGTTCATGGCGGGGGAGCCGATGAAGCCGGCGACGAACACGTTGTTGGGGTGGTCGTACATGCGGCGCGGGGAGTCGATCTGCTGGAGCACACCGCCGTTGAGCACCGCGACGCGGTCGCCCATCGTCATCGCCTCGGTCTGGTCGTGGGTGACGTACACGGTGGTGACGCCGAGACGACGCTGCAGCGACGCGATCTGGGTACGGGTGGACACACGCAGCTTCGCGTCCAGGTTCGACAGCGGCTCGTCCATGAGGAACACC
>DXDT01000151.1 GCA_019115335.1 Candidatus Brachybacterium merdigallinarum
CAGCGGCTGCCCCCGGAGAAGGAGCTGTCCGAGACGATCGGGGTCTCCCGCAACTCCCTGCGTGAGGCGATCCGGGCGCTGTCGATGATCCGGGTGCTCGATGTCCGCCAGGGGGACGGCACCTATGTCACTTCGCTCGAGTCCGATCAGCTGTTGGAGTCGCTCTCCTTCGTGCTGGACCTGCATCAGGATTCCAGCGCCGTGGAGATCCTCGAGCTCCGTCGGCTCCTCGAACCGGTCGCGGTCGAGCAGGCCTGCCCGCGGCTGAACGAGGACGATCTCGAGCAGCTCGAGCAGACCATGCGGGACCTGGATGCGAGCTCGAGCGTGGAGGAGCTGGTGGAGGCCGACATCACCTTCCACCGCCTGATCAACGGGCGCTGCCCGAACTCGTACCTGCGCTCGATGCTGGAGAGCCTGTCCGTCTCGAGCACCCGGGCCCGGGTGTGGCGGGGGCTGACCGACGACTCCGCGGTGGAGCGGACGCTGTCCGAGCATCGCCGGATCCTCGATGCGCTGCGGAATCGGCGCGCGGACCTCGCCCGGATCTACGCCGCGGCGCACGTCGCCGGCGTCGAATCCTGGCTCCTGCAGCAGGGCGGATCGCCGACGGGCACCGCAGAAGAGTCGGCACCCGACGCCTCCTGAGGAAGCCTTCGAGTTCTCGACGAGATCGACTCGTCGGGGGTCTCGCCACCACCCATTATCTGTATTACGATATTTCGCATGAGGAAGATGCAGGGTCGTGAGGTGTCCGAGGAACAGGTCGACGCTTGGGTCGCGGAAGCCGAAGCCGGCTACGACGTAGAGCAGCTGCGCAAGCGCGGCCGCCCGGCACGCGGCGAACAGGCCGCACAGGTCATCCCAGTGCGCTTCACAGACGAGGAGCTTGACTCGCTCATGCGGCGTGCCGACCGAGAGCACCTCAACCGCTCAGAAGCCATCCGTCGAGCAGTGCGTGAGTGGACGACTGCATGATTGTTCGCTCGTCGGCGCTCAAACACGGGATCACCGCCGACGAGTCCACGCACGCGGCCCGCGCTGCAGTGCTCATCGCTCCGCTGGACGAGGAGGACCCGCAACGAGAACTTCGCCTCGGCTTCGACACCCATGCGCGGCTCCTTGAGCGAGTGGTGTTGATCTGGGATGACGGCACCGAAGAGATCATTCATCCCATGCGCGCCCGCAAGCAGTACCGAAGTCTCATCTCCTGAAGCGGCGTCGACGCATCCCAGCGGCCGCCACGGGGCAGGTCTCGCTGACGGCGTGAAGCAACGCTGTACGACTGCATAACGACCGCCGTCATCATCTGAGGATGCGCCGGTAGACCTGCCCGGCGGTGCCGTGGGTGACGGCGTGCGCGGTGGTGGGGTCCCAGGTGCGCACGTGCTCGAGCAGCGGAGCGAAGCCGCTGTCGAGGGAGAAGGGGGTCGGGGCGATCGGCCAGTCTGAGCCGATCATCAGCCGCGACGGCCCGAACAGCTCCAGTGCCAGCTCGGCCGCACCGCGGAAGTCTCCGTTCCCGCTGGTGGAGAGCCCGGAGAGCTTCGCGACGACGTTCGGACGGTCTGCGATGCGCGTGATCTGCTCCCGCCACTGCGCCATGCCGGCCTCGTCCCCGAGCGGTGGCTTGCCCAGGTGGTCCAGGACCACGGTCAGCGCGGGGTGGCGCTCTGCGACCCGCAGCACCTGCTCCATGTGGCGGGGGAAGGCGTCGGGGACGTCCAGGGAGAGCCCCGCCTCGGCGAGCAGCTCGAGGGAGGCGCTGACCTCTGCGCGGTCCAGGAAGCCGGGGTCCGGGTCGTCGTGGACCAGGTGTCGCACCCCGACCAGGTGGGCAGTGTCGCTCGGGTCGGCGAGCGCCGCGGTGACCGCGGCCGGGTCGGTCAGCGGCAGCCAGCCGACGACGTCTGCGCGGACGGATGCTTTGCGCGCGGCATCGGCGGGGGCATCGACGCCCTCAGCAGCATCAGCGCCGGTGGCTGACTCGATCTGGGCGGCGGTGCGCTGGAGGTGGGCGGTGTCCTCGCGGGTGTCGTCGGCCTGCACCAGGATCACGCGCCGCACCCCGAGCCGCTGCAGGTCCTCGCGGATCTCCGCGAAGGTGCCGGTGCGGCGCAGCTGCGGGTCAGCGCCCTGCAGCCAGGCGTAGGGGCTCTGCGTGAGGTCCCAGAGGTGGAGATGGGTGTCGGTGACCGGGAGTGCGTCGCCGTGCTGCTCGCGGGGCGATGACGCGGGGGCGGCCGGCTCAGGGGCGGACATCGAGGGGCTCCAGCTGGTCGATCTCGTCCCAGGCCGCGGCGGGGATCGGCTGCTGCATCCGCTGGGCGTTCGAGCGCACGTGCGTGCCGGTGCGCATGCCGAGCACCACCGAGTCGACCATCGGGTGGCGCAGCGGGAACTGCACGGCGAGATCGGGCAGGGTCACGCCGTGGCGCTCGGCGATCCGCGCCAACGCCCGCGCCCTCTGGAGGACGTGGGCCGGGGCGGCGCCGTACTCGTAGGTGGCATCGTCGGGGACCTCGTGCCGGGCGAGCAGCCCGGAGTTGAACACCGAGACCGCCACGATCCCGACCTGGTGCTCGATGCAGGCCTCCAGCAGCTCGCGGGAGGACTCCTGTTCGATCAGGGTGTAGCGGCCGGAGAGCATGACCAGGTCGATCAGGCCGGTGCGGACCGCGCGGGTCAGCACGGCGGCATCCTTCGAGCCGACGCCGACGGCCCGCACGGTGCCCTCCTCCCGCATCGCGGCGAGGGTGGGCAGACCCTCGGCGAAGGCCTGCTCGGTGGGGCCCTCCTCGGGGTCGTGGGCGAACAGGATGTCCACCCGGTCCAGGCCCAGGCGCTGGAGGGACTCGGCGTGGGAGCGGCGCACCCCGGTCTCGCTGAAGTCCCATTCGCGGATGAAGTCATCGGGCACCGCGAAGGCGTTCGCCATGTCATCGCCCGTGCCGGGGCCGGGGTGAAGCAGGCGCCCCACCTTCGTGGAGAGCACGAAGTCCTCGCGGGCATGCTGCTGCAGGAGCGCTCCGAGCCGGCGCTCGCTGGTGCCGATCCCGTAGTGGGGGGCGGTGTCGAAGTAGGTGGTGCCGGCCTCGAAGGCGGCCGTGACCGCGCTGGCGGCCTCCTCGTCGGTGGTCTCCCGGTACAGGTTGCCCAGCTGTGCGGCGCCGAAGCCGAGCCGCGGCAGGACGAGCCGGGAGGGTGCCGGGCGAGCGGGGTCGGCGCCGCTCATGCGCGGCCCCCGTCGACGCCCTTGTCAGCACCCCTTTGAGCGCCCCCGTCGGCGCCCCCGTCGGTGCTCTTCTCGAGGCCCTGGGCGGGCAGGCTCCAGACGGGGCGGATGCCGGAGTCGTCCCCGCTGTAGTCGTCGACCACCTCGAGGAACTGGTTGATGTGGGCCTGCCAGCGCTCGTTGACGGGATCCTCGGCCAGCTGCCGGCGCATCCGCTGGTAGTCCTCGACGTCGACCACGTGGAAGATGTCGCGGCCGTCGCGCCAGATCTGCCAGGAGTGGACCCCGGCGGCGCGCAGCGCAGTGTCGAGCTCGTCCGGGATCCGGGCGTGCTCACGGTCGTAATCCGCCTCGTGGCCCTCGGCGATCCGGGTGTGCAGGGCGATGCGCTCCATGGTCCTCCTCCATTCGTGGTGCTCGGATCCTCGCACTGCTCCGCGCTGAGGTGAAGCAGTGCGAGGTGACGCCGTACGGCAGTAGAGCGGTACGTCAGCAGAGCGGGACGCTCAGGCGCCGGCGCCTGCGACCTTCCCGTCGGCCGTCATCTCCTGCTCGACCCAGACGGGGCCGCTGGGGAACAGGTGCTCGGCCACCGAGGCGGCGTGCATGCGCGCCCCACCGCCCGGAGCCTCCGGGGGCATGTAGGCGCCGCGCTCGATCCGGACCGGGACCTCGAAGTGCTCGTGGAGGTGGTCGACGAACTCGACGCGGCGCTTCTCGTGCTCCCCCGAGATCGCGACGGCGTCGAGGAAGGCCAGGTGCTGGACCATCTCGCACAGGCCCACCCCGCCTGCGTGCGGGCACACCGGGATCTCGTACTTCGCGGCCAGCAGCAGGATCGCGAGGTTCTCGTTGATCCCGGCCACGCGGGAGGCGTCGAGCTGGAGCACGTCGATGGCGCCGGCCTGCAGCAGCTGCTTGAACAGCACCCGGTTCGAGCCCTGCTCGCCTGTGGCGATCCGCACGGGGGCCACGGCCTCGCGAATCGCGGCGTGGGCGAGGACGTCATCGGGGAAGGTGGGCTCCTCGACCCAGTACGGGTCGTAGGGGGCCAGGGCCGTGATCGCGGTGATCGCCTCGCGGACTCCCCAGCGCTGGTTGGCGTCGATCCCGATCGGGTAGCCCTCGCCCATCACCTCGCGGGCGATGCGCATGCGGCGCTCGTCATCGGCCTGGTCCGCGCCGACCTTGAGCTTGACCATCTCGAAGCCGTCCTCGCGGGCCTCGTGCAGCAGGCGGGTGAGCTTCTCGTCGCTGTAGCCGAGCCAGCCGGGGGTGGTGGTGTAGGCGGGCACGCCGTGGTCGCGGATCGCGGCGATGCGCTCGGTGAGGCCCTCGCGGCCGCGGGTGAGGATCTCAAGGGCCTCCTCGCGGGTGAGCGCGTCCTCGAGATAGCGCAGATCGATCTGGTCGACCATCTCCTCGGGCTCGAGCATCGCCAGCGTCAGCCACAGCGGCCGGCCCTCGCGGCGGGAGCGCAGGTCCCACAGCGCGTTGACCACGGCGCCGATCGCCATGGTGATCACGCCCTTCTCCGGGCCCAGCCAGCGCAGCTGCGAGTCGTAGGTCAGGTCGCGGTACAGGCCTCCGAGGTCTGCCAGGGTCGCCTCGACGTCCCGCCCCTCGAGCAGGGCGGAGAGGGCGCGGATGCCGGCGGCCTGCACGTCGTTGCCGCGACCGATGGTGAACACCAGCGAGGTGCCCTCCAGGCCGTCCTCCGCGTCGGTGCGCACGGTGAGATACGCGGCGGAGTAGTCGGGATCGGGGTTCATCGCGTCGGAGCCGTCCAGGCTGCGGCTGGTGGGGAAGCGGACGTCCTGGAC
>DXDT01000014.1 GCA_019115335.1 Candidatus Brachybacterium merdigallinarum
ACCTACCGTCCCCTGCAGCCCGTGAACCGTGACGCGATGGCCGCCTTCCTGTACCGTCTGGCCGATTCGCCCGCGGTCACCCCGCCGCGCACCGAGCCCTTCTCGGACGTGAAGCAGGGCCAGGAGCACTACGACGCGATCATCTGGGCGTACCAGATGGGCATCACCACCGGGTGGAGCGACCGCACGTTCCGGCCCACCCAGCCGATCACCCGCGATGCGATGGCGGCGTTCGTGTACCGCTACGCGGGCTCCCCGGAGCGTCCCGCGCCCACCGAGCGTCCCTTCCCGGACGTCGCGGTGAACTCCATGTACGCCAAGGAGATCGCCTGGCTGAAGGACGAGGGCATCACCACCGGCTGGTGGGACGGCACCTATCGTCCCCTCGGCCCGATGAACCGTGACGCCACCGCCGCGTTCATGCACCGTCTGAAGGCGGAGCAGGGCATCACGTTCATGAGCCAGGCCGGCTGACCCGGGCCTCGGCCGGGCGAAGGGGATCCCCTCGCCACCGCAGCGGCGCCGCACCTGCTCCGAGCAGGGCGGCGCCGCTGTGCGCCGACCGCCGTACGCTGCGCGGTCCAGCCGACGGCCTCGCGAACCCGCCGACGGCGCGAGCAGGGCAGCGGCACCGTGTCGAGGGGCGTTCCTGTGGCCGTCGGGCCAGAACAGGTCTGCTAGTCTGCGCGAAATGGTGTGCCGGGAAGTCTGGTCGGCGATGCATATCCCTGTGCCCGCCGACTCGAGGAAGATTCCGCCCGTGCCCCTTCGTCGCACTCCCAGCACGCCCGGCACAGCCGCCGTGCGCTGCGCAGCCGCCGTGCCTCGCCCCGCCAGCATCCCGGGACGAGCTCAGTGAGCGTGCTCGCAGCGGTCATCGCCGCCTGGCTCATCGTCCCTCTGGCCCCGCTCGCCGTACGCCTCTGCGGCCGCTTCGCCGGCTGGCCGCTGGCCGCGCTGACCCTGGTCCCGCTCGGCCTCCTCACCGCCGCCCGCACCGCGGGGGGCGTGACCACCTACCAGGTGCCCTGGATCCCCAGTCTCGACGTCGCGCTGCGGCTGCGCCTGGACGGGCTCGGCTTCCTCTTCGCCCTGCTGGTGCTGGGCATCGGCGCGATCGTGCTGATCTACTCCAGCTCCTACCTGCGCTCCCCGCGATCCCCGGGCTACTACCTGCTGATGACCGGCTTCGCCGCGTCGATGCTGACCCTGGTCCTCGCCGACGACCTGCTGGTGCTGTTCGTGTGCTGGGAGTTCACGACGCTGTGCTCCTACCTGCTGATCCTGCGCTCCGGCCCGCAGGCGAAGGGGCCGGCCACCCGCACCCTGCTGGTCACCGTCGGCGGCGGGCTGGCCCTGCTCGGTGCGGTCGCGCTGATCATCGCCACCACCGGCACCACCCATCTCACGGCGGCGATCGCGCATCCCGCCTGGGGTGAGGACCCGGTCTTCGCCGGGATCGCGGCGGCGCTGATCGCCGTGGCCGCGATGACGAAGTCCGCACAGTTCCCCTTCCACTCCTGGCTGCCGGACGCCATGGTCGCCCCCGCCCCGGTCTCCGCTTACCTGCACGCCGCGGCCATGGTCAAGGCCGGCATCTACCTGCTGATGCTGTTCGCCCCGGCCGCCTCCCAAACCGGGCTGTGGCCGGTGATCCTGATCGCGGTGGGCCTGTTCACCTCCGTGATGGGAGGCGTGTTCGCGCTCGGCCAGGACGACATCAAGAAGCTGATGGCCTACTCGACCGTCAGCCAGCTCGGCCTGCTGGTGGCCGTGATCGGCGTGGGCACCGATGCCGCGATGCTCGCCGCCGCTGTGCACGTGCTGGCCCACGCCCTGTTCAAGTCCTCCGGGTTCATGGCCGTGGGCATGGTCGAGAAGCGCACCGGCACCCGCTCCCTGCGCGAGCTGCACGGGCTGTGGCGCACCATGCGCCTGGAGTCGGTGCTGATGGCCCTGGCCATGGCCAGCATGGCCGCAGTGATCCCGATGCTCGGCTTCGTCTCCAAGGAGCTGATCCTCGAGGCGTTCCTGCAGTCCCCGTGGGGCGCCGGACTCGGCTGGAGCCTGGCGCTGATCGTCAGCGCAGGCGCTGTGTTCACCGTGGCCTACAGCGCCCGCGTGCTCCTGCCCTCCCTGCCGGGGGAGCCCACCGAGGTCGCTCCCCGTCGTGAGTACGCCGCGATGACCTTCACCGTGGGCCTGACTGCGCTCCTGGGCGCCCTGTCCGGGATCCTGGTGCCCCTGCTGACCCCGATCGCGCATCCGGCGGCCGGCGCCGCCTCCCCGGAGGGCGGCGAGCACCTGCACGCCCTGTCCCTCTGGCACGGCATCAATCCCGCGCTGCTGATGTCGGTGGCCGCCTGGGTGCTCGGCATCCTGCTCGCGATCGGCTACGGCCGACGCGCCGCCTCGGCGCCGCTGCCCGCCTTCCCGATCCAGGGCACCCGCATCGTCCAGGCCCTCCACGACGGGGTGATCAGCTTCGGCCATCGGGTCGGCGACCTCACCCGCCGCGACACCACCGCCGGTCAGCTCTCCATCCCCCTGGCGATCATCGGTGCGGGAGCGCTCGCCGCCCCGTTCCTGTGGCGGGGGATGCCGGCCTTCCACCGCATCGCTCCCTCCGACCTGCTGCTGACCTCGATGCTGGCCGTCGGCGTGATCGCCATGATCATCGCGGCCCGGCGCCTGACCGCCGTGATCTCCGCGAGCATCGTCGGCTTCGGCGTGGTGCTGTGGTTCTTCACCCTCGGGGCGTCCGATGTCGCGATGACGCAGCTCATGGTCGAGATCCTCACCGTCGTGGTGATGGTGCTGGTGCTGCGCCGGATGTCCACCCGCTTCCCGCACGAGCGCCGTGGCCAGCGCAGCGCCGCGATCATCGCCGCGGTCGCCGTCGGCGTCACCACCAGCCTGGCCACTCTGATCTTCACCGGGCATCGCGACCTCTCCGCGGCCGGCGAGCATTTCATGGACCAGGCGTACGAGCTGACCGGCGGCGTCAACATCGTCAACACCATCCTGGTCGACTTCCGTGCCCTGGACACCTTCGGCGAGCTGGTCGTGCTGGCGCTGGCGGCCGTCTCCATCACCTCCCTGCTGCAGGCGCGGCCGCTGATCGAGGGGCCCCCGCAGCGCCGCCCGAACGAGAAGCTCGCCGACCCGGTCCTGAACACGGCCCTGCTGCGGGTGACGGGCAAGGTCCTGATCCCGGTCATGGTCGTGGTCTCCGTGATCGTGTTCCTGCGCGGCCACAACGCCACCGGCGGCGGCTTCATCGCGGCGCTGATCGGGGCGGCGGTGCTGGTCCTCCTCTACCTCGCCGCGCCCACCGACCGGGTGCGGGCGATGAACCTGCCCTACCTCGGCATCGCCGGCGCCGGGGTGGTGATCGCCGCGCTCACCGGGTTCGTCGGGCTGCTGGAGGGGTCGTTCCTGCGCGCCCTGCACGCCGACATCCTCGGATACCACTTCACCACCGCCCTGCTGTTCGACCTCGGCGTCTACCTCGCGGTCCTGGGCGTGATCCTGGGCTCCGTCAGCCGCCTGGGCACGCCGGGCCGCGGCGGCGACGACGGCGACCCGGCCCCTGAGCCGGACGCCCCGCCCCCTGGCGAGAGTGTGGAGCCGGCCGGAGAGGCGGAGGAATGCTCCTCCCTGGAGCGCGACCCGCAGGAGGTGACCGAACGATGATGCTGGCACTGTCCGTCGGACTCCTGCTGGGAGGGGCGACCTTCCTGATGCTGCAGCGGGACCGCTTCCGCGTGATCCTCGGCTTCGTGATCCTCAGCCACGGCGTGAACCTCCTGCTGTTCGCGACCGGCGGCACGCTCCAGCGCGCGGAACCGATCGGAGGCGACCTCGACCCGAGCGCCACCGCCGACCCCCTGCCCCAGGCGTTCGTGCTCACCGCCATCGTGATCTCCTTCGCGATCACCATCTACATGCTGGTGCTGGCCGTGACCGGGAAGGCCGACCCGCCCGAGGACGACCACGGCGCCCGTCTGCCCCGCTCCGAGGACGATCCGGCCGCCACGTCGGACGAATCGGCCGCGACAACGGACGACGGGCCCGGCGCAACGGGCGATGCGGACCGCGCGGCCGCTCCGCGCACCGACCAGGACATCGAGGGCGGGACCGATGCGGCCGGCCCGGGCGAGCACCCCGAGGAGGAGGTGAGCCCCCGATGACCCTCGCGACCCTGCTCCCGCTGATGGTGGCGGTGCCGATCGCCGTCGGCGGCCTGACCATGCTCCTGCAGCGCTGGCTGGTGGTCACCACCACCTTGCTGATGCTCACCCTGACCGGCGGTCTCGCCGCCGCCATCGCCATGGTCGTGATGACCGCCGACGGCTCCGTGCACGCCCATCACCTGGGACTGTTCGAAGCCGGCTTCGCGATCGCCTTCGCGGTCGACGCGTTCTCCGCCCTGGTGATGACCGTGGCGCTGTTCCTGACCCTGGTCAGCTGCGTCTTCGCCCTGCAGGTGGGCACCGGGCGCGACCCCCTGTTCGCCCCGCTCGTGCTGGTGCTGATGGGCGGCGTCAACGGCGCGCTGCTCACCGCGGACATCTTCAACATGTTCGTGTTCATCGAGGTCATGCTGCTGCCCTCCTACGGCCTGCTGGTCCTGGCCAAGCGCGGGCGCGGCACCCTCACCTCGGTGATCGGCTCGCGGCTGTACGTCACCGTGAACCTGTTCATCTCCACCCTGTTCCTCGCCGGCGTGGGACTGGTCTACGGCGTGGCAGGCACCGTGAACCTCGGCCAGCTCGCCGGAGCCGCCCAGGAGGACCCGCTGGTGGCCGCCGCGATGGCGGTGGTGCTGTTCGCCCTGATGATGAAGGCCTCCGTGGTGCCCGTGCACGGCTGGCTGGCCCGCTCCTACCCGTCGACCTCCCCGGCGATCACCGCGATGTTCTCCGCCCTGCACACCAAGGTCGCGATCTATGCGATCTACCGCCTCTACGCGGTGGTGTTCGAGGGTGACTCCCGGTTCCTGTGGATCGGCCTGGTGCTGTTCAGCGCCACCATGCTGATCGGCGTGCTCGGCGCAGTGGGGGAGAAGCGCATGCGCTCCATCCTCGCCTTCCACATGGTCAGCCAGATCGGCTACATCCTGCTGGGCGTGGCCCTGTTCACCCACGCCGGGCTCACCGCCGGCATCGCCTACCTGCTCCACCACATGATCGTGAAGTCCGGGCTGTTCCTCTCCGTCGGCGCGATCGAGCACACCCACGGCTCCGACACCCTCGAGGATCTCAGGGGCCGCCTGCGGGCCGAACCGCTGCTGGCGATCGCGTTCGCCGCCACCGCGATGTCCCTGGCGGGGCTGCCGCCCTTCTCCGGGTTCATCGCGAAGTTCTCGCTGATCCTGGCATCCATCGAGGCCGGAGCGATCGTCGCCGCCGTGGTCGCACTGATCGTCAGCCTGATCACCCTGCAGTCGATGCTGAAGATCTTCAACATCGGCTTCGCGCCCACGGTCGCCGGTCCCGATCCGGGCACACCCGCGGCCGGGGACGACGACCACTCCCGGAGCGAGGCACCGCGCGTGCCGCGCACCTGGGCGATCCCCGCCCTCGCCCTGGCCGCCTGCACACTCGGGCTGGGGCTCGGCGCCGAAGGGCTGCTGAGCCTCGCCGGGGTCGCCGCCGACGGCCTGCTCGACATCTCCGCCTACGTGGAGGCCCTGCGATGAACACCTCGATCCTCACCCTGCCGCTGCGGGTGCCCCTGTTCACGATCTGGTTCCTCAAGGAGATGGTGGTCTCCTCCTTCGCCGTGATCAAGGACGCGGTGCGCCCCGGCTCCGACGCCACCCCGCGCGTGGTGCGACTGCCGGTGGAGGGCAGCCCCGACTGGCACGTGGTGCTGATCAGCATGTTGATCACCCTCACCCCCGGCACCCTCACCCTCGGCACCGCACCCGCCGAGGGCGACCTGCCCCCGGGGCTCCTGGTCCACTCGATGTACCACCCGGACACCGACTCCGCCGTCGCCGACCTCGACGACATGTTCCAGCGGATGCGCCGCGCGCTCGCCGTAGGAGGCGACCCGACATGATCCTGATCGACATCGCCACCGTGGGCTGCGGCATCGCCCTGCTGATCGCCGCGGTCCGCATCATCCTCGGCCCCACGCCCGCGGACCGCGTGGTCTCCGCCGATCTGCTGACCTTCTCCGCCATCGCCCTCATCGCCCTGCTGGGCACCCGGATGATGCGCGAGGGCACCTTCGACCTCGTGCTCGTGGCGACCATGGCCTCGTTCCTCACCGGGATATCCCTCGCCCGGGCACTGGTGAGGGGGCGGCGATGAACGCATTCGAGCTGATCGGCGGCATCCTCGCGGTGCTCGGTGCGCTCACCTTCCTCGGTGGTGCGATCGGACTGTTCCGCTTCCCCGACGCGTACATGCGCGCCTCCGCCGTCGGCACCGTCTCCGGGGTGGGCATCTCCCTGGTGACCCTCGGTGCTGCGATCGTCTACGAGTCCTGGTCCGTGCTCGGCATCGCCCTGATCGCCATCGTGCTGCAGCTGATCACCTCCTCGGTGGCCACGACGATGGTGGGGCGCGCCGCGGTGAACTCCCGCCAGCAGTTCCACCCCGACACCGACATCGAGGCGCTCGGGCACCTCCCGGAGATCGGGGACGAGGATCCCGTCGAGCTCGCCGACCCCGCCGACCCCGGGAGCTCCCCTACCCGCCCCTGATGTTTGCTATTGTGAACATGTGGGTGCGGGAAGCGCACAGAAGGGGACGGCCCGGCTGCACGTGGGCAGCGCGGGTCGACGAGACGAGGGGACCTCACGATGACCTATCCGGCAGCTCCGCTGAGGAGCACTGTCCTGGATCGCCCGCAGCCGCTCGGGGCCGCCCGCTGGCTGCTGATCCTCTTCGCGGCCTTCCTGGTGCTGCAGGTCCTGCTCGGCCCCGGGTTCCACCTGTTGGATGTCGTGTTCCCGCAGTCGCTCGAGGGTGTCGCGCGGCAGACCCTGCTGATCGTGCTGGCGATCGTGACCATCGTGGCTGCCTTGGGAGCTCTCGCGACCGGCCTCGCCTCGCTGATCCTGTCGATCATCGTGGTGGTCAAGGCACGTGGCCCGCTGCGCCGAGGCGGAGTGATGGTGCTGGTCGCCTTGCTGATCAGCACCCTGTTCTCGTTCGACGTGAGCGGAGACATCAGCTCTGCACCGGAGGCGATCCAGGCTCTCATCGGAGTGCTCGGGATCGTGGTCATGGTCTTCACGGTGCTGGTATGGCTCTTCTCCGCGATCGCCTGGGCGTTCCTCCTGCAGGGCCGGCGAGCCGCTGCCCGGCACGGCTGAACCTGCTGAGGGGCGTGCAAGAACCGGCGCTCTGTGATGAGGTCACCTCGCATCAGCGCTGACCTCATCACAGCGAGCCACTGCGTGTACGCACGCCCGCTGATATGAGCTGGCGATGGGCCTGGGCAGGGCGTGAGCTGACCGCGGGGCAGGGCACGGCGCCAGCTGCTGCCGGACCTGGTCGGAGCGTGCGTGCGCTGTCGGCTGGCCCGGACAGACCGGCGCTCAGGCGGAGAGGGCGGCGCGGATGTCGCCGGCGATGTCCGCGGGCTCGACGTCAGAGGCGTACCGAGCGCGCACGGTCCCGTCGCGGCCGATCAGGAACTTGGTGAAGTTCCATCCGATCGGCTCGGCGGGGATGTCCCCGCCCTCGGCACCGGTGTGGGGGCCGGTCAGCCACTGGTACAGCGGGTGGGCGCCCTCGCCGTTGACCTCGATCTTGGTGAACATCGGGAACTCCACGCCGTAGTTGACCGAGCAGAACTCTGCGATCTCCTCGGCGGAGCCGGGCTCCTGGTTCTTGAACTGGTCGCAGGGGAAGCCGAGCACCGTCAGGCCCTGCTCGTGCAGCTGGGCGTACAGATCCTGCAGGCCGGCGTACTGCGGCGTGAATCCGCACTTCGAGGCCGTGTTCACCACCAGCAGCACCTGGCCGGCGTACTGGCCGAGGTCCACCTCGGCACCACGCAGCGTGGTCGCGGAGAAGTCGGAGATCGTGGTGGCAGTGCGGTCAGTCGCAGCGTGGTCAGTGGCGGAGCCGTCGGAGGAAGTCATGGACCCATTGTCTCCCACGCGGCGCCGCCCGGTGGGGCAGGCTGGTGCTGGTGCAGGCGGGTGGGGCGGCGGGGTGACGAGTACTGGACGTGGGTCGGGTGCTGTGCCATATATGCCGTAGCACCCGGCCCACGTCCAGTGTTCGACCAGCCGGACCGTCGAGGCGCCCCAGCCGCGCCGACCCTGGCCGCATCGACCCCTGTTGCGCCGACCCCAGCTGCATCGACCCCTGTTGCGCCGACCCCAGCTGCATCGAGCCTGGCCGCATCGACCCCTGTTGCGCCGGCCCCGGCTGCATCCCGCACCCAGCTACATCGACTCCTGCCAGGCGTCGTAGAGGGCGGCGAAGCGGCCACCAGCGGCGATCAGCTCCTGCGGGGAGCCGTCCTCGACCACCTCGCCGCCGTGCACCACGAGTACCCGATCCGCGATCATCACGGTGGTCAGGCGGTGGGCGATGATCAGCGCGGTGCGGTGGCCGAGCAGGGAGACCAGTCCCTCCTGCACCATCCGCTCGCTGGGGATGTCCAGGGAGCTGGTGGCCTCGTCGAGGATCAGCACCGAGGGGTCGGCGAGGAACGCGCGGGCGAAGGAGATCAGCTGTCGCTGACCGGCCGAGACGCGACCGCCGCGCTTGTTCACATCGGTGTCGTAGCCGTAGGGGAGCGCCTCGATGAACTCGTGGGCGCCGATCGCCCGGGCGGCCTGCTCGATCTCCTCGCGGCTCGCCCCGGGCTTCCCGAGGGCGATGTTGTCCGCCACGGTGCCGGAGAACAGGTAGGCCTCCTGGGTGACCATCACGATGTGGCGGGTCAGGTCCCGCATCGAGATGTCCCGCAGATCGGTGCTGTCCAGCTGCACGCTGCCGGAGGTGGCGTCGTAGAAGCGCGAGATGAGCTTGGCGACGGTGGATTTCCCGGCGCCGGTCTGGCCCACCAGGGCGATGGTCTGCCCGGCGGGGATGTGAAGGTCCAGGGGCTTCAGGACCAGGGGGCCCTCCTCGGTGTAGCGGAAGGAGACGTCCACGAAGTCGATCTGCCCCTTCGCGCCGTCCACCGAGGCAGGGTTCGGGGACTCCTTGACGTTCGGCTGCTCGGCGAGCAGGTTCGCGATCTTCTCGAGCGCCGCCACGGCGGACTGGAAGGCGTTGTAGAAGTTCGCGATCTCGTCGATCGGCTGGAAGAACCGCCGCGAGTACAGCACCAGGGCGACCAGCACCCCCACCTGCAGGTCGCCGGAGAGGACCCGGAAACCGCCCACCACCAGCACGGCGGCGATGGTGACGTTGGCGAGCACCCGCAGCGAGGGCTGGTAGATGCCGAACACCTGGATGGAGCGCAGGGAGGCGTTGCGGTAGTCCATCGCGAGCGTGTCGAACTCGGCCTGGTTGCGGTCCTCCTTGCGGAACGCCTTGACGGCGCGGATCCCGGCCATCGCCTCGACGAAGTGGACGATCAGCCGCGCGGAATGGGTGCGGATCGCGCGGTACTCCACGGAGCTGCGCCGCTGGAACCAGACCGTGAGGATCACGCAGGGGATCATCATCAGCAGCATGACCAGCCCGGTCACGGGGTCCATGGCGACGATGAGCACGATCGTGTACACCATCGCCAGCGCCGAGCCGACCATGATGTTCACCCCGGAGTCGAGCAGCTCTCGCAGTGCTTCCATGTCGGAGGTCTGCCGGGAGACGATCCGGCCGGAGGTGTAGCGCTCGTGGAACTCGAGGTCCTGGCGCTGGGTGAAGCGGAACACCTTCCGGCGCAGCGCGAGCAGCATCTTCTGGCCGACGACGACCGACTGGCGCACGTACCCGTAGGTCAGGATGCCGCCGATGATCGCGCAGGCGATGTGCAGCGCGGCCGCCTGGATGGCCGGGATCGAGTTCCCCTCCATCAGGGCGGGGATGCCGTTGTCGATGCCCCAGGCGATGATCGCGGGGCCGGCCACCACGGCCAGCTGCGCGACGATCACCATCACGGCCATCAGCGCGAACTGCCCCTTGACCGGGGAGATCAGCTCGCTGAGCAGGGAGAAGGAGCGCTTCCGGGAGGCCTTCAGCTCCTCGGGGCTGAGCTGGCGCTGCTCGTCGTCCTGCGGGTCGTCGTTCCGGGTGGCGGCTGTGGTCGCGCTCATCGGGCACCTCCCTGCTCGGTGTCGAAGACTCCCCGCAGGTCCAGCTCCCCGGTGAGGGTCTCGACGTCCTGGTTGCGGCGCCTCTCCTCCTCCTGGTTCGCGATCACCCAGCGGTAGCGGGGGGAGCTCGCCATCAGTTCGGCGTGGGTGCCGACGGCGGTGATCCGGCCGTGGTCCAGCAGGGCGACCCGGTCGGCGAGAGCGACGGTCGAGGTGCGGTGGGCGACGATCAGAGTAGTGGTCCCCTCAAGCACCTCGCGCAGGCGCCCGGTGACGGTCTCCTCGGTCTTGGTGTCCAGTGCGGAGAGGGGATCATCCAGCAGCAGCACGGCGGGGCGGGCGGCGATCGCGCGGGCCAGGGCCAGGCGCTGGCGCTGCCCGCCGGAGAGGCTCATGCCCTCCTCGCCGATCCGGGTGTCCACGCCCTGGGGCAGGTCGAGGGCGAAGCTCGCGTCGGCGGTGCGCAGGGCCAGGTGCAGCAGCTCCTCCGCCTGCTGGTCTGTGAGGGAGGGATCCGCGCCCAGCAGCACGTTCTCGCGCACGGAGTCGGAGAACAGGGTCGCGTCCTCGAAGGCGACGGCGGTCAGGGTGCGCAGGTCGCTGAGGTCCATCGCGCGGATGTCGGTGCCGTCGATGGTGATGGTCCCGGCGGTGGTGTCGTACAGTCGCGGCACCAGCTGCAGCAGGGTGGACTTCCCGGAGCCGGTCACGCCCACCAGCGCCATGGTCTCCCCGGGGCGGATCTCGAGGTCGATGCCGGCCAGCACGTCGGGCACGTGCTCGGGGGCGTCCTCGAAGCGGAAGCGGACCCCGTCCAGGCGCACCGCTCCGCGCGCGGCGCGCAGGTCGATCCGGGCGGGTTCGTCGGGGGAGGTGATGGCGTTGTCCTCGTCCATCACCTCGTAGTGGCGGTCCAGGGCGGTGGAGGCGTTGACCATCTGCCCGAACAGCATGCCGAGCATCCGCACGGGGCCCACCACCAGGGTGGCGGTCGCGAAGTAGGAGGCGAGCTGGCCGACGTTGATCTGCCCGCCCGCGACCAGGTGCATGCCGATCAGCAGGGCGATGCCGAGGGCGAGCTCGGGCAGCATGAACATGAACATGTCGAAGCGGGCGATGGAGGTCGCCTTGCGCACTTCGGTCTGCCGCAGCTCCTCGGCCTGCTCGGTGAACCCCTCGAGCGCCGACGGGCCACGGCCGAAGGCCTTCAGCACCCGGATGCCCTGCACGGACTGCTCGATGGTGGTGGCCAGGTCGCCGTTCTGATCCTGTGAGAGGCGGGAGAGGACCGAGAACTCGCGGTGGAAGCGGAAGGCGATGATCGTCACCGGCACCGCGGCGAGGAAGAAGACCGCCGCCAGGAGCAGCGAGGAGCGGATCAGCAGCGCCATCCCGACCACGATCGTCACCGATGTGGTGACCAGCATGATCATGCCGAAGGCGATCCAGCGCCGGATGATGTTGATGTCGCCCATCATCCGGGAGAGCAGCTGCCCGGATCCCCATCCGTCGTGGAAGGCGACGGGCATGTTCTGCACCTTCGCGTAGAACGAGACCCGGATGTTCTTCTCGACGAGCGTGGAGGGGGAGACCGCGAAGACGCGGCGCAGCCAGATCAGGGCGGCCTCGAGCAGGCCGAGGCCCAGCACGATCGCGCCGCCGGTCCACACGGCGGCGGCGGCCCCGCCGACCTGGACGCGGTTGACGACCAGCTCGAGGACCTGTGGGATGCCGAGCGCGACCAGCGACGCCGTCATGGCGGCAAGAAGGCCCAGGTAGAGGCGGAATCGAATGGGGCGGACCGTCTGCCAGAGGCGGCTCATGGTGCCGAGCATGGGGGAGGAGTCCTCGAAGGGGAGCGCGGGCCCCGGCGATCGGGACCGATGTCTTAGCCTAGTCAACTATCGCGGCGGAGGACAGCACTTTCCGCCCTCGGCCGCGGAATCCACGGCAGGGATCCCGGTCCCCGAGGGTCGCGGGGCCTGCCCGGCGTGGTCGGCTCAGTCCTCGGGGTTCGCGGGGATCCAGTCGCTGTAGGCGGCGTCGGAGAGGAGCGCTGCTGCCCCGGTCGCGACCCCGGCGACGCTGAGCACGGCCGGCCAGGAGCCGATCTTCTTCGCCAGCGGGTGGGAGAGGCCGAAGCCGAGCACGTAGGTCGCGCCGAGCACCGCGGTGGTCGCCGGGCCCCGACGGGCCAGCCAGGTGCGCCCGGCGTAGAGCCCCGCCGCGGCGAGGACCACGCCGCCCAGGGGTCGGATCCCGGTCTCGCGCGCGGTCAGCCAGCCACCGACCAGACCGAGGGCGACGACGGGGGCGGTGTTCACGGACTCGGCGGGCTTGATCGCGATGCTCATGGTCCGAGCCTACGACGGAACCCTGACGGGGGACGGCCTACGCTTGCATGCGAATGCTCCGCGGCTGGGGGTCACGACGACCACGTGCCCGACAGTGCAGCGGAACCAGGGCGGTTCTTGGAGGATGCCGATGCTCTCTGTGCTTCGACGAATGGTGCACCGGATCGCCTATGCACTGAGGATCCATATGGGCACTGTGGTGACCTTGGTGCTGGGTGGTCTGGTCGGCGTCTTCCTGTCCAGCATCGCAGCAGACCCCGGGTTGTGGGTGATCATCGCTGCGGTCCTGCTCGTCGTCGCTCTCTCACTCATGGCTCCGGTTGCCGTCCTGAGCTTCACGCCGTCGGAGGACGAGCTCACTCCACTTCGACAGGCGCAGGCACTCAAGAGACGGCGAAAGGAGCTGGAGCGGTCATCATTGACGAAGCCTGAGCTGGAAGAGCTCGTCCGGGCGCTGAGAGATCAGCGAGCGCGTGTGGGAACTCGTCGTGTCGAGGTCGATTCGAAGCTCGCGTCGCTGAAGCGACAGAGCACGTCCCTGCGGCTCTACGAACGCGATCTGGAACGCTTCCTCAAGGAGGCGGCGACGGAGCGCGATCGCGTTCAACGCACCACCGCAACGCCGTGAGCGGGCACCGTGCCGTCGGGGGCGGGGCCGACGCCGTCGAGCATGTCCGCACCGCTGACCTGCTCGATCACGGCACCGGGAGCGGGGCGGTCCTCCTCGCTGAGGTTCAGCGCGAGCGTGAGCGGTGACGTCTCGTCCCCGGGCGGGGTCAGGACGAGCTCGGCCCAGTTGTTCTCGAGCGTCTCCTCCCGCACCGTCACGGCGGCGTCGGCGAGCCACGGCTCCCGGCGGCGCAGCCCGAGCAGGCGGCGGTGCACCTCGAGGATCCGGGGCGCGGCGTCGGCGCTCAGCAGCCGCAGCGGCAGGGGAGTGCTGAGGGGAGTCCCGGCCGCCGGGGCCGCAGCGTCGGCGGACTCCACGGCAGCGTCGGCAGACTGCGCAGCAGCGACCACCTCCGCGGGGTCGGCCGGGAAGTAGGGCCGGATCGCATCGTCCCCGCCCGCGCGCTCCTCCTTGACCGCGGCCGCCCCGAACTCGTCGCCCGCATAGATCGCCGGGATGCCCGGCAGCAGGGCCAGCAGTGCGAGAGCGACGGCGAGATCGCGGCCATCGGGCAGTTGGGAGGCGATGCGGGTGGTGTCGTGATTGCCGACGAACACCAGCGGCCGCCCGCCACCGGCGGCATCGCGGAAACCCTGGTGACGGCCCAGGGCGTGGGCGAGCTCGAACAGGTTCTGATCGTGCAGAGCGGACCAGATCGCCTTCCACAGCTCGTACTGGGTGATCGAATCCGCCCCCGAGGCCGCCGCGAACGCGGGATAGTCCCCATGGATGACCTCCCCGAGGATCCACGCCTCGGGGTGGGCGGCGCGGACCCGCTCCAGGATCGGCGCCCAGGTCTCGGCACTCGCGGCGTACATCGCATCCAGCCGCCAGCCGTCCGCCCCGCGGTCCAGCCAGTGTCCCATGACCTCCACGACCATGTCCTGCACGGACGGCTCGGCGAGGTTCAGCTCCACCAGGTCCGCATTGCCCTCGAAGCCGTAGGGCGCGTCCCCGGCCCAGCGGATGCGGGCTCCGGCAGTGCTGTCGGGTCCGGCCGCGAGCGCCTGGCGGACCAGGGGATGCTGGGCGGAGACGTGGTTGAACACCCCGTCGAGCACCAGGCGGATTCCGCGCTCGTGGCAGGCGGCGACCAGGGCGTCGAAGTCCTCGTCATCACCCAGGCGCGGGTCGATGCGGTGATGGTCCAGGGTGTCGTAGCCGTGGGAGACCGAGTCGAAGACCGGGTTCAGCAGCAGCACGTTCGCGC
Source organism: Candidatus Brachybacterium merdigallinarum (assembly GCA_019115335.1). Taxonomy (GTDB): domain Bacteria; phylum Actinomycetota; class Actinomycetes; order Actinomycetales; family Dermabacteraceae; genus Brachybacterium; species Brachybacterium merdigallinarum. The sequence goes on from DXDT01000014.1 coordinate 14,478, forward strand.
CGAGGCCCAGCAGGTGGTCGAGCCAGCCCAGCAGTCGTGGCAGGCGGTGCGCGACCTCGGGTGCGTCGGCCGCCTCGCCCGCCCTCGGAGCGTCGGCTCCGGCGTCGTCGGTCCCCGGGCGCCGCAGCGGGGCGTCGCAGAAGCCCAGCGGATACACCTGCCAGCAGATCGCCTCGCGGATCCAGGCGGGTTCGGGGTGCGCAGTCGCGTTCATCCTGTCATCGTAGGAGGCGCTGCGATCCCTGGCACGTCGCACTCCCTGAGCCGCTGCGTTCCCCCGAGACCCTGGAGACTGCCCCGATGATCCGCCTGCGCACTGATCTCTTCGCCGAGTCCCTCGGGATGGGCACTTCGATGGTGGTGCTGATGCCGCAGGCCGCCGCCGGGATCGGCATGCAGGGCGCCGCCCAGCCCGCGGTGGACGAGCGGGGCGTGCCGGTCCTCTATCTCCTGCACGGCCTGAGCGATGACTGCACGATCTGGGAGCGCCGCACCTCGATCGAGCGCTACGCCACCGAGAAGGGCATCGCCGTGGTCATGCCCGAGGTGCGCCGTTCCTTCTACGCCGACGAGGCCCTCGGGGAGGACTACTGGACCTTCATCGCCGAGGAGCTGCCGCAGCTGATCGCCCGTACCTTCCGCGTCTCCACCGCGCGGGAGGACACCTTCGTGGCGGGGCTGTCGATGGGCGGCTTCGGAGCCTTCAAGCTCGCCCTGAACCACCCCGAGCGCTTCGCCGCCGCCGCCAGCCTCTCCGGCGCGGTGGATCTGCTGAGCATGGACCTCGACCTGCGCGATCCCACGCTGGTCCCGCGCATCTGGGGAGAGCGCGACCTGACCGGCACCGCCGATGACCTGATCGGACGGCTGGCGGCGCAGGATCCGCAGTCCCTGCCCCAGCTGTTCCTGGACTGCGGCACCGAGGACCAGCTGCTCGCGCAGAACCGTCGCTTCATCGCCGCCGCCGAGGAGCGCAGCGTGGACCTCATCTCGCGGCTGCGCCCCGGCGGGCACACCTGGGACTTCTGGGACCGCGGCATCCAGGACGTGCTGGACTGGCTGCCGATCCGTCAGGCGGCCTGAGCAGGGCGCCGCTCAGCCCGCCGCCACCGCGACCACCAGGACTGCCACCAGGACGACGACCTCACCGATCAGGGTCAGCATGCCCGGGGCCCGGAGCCGCTTCGCCTCCCTCGGGGTGGGGTCGACGGGCGGCCGCCTGACCAGCAGACGGCGCACGGCCACCGCCACCCCACCCAGGATCGCGAGCGCGAGCACCCACATCACCCACCAGGCGGAGGCCGGCAGGATCGAGAGCAGTCCGACCACGCCCAGCATGGTGGCATTGCTGAGGGTGCGGATCGCGATCCGCAGCGGATGCAGGTACCCGAAGTACAGCCGGACGATCCCCACCAGCAGGAACCCCACCAGGAGCAGGGCGACCGCAAGCGGCAGCAGGAGCAGCACCGTGTTCACAGCGCCACCTCCCCGGTGAGGATCCCGACCCCGAGCACGTCGAGCGAAGCCGCCGTGTCCGTCAGCAGCACGATGCCGCGGCCGGTGGCCGGATCAAAGCCGACGAAGGAAAAGTACCCTCCGGTCTGCCCGTTGTGGAAGGTCATCATCGTCCCCGTCCCGAAGTCCTGCTGGAACCAGTTCATGGCACCGGCGCTGTCCTCGGTGCCGGTGAACAGCACCTCGGTGGCCGCGGCGGAGCCGGGGGCGGAGCCGTCTGCCGTCGCGCCCAGGTAGCGGGCCATCTC
>DXDT01000152.1 GCA_019115335.1 Candidatus Brachybacterium merdigallinarum
GTCGAGCGCGGGCGCGCCGGTGAGCGCGCCGGTGAACAGGCCCAGCCCCAGATCCCGCTCGATCCCGAGGGCGTGGCCGAGCAGGATCGTCGCGAGCGCCGCGATCACGGTGGCCACGGTCGCGGCGCCCAGCAGCGGCAGCTGCTTGTTCAGCGTGGCGAAGAAGGTGGCGCCGGCGGAGATACCGACGGTGTAGACGAACAGGGCGAGCCCGAGGGTCTGCACGATCTGCATGCCGTCGCCGAGCTGTGGGGCGATCGCGGACAGGGCCAGGCCCGTGAACAGGGCGCCGGCGGCGCCGAAGCGCATCCGGCCGAAGGGGATCGCGCCGAGCACGGCTCCGGTCGCGACGACCAGGAACAGCGTGAGCAGGGGGCTGCTCGCGAGGACGTCGATCACTCGGCTCCTTCCCGTGCGGTGCCCGGTCGTGAGCGCGGGACGGGGTGCGCCGGGACGGGCACTGCGGTGTGGCTCTCGGGTCCACGATAGGCCCGTCGGCCGCCCCCGACGTGCCGGGGTTGTCCGAGGTCACGCCGGCGGGACGACAGACGCCCGGACCGCCGGCCCGCGCGCCGCGGGTGCCCCGCGCGACTGGCAACCTCCGGCACTCCGCACCGTCCCTGTCCGTGATGCACGACACTGGAGGGGACGATGCAGGACACTGGAGGGGGCTCTCACCGGGCCCCTGCCCGCACTCTCGACCGAAAGGACCGTCGATGGCTGTCTCCGAAGGAGCCAACTACGCCCCCGCCGCAATGCCGAAGCCCGTGGTGGAGCCGGGTGAGTTCGTGTTCGCCGCGATGCACCTGGATCACGGCCACATCGGCGGGATGACCCAGGGACTGCTGGGTGCCGGCGGCACCCTGAAGTGGGTGTACGACCCGCAGCCCGAGCGCGTCGCCGCATTCCAGGAGAAGTTCCCGCAGGTCCAGGTCGCCTCCAGCGAGGAGGAGGTCCTCCAGGATCCCGAGGTGCACCTGGTCGCCGCGGCCGCCGTGCCGGTGGACCGCGCCCCGCTGGGGATCCGCGTGATGGAGGCCGGCAAGGACTACTTCACCGACAAGACCCCGCTGATCAGCCTGGATCAGCTCGCCGAGGCGAAGGCCGCGGTCGAGCGCACTGGCAAGAAGTACGACGTGTACTACTCCGAGCGGATCCACGTGGAGGCCGCCGTGCTGGCCGGTCAGCTCATCGAGCGCGGCGCGATCGGCAAGGTCCTGCAGGTCCAGGGCATGGGCCCGCACCGGATGGGTGACCCCTCCACGCGTCCCGACTGGTTCTTCGAGCGTGCCCGTTACGGCGGCATCCTCACCGATATCGGCAGCCACAACTTCGAGCAGATGCTCACCTTCACCGGTTCCGACGACGCCGAGATCCTCTCCTCCACGATCGGCAACTTCGGCAACCCCGAGCATCCCGAGCTCGACGACTACGGCGATGCCCACATCGCGCTGTCCTCCGGCGCGACCGGCTTCGTGCGGGTGGACTGGTTCACCCCGCAGGGCCTGCGCACCTGGGGCGACGGCCGCACCTTCGTGCTGGGCACGGAAGGGTACATCGAGCTGCGCAAGTACGTGGATGTCACCACGGACAACGGCTCGAACCAGGTGATCCTGGTGGACAAGGACGGGGAGCACCGCATCGAGGCGAGCGGCAAGGTCGGCTACCCGTTCTTCGGCGAGCTGGTGCTGGACGTGCTGAACCGCACCGAGAACGCGATGACCCAGGAGCACGCCTTCAAGGCCGTCGAGCTCGCGCTCAAGGCCCAGGAACAGGCGCGGGAGCTCACCGGCCGCGCAGGCTGACCCACCTCGGCCTGACGCCTGCGGGGAGCATCCCGGTCAGCCGCCGGATCCACCTCAGTCCCGAGCCGGTGCCGGGGCGGTCGATTCGCGCCGCACCAGCTGGGTCTCGAGCTGGAAAGGCATCGAGAAGCGGTCCGGGTCCGTCGCAAGGGCCAGAGCGCGTTCGACGGCGACCTGTCCCATCCCGAACAGCGGCTGCTTGATCACGGTCAGCTGGGGGTTCGTCCAGGAGGCGAGCAGGGTGTCGTCGAAACCGATCACGCTGAGCTGCTCGGGCACATGCAGCCCCAGCTCATGTGCGGTGCGCAGCACACCCAGAGCGATCGTGTCGGAGGTCGCGAAGATCGCCGTCGGCGCCTGGCCACCATCCTGCAGATGGTCGAGCAGCACCTTGCCGACGCGACGGCCCTCCTCGAACGTGTATCGGGCGCCGACCACGAGCTCGGGGTCGAAGGGGACTCCGGCCTGCTCGAGAGCGCTGCGATAGCCGTCCAGACGCTCCCGGACCGGAGCAGAGGATTCCGTGCCGAGTGCGATCGCGATCCGACGATGCCCGAGGTCGAGCAGGTGCTGCGTCGCCGCGCGGCCCCCTGCCCAGTTGGTGGACGAGATCCGCACCAGCTCCTCGAGCGCGGGATCGTCCTCCGTGGTGATCGGATCGATCACCAGCAGCGGCAGTGAGCAGGCCCTGCTGGACTCCAGCTGCTGGACGGTCACCGGCGCGGTCACAGAGATCACCGCACCATGGCCCCGGTCCGCCATGGCACGGAACCAGTCCCGGGTCATCGCCCGGTCAGCGCCGCCGTTCTGCATCTCCATGGTGGTCACGACCAGGTCCACCCCGGCCCGGCGGGCGGCCAGTGTCGCTCCGTGCAGGATCTCGATCGAGTACGGGTTGTTGAGGGCGTCGAAGCAGATGACCAGCGAGCCCACCGAGCCGCCCTCGCGTCGCTTGGGGGCGTAATCGAGCTCCCGGGCGATCTGTTGAACTCGCTTGCGCGTCGCCTCCCGGACGTCCCCGCGCCCGTTCATGACCTTCGAGGCCGTCGCTACGGAGACCCCTGCGCGCTCGGCCACGGCGCTCAGCGTGACTCGTGCCATCGGACCTTCCCTCCGGGGGCTCCCACCCCCTCCGTCGTGCGGCTCAGGATAGCCAGCTGAAGCACGCGGGAGCCTCAGCGACCTCCCGATGCGCAGCAGTTTTTCGTACAGCTATCGATCAGCTTTTCGGTTGAACTCTCGCATTGAAGCACTGTTGAGCGAGTGTTGACGAGAGGCTGGACATGGTCTACCTTAACCGAACAGACAGCAGTTTCCGAAACTTTTCGGCATAGTCGCCGATCACCGAACTGGAGCACCGCCATGAAGCCTGTCAGCCGCCGCGCAGCCCTTGCCGGCCTCGGGATCTCCGTCCCCGCCCTCGTCACCCTCAGCGCCTGCGGTGGGGGCACCCAGCCCACCGGTGGCGCCGGCTCCCCCTCGAGCCTGTCCGTGTGGGCCCTCACCGGCGCCAAGCAGGACACCTACCAGCTGTCCTTCGACGCCTGGGACGAGGCCAATCCCGACACCCCCTTCGCCGTCGAGTACTTCGCCAACGACTCGTACAAGGAGAAGATCCGCACCTCGATCGGTTCCGGCAACGCCCCCACCCTGATCTTCAACTGGGCCGGCGGCACCCTGGCGGACTACGTCGAGAACGGCTCCGTCGTGGACCTCAGCGGCAAGGTCGACGACATACTCTCCCGCTCCATCGAGTCCATCGG
>DXDT01000153.1 GCA_019115335.1 Candidatus Brachybacterium merdigallinarum
TGGCCAGGCCGATCACGGCGTAGGCGGCCCAGGGGTGCAGGCCCCAGTGCAGGAAGGTCTGCGCCATCGCGAGGCCCGAGGCCTCGACGCCCTCGACGTCCCAGCCGGGCTTCGGCGCGGTGGTGGTGTAGCCCAGCGGCTCGGCGACGCCGTAGAACACCAGGCCCACGCCCATGCCGGCGGAGAACAGCATCGCGAACCAGGACATCAGCCCGAACTCGGGCTCGTCATCGTCCCGGCCCAGCCGGATCGAACCCCACTTGGACAGCGCGACGATGATCGAGAACGCGACGAAGATGCCGATCGCCAGCATGTAGAACCAGCCGAGGTTCGCCACGATCCAGTTCTGGGAGGTCTCCATCACGTAGCCGGAGGTGTCGGGGAAGATGACCGCCAGCAGCGCGACGCCGAGCACCACGGCCATCGCGGGCCAGAACACGGCCGGCGCGACGGTGCCCTTGGCGATCCGGGCTCCCTGGCGGCGGAGCTTCTCGGTGATCTCGTCGTCCGAGTCGTCGGTGGCGATCTGCTGGGAGCGGGGGAGATGGACGGTCCTGGGGAGATCCTCCGGCCATTCCGAGATGCTGGAGCCCTGCGTGGGCTCCTCGGCTGCCTGGGTCGAACCCGGCGTGCTCATCGCGGTCCTTCCTGTCGTGATGTGTGGAGTGATCCACTGTGCAGGACAAAATGCGGACGTGCAGATTCTGTGCAGGTCGTCACGGTACCCCAGAGCTCTGCGTCATCGCAGGTCCGCGAGGTCGTGGGGCGGTTCTGCCCGGACCGCCGACGGTCGGGGAAGTCACATCTGCGCGCTCGAGCACCGCCGTGCACCTCATGCCGCGCCGAGCGAGGTCCTCACACTCGTGCGAAGAGCTCGAGAGGCAGGGATCAGCAGGGCTCCGAGCAGGACCAGGAACATCACGACCCCGCTGATCCCGAGCTCAGCGATCGGAAGGACGAGGCGCAGCGGGAGATCATCCGCTGCCGCGGCACGGACCACGGTCGCGATCGCCGCAGCGGTGGCGGCGAGGGCGACGAGGAGCGAGCTGACGGTGAGGATCAGCGCCTCGCACGCTGCGTGGAGAAGCACCTGCCGCGGGGAACAGCCGGCGGCGCGGAGCAGCGCGGTCTCCCGGCGGCGGTCCAGGGCACCGAGCGCGATGACGCACGCTCCGCCGACTGCGCAGAGCACACCCAGCGCACCGCAGATCACGTAGGTGTCCAACAGGTTGAACTGACGTGCCGGACCACTCGCGCGTGCGATGGCCTCGGTGGTGCGGGCCATCCCGGTGAGAGTGCCGAGCATTCCGGTCCCGCAGGCGAGCGCCACCACTGCCGCGCCGCTGGACCTGGCGCGAGCGACGGCTCCGGCGCGTGCCAGGACCCAGACCGCATCCCGGAAAGGGAGGACCGCGGTCCACGACAGGACCAGTCCGGGCACCAGCACTCGGGCCCCGATCCCTGCGACGACGAGGACCAGGAGCCCCAGCCCCAGCCCCACCGTCAGAGCTCCGCCGTCGTCCAGGTTCCCCGGAGAGCGGAAAGCTGCACCGGCGGCGACGCCTAGCCCCATCAGCCCGAGCCCGCTCCCCACCCAGTGCCGGGCCCCGGTGCGGGGCGGGGCCGCCTCGCTGTCGCGGATCGTCCGCAGCGCCGGGACGCGAGCCGCCCGCACCGCTCCCGGGATTCCGGCCACGACAGCGATGCCGATCGGCAGCAGCAGGGCTCCGGCGAGCGCACCCGCGGTCGGCTGCACGGTGAGGCCCCCGAGCTCGGGGAGCAGCATCGCGTTCAGGATCCGGGCGAGTAGACCGCCGACCAGAAACGTGCAGACCGCCCCCACGGCGGCTCCTGCGCCCACCGCCAGCAGCAGTTGGGCGAGCACGAGAGCACTGAGGGTCGTGGGGGCCGCGCCGATCAGCCGCCACCGGCTGAGGTCACCGGTCAGCTGTCCGACAGCGGCCGAGTTCACCACCGCCAGCACCACCGTCGCCGTCGGCACGATGATCATGGTGATGCTGAGTCCCACGGCCTCGATGTCTTCGAGGGACAGCCCCGACGATTCGACGATCCGTCGGTACTCGTCTCCCCCGCTCGCGGTGACCTGTACGAAGCACACCCCGATCAACAGCGAGGCGAGGGCGGCGAGCAGCGCGGGAGCCCACCAGGCCCCTCGGGATGCCAGGACAGCGCGCGCCACGGCGGCGATCATCGGGCCCCTGCCGTGGTCAGCTCACCGTCGCGCAGCTCGAGCACTCGGTCCGCGATGGCCGCCGCCTCGGGGTCATGGGTCACCAGCACCACGGCAGCGCCCTGGTCCGCCCGAGCCCGCAGAGTCCTGAGCACGAGCGCAGAGGCAGTGCTGTCGAGTGCACCCGTCGGCTCGTCGGCGAAGATCACTGCCGGACTCTGGGCGAGCACACGGGCCAGCGCCACCCGCTGCTGCTGCCCGCCCGAGAGTCGGGAGGCCTGGACCGAGGCGTGATCGCCCAATCCCATGTCCTCGAGAGCGGTCCGAGCGATGCTCGGGGTGCCTCGACGCCTTCCCAGCAGTCCGGGGAGCTCGACATTGCGCCTCGCGCTCAGATACGGGATCAGGTGGTAGTCCTGGAAGACGAATCCCACCTGCTCGCGATACAGGCGCGCCATGCGCCCCGGTCGGGCTCGGGCCGGGTCCAGGCCCAGCAGCTCGACCTGCCCCCGGTCGGTGCGCTCCAGTCCGGCGAGACAGAACAGCAGGGTGGATTTCCCGGAGCCGCTGGGGCCGGTGATGGCGGTGACCCCGGCGGCGGGGACGTCCAGTTCGATGCCTCGGAGCACCGACCGGGACTCGGTGCCGCGGCGGTAGGTCATGGTGAGGCCGCGGGCCGCGGCGCGAGTGGCTGTGTGCATGTCTCGATCCGACCCCATCCCCGCCGGCCCGGGACAGAAGCTTCTGCCGACGACGACAGTGGGCTTCTGCCCACCCCTGGGTGGGGAAGAGCGTCGTACGGTCAAGGGGTGCACCGACTCGAGACCACCGATCTGCGTCGCCCGTTCCGCCTGCTGCGCACCCGGGCCCCCTGGACGTCGCTGCTCTACCTCGCGGTGCAGGCCCTCGCCGGTGCCGTCTCGATCGGGGTGTGGCTCTCCGTGCTGTTGATCCCGGTGTGGCTGATGCTGTGGCCGCGGTGCGAGCAGCGACTGCTGCCCCTTGCCGGACGCGTTGCACCGACCCATCGACGGGAGCGCTGGGAGCTGCGCTGGCAGGACGTGGTGCTGGTCCTGCTCACTTCCGTGATGGCCGTGGCCGCCTTCTTCCTCGGGATCCTCCTCGTGGTCCTGCTCGGCACCCTGCTGGCGGTCCCCTTCGCCGCTGCGGCCGGCCGCGAGATCACCTCGTGGTCGGGGGACCGCACGCTGCCGATCGTCCCGACTGCGGTGATCGCCCCGTTGCTCGGACTGTTCCTGCTGTTCCTGGTGCTGTGGGGCGTGACCGCCCTCGCCCACGGCTGGTCCGCCCTGAGCGCGGCGCTGCTGCGGGACGACGAGCGTCGGCTCGCCGCGCAGGTCGATGCGTTGAGCGCGGAGACGGTGCGGATCGGGGACTCCATCGCCCTGGAGCGGCAGGCCCTGGAGCGAGACCTCCACGACGGTGCCCAGATGCACTTCAGCGCCGCCGGGATGCGGCTCGCGCTGCTGCACCTGGACCTCGAGGAGCTGAGCGTCTCCGCGGCGGAGCGCACCCGCCTGCTCACCGGGATCACGGACGTGCAGCGGCAGCTGGATCTCGGGTCCCAGGCGATGCGCGATGCCACCCGCGGACTGGTCCCCTCGGCGCTGCGTGACGGCGGCCTGTGCGGTGCGCTGGAGGAGCTGGTCACCTCGATCCCGCTGCCCGTCACCCTCGAGTGCAGCGTGCCGAGGCAGGCTCCGGCACTCGAGCAGAGCGTCCTGCTCATCGCCCGGGAGTCGCTGACGAACGTGGTGCGGCACTCCGAGGCGACGCGTGCCGACGTACGCTGCGTGGTCGAGGATGCTCGGCTGCTCCTGGAGGTCCGCGACGACGGCACCGGAGGCGCGGAGCCGACGGGGACAGGGCTGCTGAGCATGCATGCCCGTGCCCGCCGTCTCGGCGGCACGCTCAGCCTCACCAGCCCCGCGGGTCACGGGACCTGCCTGCTGCTGGACGTCCCCCGCCAGATGGACGAGGACGCGGCCGCATGAGGATCCTGCTGGCGGAGGATTCAGCGCTGCTGCGCGAGGGGCTCCTGGCGATTCTGCACCGCGCCGGCCACGACGTGATCGCCGCGGTGGCCACCGCCACCGAGCTCGAGTCCGAGGCACGGTCCCGCATCCCCTCGGGACAGGTCGATCTGCTGCTCACCGACGTGCGCATGCCGCCGGACGACGGGGACGACGGGCTGCGGGTGGCGATCGGGCTGCGCCGGGACCATCCCCGGCTGCCGATCGTGGTGCTCTCCCAGTTCGCCGAGCACCGCTCCGCGCCGGCGCTGCTCCGGAACACGGGCGCCGGCACCGGGTACCTGCTCAAGGATCGGGTCGCGCACGTCCACGACTTCCTGCGTGCGCTCGAGACCGTGCGTGGAGGGGGCATCGTCATCGATCCGGTCATGGTCGGCTCGCTGATGCGCGAACGGCGAGCGGGGCTCGCACTCCTGACCGCCCGCGAGCGAGACGTCCTCGCCCTGGTCTCCGAGGGCCGGACCAATGATCAGATCGGCGACGAGCTGCACCTGTCGCGCGGGACGGTCGTCAAGCACGTCAGCTCCGCGTTCGAGAAGCTCGGGATCTCCGAGCAGGACGGCAACCGTCGGGTGCTCGCGGTGCTCGCCTACCTCCGGGAGCGGGAGCAGGACCGAGGATGATGCTCAGTGCGCCGAGGTCCGCTCCTCGGTGCCGGTCAGCCTCCCCAGCTGAGTCATCAGGTGGTAGATGACCAGGGCGGCGAGCGTGCCCAGGGCGATGCCGGTCAGGGTGATGCCATCGAAGGTCCAGGTCACGTTCGCGATGCCGACCACCAGGGCGACCCCGGCGGTGAACTGGTTCTTCGGGCGGGAGAAGTCGACCCTGCCGTCCACCCACATGCGCACGCCCACGATGCCGATCAGGCCGTACAGCACGAAGGTCACCCCGCCCAGCACGCCGGGCGGGATCGTGAAGATCGCAGCGCCGATCTTCGGGGACATCGACAGCAGGATCGCGGTGATCCCCGCGACCCAGTACGCGGCGGTGGAGTAGACGCGGGTCGCGCTCATCACCCCGATGTTCTCGCCGTAGGTGGTGGTGGGCGATCCGCCGAACCCGGCCGAGAGAGCCGTGGCGATGCCGTCGGAGGCGAGGGTGCGCCCCACCATGTGGTCGAGGTTCCGCCCGGTCATCAGACCCACGCTGGTGACGTGACCGACGTTCTCCGCCAGCAGCACCAGCACCACCGGCAGGAACATCGGGACCAGGGCGAAGTTGAACTCGGGATGGTGGAACTCGGGCAGTCCGATCCAGGCGGCCTCCCGTACCGCGGTGAAGTCGACCTCCCCGCGCCACACTGCGACCGCGTAGCCGATCAGCACGCCCAGCAGCACCGAGACCCGGCCCAGCATGCCCTTGAACAGGGCGGTGCACAGCACCACCGCGAACAGGGTGATCGTGGCGGTGAGCGGGGACTGCTCGAAGTTGTCGTACGCGGTGGGGGCGAGGTTGAAGCCGATCAGGGCCACGATCGAGCCCATCACCACCGGCGGCATCAGCACGGAGATCCAGCCGGTGCCGACCCGGGCCACCAGCAGTCCCAGCAGCGCCAGCAGGATCCCGGTGATCATCACCCCGCCGAGGGCCGCTCCCATCGAGTCGGCCTGGGTGGAGGCCGTGATCGGGGCGATGAACGCGAAGGAGGATCCCAGGTAGCTGGGCACCTTGTTGCGGGTGATGACCAGGAACAGGAGCGTGCCGATGCCGGAGAACAGCAGGGTGGTCGAGGGCGGGAACCCGGTCAGCCGCGGCACCAGGAAGGTCGCCCCGAACATGGCGACCACGTGCTGGGCGCCGATGCCGATCGTGAGCGGCCAGGCGAGCCGCTCCTCGGGGGCGACGATGGCGGAGGGGGCGACGGTGCGGCCGTCGCCGTGGAGGGTCCACATGGGCATGGGTCGTCCTGGGGTGTGAGGAGGGGTGGTGAGGAGGGTGCCGGTCAGCCGGGGAACGACTTCTTGCGGGAGCGCTCCGCGGAGACGTCCGGCACCCGGTCCAGCAGCGAGCTGCGGCCGGCGTCCCGGGTGCGGAAGTCGGTGAACATCTGGGCGAGATCGGGAGCGCCGAATTCGTCCCGCACCGGGGCGGGCACGGTCAGCATCAGCGCCACGCCGATCCCGAGGAACAGGGCCACTCCCCCGGTCATCAGCCCCGCCCCCGTGCCCGCGGCCACGGAGTTCACGATCACGGCCAGGAAGCCGACGATCACCAGCACCACCGCGGCGACCACACCGCTGGCGCGCGCCAGGGTGGCCGGGCGGTTGATCAGGGCGTTGCGGGCGAACAGGGAGACCGCCACGAAGCAGGCGCACACCACGGCGTCCATCACGTGCAGCACCGGGCCGCCGGGGGTGTGGGCGCTGCGGCCGGCGACCACGGCCAGCAGGTGCCAGAGCACCGCGGCGCTGTGCATCACCACCGAGAACTCCACCGCCCGCACGCTGTGGACGAGCCAGTCGGCACGACGGAACGAGATCGGCATCGACCGCACGAACGCCCGCGAGATCATCACCCCGAAGGCGGCGAACAGCAGCGGCAGGTACACGTAACCGGTGGCGACGCTGACCGGTGCCGCGAACTGCAGGCGCAGCGTGTTGTCGGCGAGGGCGCCGATCACCAGCGCCCCCGTCATCCCGGTGCAGAACACGTACCAGGAGGGCACCCGGCGCAGCGCGGCGGACAGCACGAAGCCCAGCAGCAGGGCGGAGACCATCGTGTTGGCGAAGGTCATCAGGGAGTACTGCCAGCCGGTGGCGGGGATCCGCCCGATGATCATCACCAGGGCCAGCAGCAGGCCGGCGAGCGCGACGCCCGCGATCACCATCAGCCCGGTGCGGGCCCGTCGGCGTGCGTCGGCACCGGGCACGAAGCCCTCGTGGGCGCGCGGCTCGATGCCCACGGTCGCCCCGAGCAGCATCAGCGCGACCCCCGCGCCGATCCGCATCGGCGGGCCCTCGGGCAGGGGCGCGAACAGCACCGGGAGCGCGAGCACGAGGTCCGCCAGCAGGGCGCCCAGGGCCGCGAGCAGCGCCGGCAGCAGGCCGGCCACGCGCACCACCCGGATCAGTCCCAGCGGCGGGGAGGCCGGGATCCAGCGCAGCAGGTGCACGACCACCAGGGCGATCAGCGCGGTGGCGACGCCGGCCTTCGCGACGCCGTCCAGCCAGGGCAGCTGATCATCGGTGAACGACATGGTCAGCGCCGCCACCAGGCAGATCAGGGCGATCACGTCCCGCAGCCCGTCGAAGATGCCCAGGTCCCGGAACCGTTCGGGCATCTCGAAACCGCCCGGTGGGGGGTCGTCGTCCTCCGCGTTGGGGGTGATGCCGGAGCGGGCGTAGGTGGGGACCCGCAGCGGGGCGGTGATCGGCGGCGGCTCGAGCGGGGCGTCGGCGGTCACGCCGGCCGAGACGTCGACCTCGCTGAGGTCCACGGTCTCGTTCTCGCTGCGGGGCAGCAGCGGCGCCGCGTAGCGGTCGAACTCCTCACGGTCCGGGAGGCGCTCGGTGGGGAGGGTCGAGGGGTCGTCGACGGCGAAGATCCAGTCCTCGTCCGAGCTCCCGCCTGCGTCCCTGACCATCGACCAGCTCTCTCCCGTCGTCCCGTGTGCCCCCCGATCTTAGGGAGCAGCGGGACCTCTCGCCGGGCGGCGCGCCGTCAGGCCAGGTGACGCTTCTCCCCCGCGAACCGCACGGCGGGCCCCGCGTCCACCCGGCCCTGCCCCATCTCGACCACCGGCCCGCTCAGCAGCCGGTGGGTCGCGACATCACTCGCCTGGGCGACCCGGATCGCGAAGTGGCCCAGGGTCCCGGCGAGCACGGCATCGCCATCGACGGTGCGGGTCACCTCCAGTCCGGAGAGCATCCCCAGCAGCGGCGCGGCCGGGGTGCCGAAGCGATCGGCCAGGTCCTGCTGGTCGCCGGCGAGCAGGTTCAGACAGAAATGGCCGGCCTCCTCGACCGCCTCTGCCGCCCGGCCCATCCCGTACAGAGCCACCAGCATGGTGGGCGGATCGTAGGAGACGTCCAGGTAGGAGTCGACGGTGACGGCGACGTCGTGACGGCCCTGGCGGGTGGTCAGCACCGCCAGGCCCGCGGTGACCAGATCGCTGAGCCGGCGGTACTCGTCCTGATCGACGCTGCTCGGGTCGCTGCTCACCGGGCGGTGGGCACCATGCGGGAGCGGGAGTCGCCGGAGTCGACGACCTCCTTGCCGAAGGGGAAGCAGGTGACCGGGATCAGCTTGATGTTCGCCCAGGCCAGCGGAATGCCGATGATCGTCACGGCCTGCGCGATCGCGGTCAGGACGTGCCCCAGCGCCAGCCACCACCCGGCGATCACGAACCAGATCACGTTGCCGAGGGTGCCCACGGCGCTGCGGCGCCCGGTGTCCACCACCTCCCGGCCGAAGGGCCAGATCACGAACAGCGCGATCCGGAAGGACGCCAGGCCGAAGGGGATCGTGACGATGAAGATGCAGGCCAGGATTCCCGCGACCACGTAGCCGAGGAACAGCGACCAGCCGGCGGTGACCAGCCAGATCAGGTTCAGGATCAGGGTGATGAGGAAGCGCATGTCCCCACCCTAGGCATCCCGGGGGCGACGGACCAGGGGGATGTCCCCCGCGACCGCGTCCCGCCCGGCACGATTACCCTGGGGCACATGCCTGCTCCCGAGATCGCGCTGACCGAGCGCTTCCAGTCCGCCTTCGCCGCCGCCTTCGGCCCCGAGTTCGCGGACGCGGACCCGATCATCCGCCCCTCCCAGTTCGCCGACTTCCAGTGCAATGCGGCGATGGGCCTGGCCAAGCGACTGGGCCGCAAGCCGCGCGAGCTCGCCCAGGAGATCCTGGACGCGGTCCAGCTGGAGGACATCGCCGAGCCGCTGGAGATCGCGGGCCCCGGCTTCCTCAACATCCGCCTGCGCACCGACTGGATCCAGGCGCAGACCCGCGAGGTCGCCGCCGATCCGCGGCTCGGCCTGCCTCGCCCGGAGCGGCCGGACACGGTGGTGATCGACTACTCCGCGCCCAACGTCGCCAAGGAGATGCACGTGGGCCACCTGCGCACCACCGTGGTGGGCGACTCGATGGCCCGCACCCTGGAGACGCTGGGCCACACCGTGATCCGCCAGAACCACATCGGCGACTGGGGCACCCCGTTCGGGATGCTCATCGAGCACCTGCTGGAGGTCGGCGAGGACAGCGCCGAGGCGGACCTGCTGCGCACCGACCCCAATGCCTTCTACCAGGCCGCCCGCACGAAGTTCGATGCCGGCGACGACTTCGCGGAGCGAGCCCGCAAGCGGGTCGCGACCCTGCAGTCCGGCGACCCCGAGTCGCTGCGGATCTGGACGAACCTGGTGGAGCTGTCCAAGGCGTACTTCCACCGCATCTACGACATGCTCGACGTCACCCTGCGCGACGAGCACCTGGCCGGCGAGTCCACCTACAACGAAGCGCTCGCCACCACCTGCGACGATCTCGAGGCCGCCGGGATCGCCCGGATCTCCGAGGGCGCGCTGTGCGTGTTCCCCGAAGGGTTCACCGGCCGCGACGAGCAGCCCCTGCCGCTGATCATCCGCAAGTCCGACGGCGGCTACGGCTACGCCACCACCGACCTCACCGCGGTGCGCCACCGGGTGCGGGGCCTGGGCGCCGACCGCATCGCCTACGTGGTCGGCACCGCGCAGGAGCTGCACTTCCAGATGGTCTTCGCCACCGCGCGCGAAGCGGGCTGGCTGCCGGCGGAGGTCGAGGCGACACACGTGAAGATCGGCTCGGTCCTCGGCGAGGACGGCAAGATCCTGCGCACCCGCTCCGGCTCCTCCCTGCGGCTGATGGCGCTGCTGGAGGAGGCGGTGGCGAAGGCGCGCACCGTGATCGACGAGCTGCGGCCGGACCTCTCCGAGGACGAGCGGGCGCAGATCGCCCAGGACATCGGGATCGGCGGGGTCAAGTACGCCGACCTCTCCACCGCCCATGACGCGGACTACACCTTCGATCTGGACCGGATGCTCGCCCTGACCGGCAACACCGCCCCGTACCTCCAGTACGCCGTGGCGCGGATCCGTTCGATCTCCCGCAAGGCGCAGGCCCAGGGCATCTCCCCGGCCGTGCAGCCCCGCGTGGTCGATCCCGCCGAGCGGGCGCTCGCCCTGCGACTGCTCGAGTTCGGACCCACGGTGGAGCAGGTGGGCGCCCTGTTCGAGCCGCACCGGCTGTGCGCGTACCTGTTCTCCCTCGCCCAGTCCTTCACCAGCTTCTACGAGGCCGCACCGATCCTCAAGGAGTCCGACGAGGAGATCCGCGGGGGCCGGCTGGCGCTGGCCGCCCAGACCGAGGAGATCCTGGTCACCGGTCTGTCACTGCTGGGTGTGAGCGCTCCGCAGCAGATGTGAGCGGTGGCGTGATCGATTCGTGGCACGCCTGTTATCCAACCGTGCCCCGAACGATCGCTCCGATCCCTTCATTCGGGCGCTTCTGCTCTCTAACCTGGGACAGTGCCCCCGCTCAGAGCCTTCCACCGTGTGCTGTGGGCGCTCTACGCCCTGGTGGCCATGACCCATCTGGCGTCCATGCTGGGCGGTGCGGAGCTGCTGCAGCGGGCCACCCAGCCGATGCTCGCCCCGGTGCTGCTGGCGGCGGTGCTGACGGCGGCCCCCCGCCTGAACCGCGCCACGATGCTCATCGTGCTGGCGCTGCTGTGCGCCTGGGTGGGTGACACCCTCGGGCAGGTCGCGCCGGGGGCGATGCGGGAGATCTCCGTGGTCAGCTTCGGGCTGGCGCTGATCTGCTACGCCGTGGTGCTCGCCCCCCTGATGATCCGGCGGCGGGATCCGCTGCGCCTGGCGCTCGCGATCCCCTACGCGGGGGTGGTGATCGGGCTGTTCGTGGCCTGCGCGGACGGTGCCGGACCGATGCTCCCACTGGTGGGCCTGTATGCGCTGGCCGTCGCGGTGATGGCCTATCTCTCCGCCGGCGGCAACGCGCTGACCTGGATGGGCGGGACCCTCTTCCTGCTCTCCAGCTCGCTGATGGCGATGGACTGGTTCCTGCCCGGTGCCGCGATCGCGCACAGCACGGTGTGGGTGATGGCCTCGTACATGCTCGGGCAGGCGCTGATCGTCGCGGGGCTCATCCGCACCATGCCCGCGCATCGCTGGAGCGAGCCCTGCCCGGGCTCGGCCCTGGTCATCGTCGAGGGCTGAGCGCCTCCCGGATCAGCAGCTCCTGCTCGCGGTACAGGCGCTCGGCGTCCTCCCCGCGGCGCGGCGTCAGCTGCAGTCCGAGCTTCCCGGCCACCTCGCGGTAGGCGATGTCCGCACCGTGCTCCTCCAGCTGCAGCTTCGCGACCCGCACATCGTGGAGGAACAGATCCCGCAGGCCCACGCTGAGGTGGATCGGCGGAAGACCGTCCAGGCTGCCGTTGATCGGGGAGAGATCCGGATCCTCCAGCGGAGTGCGCCCGGCGTAGACCCGCGCCGCGTCCCGCAGCAGACGCCGCTCGTGCACCGGGTCCACCCGGTCGGTCTCGGTGATCGAGGCATTGGTCAGCTCGAGGTCCAGCCACGGCGACATCGCCACCAGGGCCGCAGGGGCAGGCACCTCATCCCGCTCCCGCAGGTGCCGCGCCACGGTGAAGGCCAGACCACCCCCGGCGTGCTGACCGGACAGGATCCACGGCGCGGCGGTGAGGCGCCCATCGGCCGTGAGGGCGGCGAGTGCGGACTCGGCATCATCCAGCGCGATGGGGTGCACATGGTCGGGGGCGGTGCGATAGTCGATCATCAGCCCGGCGCAGCCTCGGGCGTCGACCTGGCGCGAGAGCCAGGCCCAGTCCGAGGCGAAGGGGCCGGAGAGATAGGCACCGCCGTGCAGGTGGACGATGATGCCGCGATCGGCATGGTGCCCGTCGAGCCAGACGCCGCGGGTGCGCCCGATCATCTCCACCTCGACCGCGTGGCGCTTCTGCACCGCACCCGTGGGGGCGGGTCGACGGGCCTCGCGCAGGGCGTGACGGGTGGCTCCCGCAGGCAGAGGGATCCGCCGCACCGTGCGAGCCCCCATCATCACTGCGTCCCGGATGCGTCCCATCACTGCCTCCTGACTGCGGCCACGGGGACCGCTTCGCTGTGTCCCACCCAGCCTAACGAACCCCTCCCGTCTACCCTGGCCGCATGATGAATGCTCACGAAGACCCCGGCGCTGTGCTGGTGCTGGCCGCCATGGCCGAGGAGGCCGCCCCGCTCGTCGCCCGCCTCGAGGGCGCGCAGACGGTCCCGACGCCCTTCGCCGCCCCCGTCACCGCGGTGCGCGGACAGCTGGCGGCACGCCCCGCGCTGGTGGTGACCACCGGGATCGGGGTAGCGGCCGCGACCGCCGCCGCCACCTGGGGGATCCTCACCGCCGGGCCCGCCGTGGTGATCGCCGCCGGGTCCTGCGGCGGCCTGGCCGCCGACGTCGAGGTCGGCACCCTGATCGTCGGCGAGCAGTTCCGCTGGTCGATCGCGGATGCGACCGCCTTCGGCTACGCCCCCGGGCAGGTCCCCGGCGGGCCCGAGCAGCACGAGGCCGCGCCCGACTGGGTGGAGCAGGCCGAGGCCGCTGCGCGCCGGGCCACCGGGGACGCCGGTCATCGACGCGGGCTCATGCTCTCCGGGGACGCCTTCGTGACCGCCGACCTCGCCGCGGGGATGCGGGCCCGCTTCCCGGCGGCGCTGAGCGCGGACATGGAGACCACCGCGAGCGCCCGCACGGCCGAGGCGCTGGGGGTGCCCTTCGTGGCGCTGCGAGCGGTCTCGGACCTGTGCGGTCCGGCCGCGGGGCAGCAGTTCCATCTCGAGCTGGACGTGGTCGCCGAGATCTCCGCCCGCGCAGTGGAGGAGCTCGTGCGCGCGATGGGGGCCGCTGCCGGGCAGTGATCCCCGGCATACCTCGGCAGTCGACCATGGGCAGGGGCCCCAGCGGTCGTTAGAGTGCACCGGGCCTCTCCTCAGGCCCTCTCACGCTCATCCCGCCCTCATCCCGGAATCGAGACCCCCGTGTCGACCTCGACCGCATCCGCTCCGCACCAGTACGGGCTCGCCCAGCGCGTCTTCTGGATCACCGCCTCCCTGGTGATCCTGTCTCTGCTGTTCGCCCTCCTCCTGCCCGAGGCGTTCAACGCCTTCATCTCCACCATCAACACCACGGTCAACCAGTCCGTGGGCTGGTACTACGTGGTCGTGGTGACCGGATTCGTGCTCTTCGCGGTGGTCGTGGCCGCCAGCCGGATGGGCAACCTCAAGCTCGGCAAGGACGACGACGAGCCGGAGTTCGGGCTGTTCTCCTGGTTCGCGATGCTTTTCGCCGCCGGGATGGGCATCGGGCTGGTGTTCTTCGGCGCCGCTGAGCCCCTGACGTTCTTCGCCGACCAGGGCCCCACCGGCGTCCCGCCGAACGCCACCGACCTCGGCCCGGAGGACCGGGCGGTCAACGCCATGGGGCAGACCTTCCTGCACTGGGGACTGCACGCCTGGGCGATCTACGTGGTGGTGGGACTGGCCATCGCCTACGCGGTGCATCGCCGTGGCCGTCCGATCTCGATCCGGTGGGCGCTCGAGCCGATCCTCGGCAAGCGCACCGACACCTGGATCGGCGATGCGATCGACATCATCGCCCTGGTGGGAACACTGTTCGGCATCGCGACCTCGCTCGGCTTCGGCGTGAACCAGATCGCCGCGGGGCTCGACCACCTCGGGGTGCTGCCCAACTCGCCCACCGTCCAGGTGGTCATCGTGATCTCGGTGACCGCGCTGGCGACCCTCTCCGCCGCGAGCGGGGTCGACAAGGGCATCAAGATCCTCTCGAACCTGAACCTGGGGCTGGCCGCGATCCTGCTGGTCGCCGTCCTGATCCTGGGCCCGACGCTGTTCCTGCTGCGCGACTTCGTCAACGGCGTCGGCTTCTACCTGCAGAACTTCCTGCAGATGTCCTTCCAGACCATGCCGTTCCTGGGCGACTCCGGAGCGACCTGGCTGAGCGGCTGGACCACGTACTACTGGGGCTGGTGGATCTCCTGGTCGCCCTTCGTGGGCGTGTTCATCGCCCGCATCTCCAAGGGCCGCACCGTGCGGGAGTTCATCACCGGCGTGCTGCTGGTCCCCACGGTGGTCACCATGATCTGGTTCTCGATCATGGGCGGGACCGCGCTGTACGAGTCCGTGGTGGGCGGGGTCGACTTCACCGGTCCCGAGGGACTGATCGACGCGAACACCGCCCTGTTCGACACCTTCTCGCATCTGCCGGCGGGGGCGCTGCTGTCCGGCGTCGCGATCGTGCTGGTCTCGATCTTCTTCGTCACCAGCGCCGATTCGGGAGCGTTCGTGATGGACATGATCGCCCACCGCGGTGACCCCAACCCGCCGCGCCTGACCCGCATCTTCTGGGCCTCGGCCTCCGGCATCATCGCCGCCACCCTGATCTGGGTGGGGTCGCGCTCCGATGACCCCTCCGCGGGCATGACCGCGCTGCAGTCCCTGGCGCTGCTGTCCGCACTGCCGTTCTCGGCGGTCATGATCGGCATGTGCGTCGCGATGTGGAAGGACATGTCCCGTGAGGTCAAGGTGATCGAGCGGCTCGAGCTGCGGATCCGTCAGCGCGAGTTCATGGAGCGCTACTCCGATCAGCTCACCGAGCAGGTCACGGAGCAGGTGACCGAGCACGTCACCGAGCACGTCAGCGGCCAGATCCCGGAGATGGTGTCCCAGCAGATGACCGGCCAGATCCCGGCGCTGGTCGAGGAGCAGGTCGCCGAGCACTTCTCATCGCTGGACGACGCGGAGGCGCCCGCCGCCGAGGAGGAGGCCCCCGACGGCGAGCGCGGCAGCCTCAGCGAGCGGCTGCGTGCGCGAGCTCGTCGCCGCGGGCCAGAGCGCGGGCGTTCTCGCTGATGCGCTGATCGGCGCCGACGGGACGGCCCCCGGCGCCGTGCGGGGTCAGCAGCAGGCGCGGGGCGTCCCACAGCGGGTCCTCGGCCGGCAGCGGCTCCGGATCGGTCACATCGAGGCCGGCGCCCCCCAGGGTGCCGGCCTCGAGCGCTTCCCGCAGCGCCTGCTGGTCGACCGTCGCACCGCGGCCGACGTTGATCAGCAGAGCGTGGTCCGGCAGCGCCGCGAGCACCTCGGCGTTCACCGCATGCGCCGTCGCCTCGGTGGCCGGCAGGATGTTGACCAGGATGTCCGTGTCGGGGAGGGCGGCGGGCACGTCACCGTCGGCGATCACCTCGAAGCCGGCCCTCTCCCCCGCGCTGCGGGCGGCACCGCGCACGGTCGCGCCGAGAGCAGCCAGGACCGGGGCGAGCCGCTGCCCGATCCCGCCGAAGCCCCAGATCAGCACCCGTGCCCCGATCAGGGTGGTGATGCGCCCCGTGGGATGCAGCGGCTGCAGGCCGCCCAGCTCGCGGGACCACTCGTGGCGCGCCTGCGCCTCGCGGGCCTCCGGGAGACGGCGCAGCAGGGACAGCAGCAGCGCCAGCGCATGCTCGGTGACGGTCGCCGAGTGCAGGCCGGAGCCGGTGGTGATCACGACGTCCTCCGCGAAGCCGGCGGCGAGGATCCCCTCCACACCGGCGGAGAGGGACTGCACCCAGCGCAGCTGCGGCAGGGCGGCGGCGGAGGCGAGATGCTCGCGGGAGGGTCCCCACAGCACGATCGCCTCGGCGTCGTGGTGGGCGGCCGGGATCTCGGTGCGGGCGTCGACGGTGACGGCCTCCCATCCCTCGGGAAGCGACGGGTCCAGGGCGATGGTGTCCGGTAGCAGGATCTTCATGGGCTCAGCCTACGACGCATCCGATAGCCTCTTCCCATGATCATCGGCCCCGCACCGGCCCGTCCTCCCCTGATCCGAGCCCTGCGGGGCGCCTCGAGAGTGCTGCGCAGCGCCTCCCGCGCCACCGGGCACCGGGTGCGGCGCGCCGCGGTCGCCCAGCCGCTGGACACCGGAGGCTTCCTCGGCGCCTCGGTGGCGGGCTGGATCTCGACCTCCCCCAGCCTGCTGCCGCGCACCTGGTGGATGTGGATGGTCAACATCAGCTTCTCCCAGACCTACGGCTACGCCGCCGGGTACCTGGCCGAGCGGCTCCTGCTGCGCGGCATGCGGGCGTTCGGGCTGCACGTCGACATCGAGGCCGGGCACCGGCGCCAGGCGCGGATGATCGGGGCGGGGGCCCTGATCGGCATCTCCGCCTACTCGTGGGTGCGCGGGGTGATGCGCCAGCGGGAGATCAGCCATCTGGTGCAGGAGGAGCCGAAGAACCTGGCCACCCACGTGGTGGGGACCGCCGCCGGGGTGGGGAGCTCCTTCGCGATCCTCGCCGCGGTGCGGGCGGTGCGGGCCACCGGCTCGCTGTACCGCACCCTGCTGCGGCCCGTGCTGCCGGCCCGGGTGGTGGGGACGGTCTCGATCGTGCTCACCGCGATCACCGTCGGGGTGCTGGTCGAGCGGATCGTCCGAGGGCGCCTGATCGAGCAGATGATCGAGCGGTCCGAGGAGGCGAACCGGCTGATCAGCCCCGAGATCCCACGGCCCACGTCAGCGCTGCGCTCGGGCAGCCCGGCCTCGAACGAGAGCTGGGAGTCGCTCGGGGCGCCGGGCCGCAGGATCGTCGCCGGCGGCGCCGGGCCCGACGACATCGAGCAGACCACCGGCCGGCCCGCGATGGAGCCGATCCGGGTATACGCGGGCAAGTCCACCACCCGGCCGCTCGAGCAGACCATCGACGCGGTGCTCGCCGAGCTGGACCGCACCGGCGCCTGGGACCGCGAGGTGCTGGTGCTGTACACCGGGACCGGCACCGGCTGGCTGCAGGAATGGTCGCTGTCCGCCCTCGAGTTCCTCACCGACGGCAACTGCGCCACCGCGTCGGTGCAGTACTCCGTATACACCAGCGCGCTGAGCTTCCTCATCGACCGGCGCACCCCGCAGCGCGCCGGCCACCAGCTCTTCCATGCGGTGCGCCGCCGCCTGGACCGGATCCCCCGCGAGCGGCGGCCACGGCTGTACGTGGCCGGGGAGTCGCTCGGCGCCTACGGCGGCCAGGCCGCCTTCCGGGACGTCCCCGAGATGCTGCGCAAGGTCGACGGCGCGGTGTGGACCGGCACCCCGGGCTTCACCCCCATGTTCCGCCGGATCGTCGCCGCGAGCCGCCCCGGCGCCCCCGCGATCGCCCCGATCGTCGACAACGGCCGGCACATCCGCGTGGTCACCCGGCCCCGTGACCTGTACCGCGACTACTGGGGCGGGCTGTACGAGCCGTGGCAGCATCCCCGGGTCGTCTACGCCCAGCATCCCTCGGATCCGGTCGTGTTCTGGGACCCGAGGCTGCTGTGGGACGAGCCGGAGTGGCTGCGGGAGCGGGTGGGGCACGACGTCACCCGGGCGATGCGCTGGTTCCCCTGGATCACCTTCTGGCAGATCTCCTCGGACATGCCGCTGTCGATCAAGACCCCCGGCGGCCACGGCCACTCCTACATGCAGGAGATGGTCCCGATCTGGGCTTCCGTGCTGGGGCAGGACGTCGACGAGGAGCACGCCCGCGAGCAGCGCGAGCGGCACCAGGGCATCATCCGCGCGATCCGGGCTCTGAACCCGTAGCGACCGGCCGCTGGGGATCCGCGCTCCACTGAGACCAGGAGCCCGGGAACAGCCGTACGTTCGAGAACCCGGCGTGCTGCAGGGCGAGCACGTCGTGGGTGCCGGTCACGCCCGAGCCGCAGTACGCGATGACCTCCGAGTCGGGGGCGAGCCCGGCGGCGGCGAAGCGCTCGCGCAGCTGCTCGGGGGGCAGGAAGCGCCCGTCGGCATCGAGGTTCCCGGTGTAGGGCAGGTTCAGAGCGCCGGGGATGTGCCCGGCTCGCGGGTCGATCGGTTCGACCTCCCCGCGGTAGCGCTGCGGGGCGCGGGCATCGACCAGCACCCCGGAGGTGGTCGCGGCCTCGTCGATGGTGGCGATCGCGGTCGCCGGCCAGTCGCGGGCGGTGGCGGTGCCCGCAGCGGGGCGCACGTCGTCGGTCTCGAGCGCTCCGCTCCAGGCGGCCAGGCCCCCGTTCAGCACGGCGGCGTCCTGGCCGAGGGCGCGCAGCATCCAGACCAGGCGTCCGGCCGGGGCGCCGTCGGTGTCGTCATAGGCGACCACGCGGGTGTCGTCGTCGATCCCTGCGAGTCGCAGGCTCGCGGCGAAGTCCTCCGGGTCGGGGAGAGGATGGCGCCCGGCCTGGGGGGAGGCGGGGCCGGCGAGCTCGGTGTCCAGATCGATGTGGACCGCCCCGGGCAGGTGGCCGGTCAGGTAGGTGTGGTGGCCCTTGGAGCCGTCCAGCGCCCAGCGCACGTCGAGCAGACGCAGAGGAGCACCCTCCCGCAGCAGGGCGTGCAGCTCCTCGATCTCGAGGATCGGCGGGAGGGTGGCGGAAGCGGGTGCAGTCATCGTCGCTCAGCCCGGCAGCTGCAGGTCGACACGCACCAGGCGGTGGTCCGAGGCGTCGTTCAGCTCCGCGCCCGGGGATCCCGGGGCGGGCCAGTACACGGCCGAGGAGACGACTGTCAGCGACTTCTCGGGCAGCACGTAGTCCACCCGCAGGTTGCCGGGGGCCGGGTCGTCGGCGAAGTCCGCGGTGTCCAGCGCCGGGTCCCCGGCGTGGTCGGCGTTCGCACCGCCCTGCTCCTGCGCGGCGCTGACCGCTCCCGTGCTGCGCGGCAGGGGGTCCCTCACCCGGGGGTGCTCGAGCAGCTGTTCGATCGCGCCCGGCCAGGAGTCGCCGTCGACGGGGTCGGCGTTGAGGTCTCCCAGGATCACGAACTTCTCCCGGAGGCCGAGCCCGCCCGTCGTGCCGGCGTCATCGCGGATCCAGGCGGAGGCGCTGCCCGCCTGCAGGTACTGCGACCACAGGCGGATCTCGTCGCTGTTGCGGCGCTGGTTGCGCTTCTCGTCGCCGTCGAAGCTGGGCGGGGTGGGATGGGAGGCGAGCACATGCAGAGTGCTGGAGCCGACGGAGATCGGCACGTCCCAGTGCGACTTCGAGCTCAGCGGCATCCGGGCCGTCGCCTCGGGGCCGTAGAACTCGGTGGGCATCAGGTTCGAGGGCATGTCCTTCCACAGCAGGTTCTGGAAGGTGCGCACCTGATCGGTGAGGATGCGGTGACGGGACAGGACCACCATCCCGTACTGGCCGGGGAACTCGCCGAAGCCCCAGGCGTCGTCGGGGCCGCCCACGGTGCCGTCCCCGTTCAGATCCAGGCCGCTGGGAACGCCGGTGTTGACCGGAGCGGTGAAGGCGTAGGGGTAGTGGACCGGGGTGCGGCCGCCCTGGCTGACCTCGAGGTACTTCTCGCGGAACAGGTCCACGCCGCGCCGGCCCGCATCGGGGTCCTCGCCCGCATCGGAGTCATAGTCGAACTCGTTCAGCAGCAGGATGTCGGGATTGTTGGTCTGGATCACGGCGGCGACCGCCCGGATCTGCTCATCGGTCCCGGATTCCAGATCCTCCAGCAGCTGCCCGGCGCGGGGCCGGTTCAGCGAGGCGTTGAAGGTCGCCACCCGCACCGTGAGCTGGTCGCGCCGGCCCCCGAAGGCGGGTGCGGGCTCCGCCCGGGCGGCGGCAGGGACCGCCAGACCTGCGGTGGCGGCGACGGCGAGGGCTCCACGACGGCTGATCTGCGAGGGCATGACCCCCATTGTGCACCGGCAGGCGGGATGAGTCACCCGCTGGAAGGCCCCGTGCCAGGATGGAGGCATGAGAATCGCGTTCCTGGGCACCGGTCGGATGGGCACCGAGTTGGCACGGCACCTGCTGGGCGAGCACGAGGTCACCGTGTGGAACCGCACCGCGGAGCGGGCCGCGCCCCTGGTCGCCGAGGGCGCCGCCCTCGCCGAGGACCCCGCGGCCGCGGTCCGGGACGCGGAGGTCGTGATCACCTCCCTGTTCGGCCCCGACGCCGTGCGGGAGACCGTGCTCGCCCCGCGGCTGATCCCCGATGGGATCCCGTGGATCGACACCACCACCATCTCCCCCGCCGATGCCGACGAGTTCGCGGCCGCCGTCCCCACCTATGTGGGAGTGCCGGTGGTCGGCACCCTGGGTCCCGCGCGCAGCGGGCGGCTGGGGGTGTACGTCGGCACCGAGGACGACGCCCTGCGTGAACAGGTGCTCGAGCTGGTCGCGCCCTGGGCGGATCCCGAACGCCTGCGCGGGGTCGCCTCCGGGCGCGCCGCCGCCACCGGGAAGCTGCTGGCGAACCTGGCGCTGGCGGTCAGCGCTCAAGGGCTGCGAGAGGCTCTCGCGCTCGGGGAAGCCGCCGGCTCCACCCCCGAGGAGACCCTGGAGATGCTCGACGCGACCGGACTCGCCTTCATCGCCGGGATGAAGGGACCGTTCGTGCGCGGCGAGCGGACCCCCGAGGGCGGGGACTTCACGGTCGATGCGATCGCGAAGGACGCCCGGCTGATGATCGACACCGCCGACGGCACCACCCGGCCCGGCGCGGACCTGCCAGCGCTGCGGGCGGCGCTCGCATCGCTGGATGCGGCGATCGCGGCCGGTCATGGGGACGACGACTTCTCGAGCATCCTGCTGGAAGGCGCCGCGCGCACCGGGGAGTGAGCCCGCCCGGCTCAGCGCCTCGCGATCCGGCACGAGCCGCACAACCGTCAACGGAGCGCCCATCATCCGCGTGAATCGTCCCGGGTTCTCTGCCGCTATTTCGTGAGTGCGGGCTCTCTGGTGAGGGCCTCGTAGTGGTGCGTCTCGAACTCTACTGGAGTGAGCATCTCCAACGAGCCGTGGAGGCGGCAGTTGTACCAGTCGACCCATCCGGCGGTCGCGAACTCGACGTCCGCGAGCGTCCCGAAGGGCCCGGGGTGGAAGACGGTGGTGCAGATGCACTCGGTCTTGAAGAGGCCGTTCACGCTCTCCATGAGAGCCTTAACGAAGGCGTCGCCGACGATTCCGATCGACGGGGCGATGCCCTCGAGATCGAGGTGCTCGGTTCAGCGGATCGATGTGTATCGGGTGGATTCAACTGGTCGTCACAGCAGGCACGGCGGCAGTGGAGTAGCCCTCGACCTCCGCATCGACGAGGATCAGCGTCCGGCACTCCCACACCGCATTCAACGCAGGTCCTCGAGCACGCCCCTGGCGGCCTGACGGCCGGTGAACAGGCAACCGCCCAGGAACGTGCCCTCCAGGGCGTTGTGGCCGTGCACTCCCCCGCCGCCGAAGCCGCTCGCCTCCCCCGCCGCGTACAGTCCCGGCAGCGCGGCACCGGCTCCATCTGCGCCGTCCTCGCGCTGCACCCGGCCGCCGAGGTCCGTCTCGAGCCCGCCGAGGGTCTTGCGCAGCAGCACGTGCAGGCGCACCGCGATCAGCCCGCCGGCCTTCGGGTCCAGCAGCCGGTGCGGGGCGGCCGTGCGGATCAGACGGTCCCCGATGAACCCGCGGGCGCCGCGCAGCGCGGTGATCTGGGCATCCTTGGTGAAGCGGTTCGTGATCTCGGCGTCGCGGGCACGGATGGTCCGCTCGAGCGCGTCGGCGTCGATCAGGTCCTCCCCGGCCAAGGCGTTCATCTGTGCGACCAGCTCGGGCACCGTGCCGGCCTGCAGGAAGTCCTCGCCGTGGTCGAGGAAGGCCTGCACGGGGCCGGGCGCGCCGGGCTTGATGCGCGAGGCGACCTGCTTCCAGTCCCTGCCGGTCAGGTCCGGGTTCTGCTCGCTGCCGGAGAGTGCGAACTCCTTGGCGATGATCGCTGGAGTGAGCACGAACCAGGAGTGGTCATGGCCCGTGGTGCGCAGGTGGCGCAGGGTCGAGGTGGTGTCGAAGCCGGGGAACGCCGGAGCGGGCAGCCGTCGGCCGAGGGCATCGACCCACAGGGAGGAGGGGCCGGGCAGGATGCGGATGCCGTGACCGCGCCAGATCGGATCCCAGTTGCGGATGCCCTCGGTGTAGTGCCACATGCGGTCCTGGTGGATCCAATGCCCGCCGGCGCGCTGTGCGGCGAGCATCCCGGTGCCGTCGACGCTCGCCGGGACGCCGTGCACGAAGCTCTGCGGCATCGTCCCCAGGTCACTGGGCCACAGCTGCCGGACCAGCTCCTCGTTGCCGCCGATCCCGCCGGTCGCGATCAGCGTCGCGGCGGCGCGGTGCTCGAACTCGCCGATCCCCTCACGACTCGAGGCGACGCCGCGGGGAGTGTCGTCGGGCGCGAGGACCGTGCCGCGGACGCCGACGACCCTGCCCTGCTCGAGGATCAGCTCGTCCACCGCGTGCCGGGTCGCCAGGGTGATCGCGCCGCCCTCGCGGAAGGCCGCGAGCCGGCGCGCGAAAGGTTCGACGATCCCGGGGCCGGTGCCCCAGGTGATGTGGAAGCGGGGCACCGAGTTGCCGTGGCCTTCGGCGCGGCCGTCCCCGCGCTCGGCCCAGCCCACCACCGGGAAGATGCGGTGGCCCATCCCGCGCAGCCACGGGCGCTTCTCCCCCGCGGCGAACTGCAGGTAGGCCTCCGCCCAGCGGCGCGGCCACTGGTCCTGCGGGGAGTCGAACGCAGCCGAGCCCAGCCAGTCCTGGCGGGCCAGATCCAGACTGTCGCGGATCCCCAGCCGTCGCTGCTCGGGGGTGTCGACCAGGAACAGGCCGCCGAAGCTCCACCAGGCCTGGGCGCCGAGGTCCTGCTCCCCCTCGCGCTCCAGCAGCAGCACCCGTCGTCCCGCCGCGGCGATCTCGGTCGCGGCGACCAGCCCGGACAGGCCGGCCCCGACCACGATCACGTCGTGCTGCTCCCTCGGAGGGTGGAGGTCCGTGGGAGCGGTCATCTCAGTTCACCTTGATGCGGCGCACGCGCTCGAGGTGGTCGTCCTGGTTCGCGCCGCTCATCCGCCTCGAGCTCTGGCGGTTGTTCTCGCCGATCTTGCGGTCACCGGTCTTCAGGTTGCCGACCGCGACCTCGGTCTCGGACTCGAACTTGTGGCGCTTGTCCGTGTTCCGGTAGCGGCGGTAGATCCCCCCGTAGACGGCGGCGAACACCGCCGGGCCCGCGATGAAGGGGAAGGCCAGGCCGATCACGCCGTCCCCGGAATCGGCCAGCAGCACGGTGGTGCCGGGGTCGGCGGTCAGCTGCAGGAGCTCGGGGATCATCGCGCAGTGCCTCTCATGATCGCGCCACCTTTCGTCATGTCATCCACCCTCACAGCGAGGCGAAGAACCAGCCGAAGCCGACCGCCGCGCCGATCGCCGCCGCGATCCCGCCCAGGCAGGCCGAGAGCGCGAAGATCTTCGGATGCGACACGGGGACCGAGCCCATCGTGTTGCCGTTGCGGGCGTTGACCGCGATGTAGTGGACCAGGGAGCCGTCCCCCTTCGCGGAATCCGCGTAGCTGTACAGCCACACCGGGACGTACACGGATACCCAGCGGGTGCCGTGCACGGCCACGCCCTCCTCCTGCCACTGCACCCCGCGGTCGTACTTCGCGATCGTGGGGCGCGCCTTCGCCCGGGCGATGGACAGGAAGTTCTCCTCCACCCGGTCGTCGACGTCGCGGATGTCGAGGTCGCGCCGCTCGGAGGTGAAGTTCTTGAGGTAGTTCGAGTTGTAGGCGACCGCGTTCTCGGTGTCGTACGGCTGCACGGCATGGAGGATGTTGTTGGTCGCCGCCGAGTTGTCGTGCGCATCGAACCGGGTGGCGGACTCGACTGCGAGATCGTCCACCAGCAGATCGAAACCGCGGGCGATGTGGTACACGTCGGCGTCGTACCGGGTCTCCCGGCGAGCGTTCTTGCCGCTGCCCACCGTGACCGTGTACTGGCGGGTGGTGACCTCGCCCTTCCCTTTGATCACCGCATGCATGTTCCCGTCCACGACCAGGTACGGGATGTACACGCCCATCACATTGTCCGGGACGAACTCCTGCTTGAACCGCGGATGGGCGAAGGTCTTGCGGGCGCCGGCGAACTCGGCGATCCGCTCGACGGCCTGGTCGCGGGTGAGGAGGAACGGCAGCACCGCGTCCGGGATCGCACCGTTGGGGATCTGGGAGTTGATCGAGAGGGTCTGGCGGCACCAGTGGCAGCGCTGCTGCAGCTGCTGCTCGACGTTGAGGACCACCTCGGCGCCGCAGCCCTGGCACTTCAGGGTGATGACGGTGAGGTCCTCCTGCACATCCGCGGTGCCGGAGGCCATGTGGTGGCCCTGCAGCTCGGCGATCGAGGAGTCCAGGCCGAACGCCTGCTCGGCGACGACCTCGTTCCACTGGTGACGGCAGTAGCCGCAGACCAGGGACCGGGTCTCGACCGCGTAGTGGATGTCCGAGCCGCCGCACTTGGGGCACTTGTTCAGGCCGTCCTCTCGGCCCTGCGAGGTGTCGATGATGCGGTTGCGGGAATGCTTCTGGGCGGCCTTCGCTGCGTCCGCGACCTTGTCGTCGCCGAGCATCTGCCCGGGCTGCTGAGGCTGCTGCTGCGCAGAGGGACCACCCTGAGGGCGCTGCCACTGCTGGTCAGGCCGCTGCTGGGCGGCGCCGCCGCGACCGCCCGACGGCACGGCAGGGCCCGGAGGCTGCCCCTGCCCGGGGGCGGGACGTGGAGCGGGCGGCGGCGTGGGGACGCCCCGCTCGCCGGGTCGGAGCTGTGGACCGCGGTGGGGTTCCTGTCCCGGCTGCGGGGGGCGGGCCCACTGCGGTCCGTTCGGAGGAACGGACATCTCTCAGAGTCCGAGCGCGTTCTTCTTGGCCGCGTCGTAGTCCTCCTGCGAGATCAGACCCTGATCGAGCATCTCCTTGTACTGGGCGAGCTTCGCGACCGGATCCTCCTGCGCCGGGGCCGCCTGCTGCTGGGGCTGCGCCTGCTGGGGCTGGCCCTGCTGCTGAGGCTGTGCCTGCTGCTGGGGCTGCTGGCCGGGCGGGGCCCAGGGCTGGGTCGGGTTGACCAGTCCGCCGGCCGCGCCCATGCCCGCACCGAACATCGCCAGGCCCGCGCCACCGCCGGTCTCCCCGGCGGCCTCCACACCGCGGGCCACGGACTGGTTGAGGAAGGACTGCGAACGAGCGCCGGAGAGGGCATCGGCCTTCTGGACGTCCTTGAGCAGCTCCCGGGTGTGCTGGTCGTACTCGATCGAGACGATCGCGGTCTTCACGATCGCGAGGCCGCGGTCGGTGGACCAGCGGTAGTTCTCCTCGACCGCTGCGGAGAGCGACTGGGCGAAGCCCACCGAGTCACCCTGGATGCGGGAGATGCGGTTGCCCTTGTCGGGATCGTTCGTGTACCGGGAGAAGGCACCGGCCAGCGAGCCGACGACCTCCTGGAACAGCTGGTCACCCGCGGCGTTGTCCATGTCTGAGAAGTCGAAGACCGGAGCGTTCGCGGAGATGAACGTTGCCGGCACGAAGTTGTGCACGAACAGGAGCGGGTCGATGATCCGCATCGTGTAGGTGCCGCGGCAGACGGCACCGACCTGCGAGTTCAGGTAGGCGTCATCCCAGTAGATCTCCGACTGGGTGCCGAAGCGGTTGCCCGGGATCTCCTTGAGGCTCACGTAGAAGGCGAGCTGCTGCGAGGAGGGGCGGCCGCCGAACTTGAAGCGCTCCCAGGACATGCCGACCGTCGAGGCGAGCATCCCGTCACCGGCGAACACCGACTGCGCATCGGGCGACTGGTCGGTGAACTCGTAGCCGCCGGCCTCGGTGATCAGGCCGGTGGCGCGGCCATCGACCACGGTGATCAGGCCATAGCCCTGCGGCACCAGGATCTTCGACCCGTTGGAGATGATGTTCTCCGAGCCGCGGGTGTTCGAGCCGCGCCCCGCATTGGTGCCCTGCGAGACCGCGGGGAACAGGGCGGCGGTCTGCGGGATTCCGCTCGGGACCGTGAGGAAGTCCTGCCACTGATCAGCGAGCATCCCGCCGATGGCGCCCTTGAATGCCTGAATGAATCCCATGCTGAAGCTCCTTCGTCGCCCCCGGTGACTGTGACGCGCACCATCGTAGCGCGGCCCGCCCGAACACCACCTGGGACCCGGCGCGGGCCCGGCCCACGACCCCGGCGGTGGCCCCTGGACCGCGGCCAAGACCCCTGCCGCGGCCTCCCCCGGGACCCCTCCTTCGAGGTCGGCATTTGAGCCGCTATCCGCCAC
>DXDT01000154.1 GCA_019115335.1 Candidatus Brachybacterium merdigallinarum
CGGATGACGTCCTGGTAGATGTCACCGCGCTCCGACTGGCGGTACGGTCCGTCCGGGCCGCCCACCTCGACGCCCTCGTCCCAGTCGATGCCGAGCCAGCGCATCGCCTCGAGCAGCTGGTGGTAGGACTCCTCGCTGTCGCGGGCGGCGTCGGTGTCTTCGATGCGGAAGATCAGCTTGCCGCCGTGATGGCGGGCATGGGCCCAGTTGAACAGGGCGGTGCGGACTAGGCCCACGTGCGGGGTGCCGGTGGGGCTGGGGCAGAAGCGGACCCTGACCTCTGCTGCGTCGCGGGCGGGGGCGGGGGTGGTGGTCACGCGGAGGTCTCCTCGGGATCGGGAACGGGGATCGGAGCGGGGGCCGTGGCGAGCGGGTGGCTCAGCGGCGCACGACGGGATTGGTGAGGGTGCCGATGCCCTCGATGGTCACGTCGACCTCGGAGCCGGCCTCGACGGTCCGCACACCGGCGGGGGTCCCGGTGAGGATGATGTCGCCGGGCAGCAGGGTGAGGACCCGGGAGATCTCGGAGACCAGCTCGGGGACGCCGCGGAGCATGTCCGCGGTGGTGCCGGCCTGGGCGACCTCGCCGTCGACGCTGGAGCCGATCGCGGCATCGGCGAGGTCCAGCTCCGTCTCGATCCAGGGGCCGATCGGGCAGGAGGTGTCGAAGGCCTTGGCGCGGAACCACTGGTTCTCGCGGCGCTGGGCGTCGCGGGCGGTGAAGTCGTTGGCGCAGGTAAAGCCGAGGATCACGTCGTCCACCTGCTCGGGGGTGATGTCCTTGGCCATGCGCTGGATGACCACGGCGAGCTCCGCCTCGAGGGAGACCTCGCTGCTGTAGGCGGGGATCACCACGGGATCGCCGGGGCCCACCACGGCGGTGTTGGGCTTGAGGAAGAAGAGGGCCTCTTCGGGCACTTCACTGCCCATCTCGGCGGCGTGGGCGGCGTAGTTCTTGCCCACGCACACCACCTTCGAACGGGGGATGACGGGGGCGAGGAGGCGGACGTCGGCGAGCGGCAGGATGGTGCCGTTGGGGCGGATCTCGGTGTACAGGGGATCGCCGGCGAGGCCGTAGACCATGTCCTGGCCGTCCTTCTCGCTGACGATGCCGAACATGGGGTCCTCACCGGTGGTGAATCGAGCGATGCGCATGGTCGCCAGTCTATGACCCAGCGCCGGACATGCTCGAGGGCGGAGCACCCTCGGCGCTCCGCCCTCGCAGTGGGTGCGACCCCGGGGCCGCGGACCCGCGATCAGTCGGCCTGCATGCCGCCGTCCACGTTGTACAGCGAGCCGGTCACGAACGACGCCTCGGGGGAGGCCAGGAAGGCGACGATCTGCGCGACCTCGTCGGCCCGCCCGAAGCGGCCCAGCGGGATGCCGGCGCGGATCGCCTCGCCCGCGGCCTCCGGGGCGTCGGCGGAGACGTTCTGCTGGATCTCGCTGAGCATCGTGGTGTCGATCGCCGCCGGGGCCACGGCGTTGACCCGGATGCCGTGCTGTGCCATCTCGAGAGCTCCGGTCTTGGTGAGCCCTGCCACCGCGTGCTTGGAGGCGATGTAGGCGGGCATGCCGGCCGATCCGATGTAGGCCGCGTTGGAGGCGGTGTTGACGATGATGCCACCGCCCTGCTCGATCATCTGCAGCCCGACGTGCTTCATGCCGAGGAAGACGCCGGTGGTGTTGATCTCCATGATGGTGCGGAAGGTCTTGGCCTCCAGCTCGGTGATCGGGGCGAAGGGCCCGGAGACCCCGGCGTTGTTGTGGAAGACGTCGATCCGGCCGTGCCGTTCGACGGTGGTCGAGACGTACTTCTTCACAGCCTCCTCGTCGGTGACGTCGGCGACGAGGGTGTCCAGGCGATCACCGGCTCCGCCGAGGGTCTCGGTCGCCTTCTCAAGCGCCTCCTGCTTGAGGTCGACGAGGACGACCGTGTCTCCGAGGTCGAGGAACTTCTGTGCGGTGGCGATGCCGATGCCGCCGGCGCCACCGGTGATGAGGACGATGCGTGGATCTGTCATGAACTGTTCTCCTTCGATGTTCGTTCGCGGTGTCCTCGTCGAGCACGCAGCGGGCCTGATCGCGAGCACCTGGGCTCCTGTCACCCTAGCTCCGCGCCCTTGGTTGCCGCCCCCAGGCTGCCGCGATACGATATAGTTGAACGCTGAATCAACTGGGCTGACCGATTCCCCCCCCGGGTCAGCACTCAGCAGCGCAGCACTCAGCAGCTCTCGGCAGCGCGGAACGGAGTCGTCATGACGGCACAGACAGAGACGGGTCCGGACCCGGCGCGCACGACCTTCGGTCTGGACACCTTCGGGGACGTCACCGTGGACACCCAGGGGCGGCCCGTTCCCGCCGCGCAGGTGATCCGGGACATCCTCGAGCAGGGGATCCTCGCCGACGAGGTGGGGATCGACCACTTCTCCATCGGTGAGCACCATCGGCCGGACTTCGCCGTCAGCGCCCCGGACACCGTCCTCGCGGGTCTGGCCACCCGCACCTCCCGGATCACGCTGGGCACCGCGGTGACCGTGCTCAGCTCCGATGACCCGATCCGCGTGTTCGAGCGCTTCTCGACCCTCGATGCGCTCTCCAGCGGTCGCGCGGAGATCACCGTGGGCCGCGGCTCCTTCATCGAGTCCTTCCCGCTGTTCGGGTACTCCCTGCAGGACTACGAGATGCTGTTCGAGGAGAAGCTGGACCTGCTCGCCACCCTCCTGCAGAGCCAGCCCTTCAGCTGGTCGGGAAGCCATCGTCCACCGCTGGAGGACCAGCAGCTCCACCCGCCGCTCGAGAGCCCCCTGCCCACCTGGGTGGCGGTCGGCGGCAGTCCGAACTCGGTGGTGCGCGCCGCCCGCCACCGTCTGCCGCTGATGCTGGCGGTCATCGGCGGTCCCGCCGAGCGCTTCACCCCCTTCGTGCAGCTGTTCCACGAGGCGAACGAGAAGCTCGGCAACGACCCGCTGCCCACCGGCGTCCACTCCCCCGGCCACATCGCCGCCGATGACCGCACCGCCCGCGAGCAGCTGGCCCCGCACTGGATCCACAACCGCAACGAGATCGGTCGCGAACGCGGCTGGGGCCCCTCCGGCATCGCCGAATTCGAGGGCGAGGCCGAGCACGGCGCACTGCTGGTGGGCTCCCCCGAGACCGTCGCCCGGAAGATCGCCCGCACGATCCGCACCCTGGGCATCGACCGCTTCGACCTCAAGTACGCCAGCGGCCCCATGCCGCACCAGCAGCTGATGGAGTCGATCCGTCTCTACGGCACCGAGGTGATCCCCCGGGTGCGCGAGCTGCTGGCCGAGGATCCGGAGCAGGATGAGGGTTCCGCCTTCGACGAGGAGTGAGCATGGCACCGGTACCCTGATCCGAGCACCGTAGGACGGGGAAGAACGAGGAGCGGATTCCGATGGCTGCACAGGGAACCGTCCTGTACCGGGCTCGCTGGTCGATACTGGCGCAGATCCTCTGGGCACTGCTCTTCCTGGCTCCGCTGCCTCTGATCCTGATCCTCCCCCTCTTCGGTGGCCGGGACGGTGACAGCGGCCTCCCTTCCGGCGCGTCGTTGCTGCTCGAACTCGCACTGGGATTCCTCCTGTGGTCTCCCCTGGGGCTGGTGCTCATGGTTGTTCTCTGGCTGAACAGCAGGTTCGCGATGACCATCACCACTGCCGGAATAGAACGACGAGGCCCCTTCGGGTCTCGATGGATCGCGTGGCCGTCGATCTCCTGGATCCAGCCGAGCGAGGACTGGTTCCTCAAAGGTGCCACCTGCGTCGTGACGACGGCGGGAGAGCGGATCACCCTGCGCTTCACCGCCAGCCGCTACACCGCGTTCCGGAACGAACCGTTCAGCGAGTCCCTCGCGGTCATGAAGGATCACCTGACAGTTCCCCTGCCCACCCGGGTAGCGATCGACGCTCACCAGCGGCATCTGCGCAGGGAGTTCTGACCGTGCGCAGAAGGGAAGCTGAACTCATGACCCGATCCCACAGGGTCGCTCTCGACGCATGCCCAGCACGAGACGCGCGAGCGGAAGCATTCAGGGGGCGAGATTGACCATCGAGGAGATCGACGGTCGCGGGGAACGTGCGCTGTCCGCCGCCGCTGCGCTATCACGTCACGGCACCGGCGACCTGGTGCGACTGACCGGCCTGACCGATGAGGAGATTCTCGCGCTGAACGGGGCGGACAGCGCGTCAGAGTTCGACCTGCCGTGGATCTCCGCACGCGAATCCATGAATCCCAGTTTCTCTCGCGACGAAGCGCGTCTGGGGGCGCTTCGTTCGCTGATCCTCCGGGGGCACATCCTGCACGAAGGGACGATGTCGACCATCGAGAAGCGCGAACCTCTCGACGATGCCACTGCATACATGCCCGATGCACTGATGACCGGCATCCTCACCCGGCGAGCTCTCTCCCCCCGCACTGTTCGTGTCGCGGACACCCTCGACGAGGCCACCACCGTGCTGCGGCTCTTCATCGACACTGACGGCACCGTGCTGCATGAGCTGATCACTCCGGACGGCCTGCATCACTTCTTCATGAGTGATCTCCCCCATGCCGGCACAGCAGTCCTCCACAGAGTGGACCCTTCTCGGAGGACTCCCGGCGAGAGCGCAGAGGAAGGCATCTTCCACGGCGACATGGCCACGCTCGCAGCGGACGATCGCTTCGCACCGGTCATCGCGAATGCCGCTCCGAGTTCGCAGATCATCGTGACCGAGCGTGCGAGCAGAGTCAGCGAGGAGTACAGGGTCGCGGTGAGCGACGCGGGCACCGCTGTCCTCAGACCGAGTATGTCGGACGAGGACGTCGAGGCCATTCAGGTCTCGCTCCCCGAGCTGACCTCCATGCTGGAAGAACTCATCCAGCCTGCCCCGCCAATAGCCTGACCTCTCCTCGGAGCCACCCGCACGACTCCGATTCCTCATCGATCGAGCGCGGGCCCTTGACCCACCTGCCGCTACCTGGGAACCGCCAGGAGCCCCGGTCTGGTCGCGGCATCATGAAGATCGGGCAGCCAGCTGTTGACCCAGCCCGCTGAATTCTCGATGGAAGGCTTCAGGAACGAGGGAACCACTCGCTCCACCTCCGACTGCATCCCGTCGAGTGCCGGGTCGATGAACGGCACCTTGTCCCGAATGTAGCCCGTGGTCTTCGCGAAGGTGGCGTCTGCTGCGTCGAGCGTCGTCGAATCCACCCCCACCATGTCGAGAAGATAACGCGATGTCGAGCCCTCCGATTCGCCGCCCCGCATGCCGTCGACCTGGGCCTGCGCTGTTGCGGCTGACCAGGCTGCATCCAGGCCGCCGGTGACGACTCCTCCAATCTCTCCCACGACCATGGTCGGCGGGAACAGCGAAAGTGCGCCCATGGTGGCATCGGCCGTGTTCAGGCTGGTGGTGATCGCTCCATCAACAGTCCCGAAGAGATCCCCGTCCTGGAAGCTCTGCGTCATGTCGTAGATGCCGATCGGGATCGAGCCCACGTCCATGACAAGTCCGGTTATCGTCCCGGGAAGACCGAGCACCGGAACTGCTGTCGCGAGATCGACCGCCGCCGAGGACATGTTCCATGCGTAGTTCCCGAGCAGTCCGGATTCAGGTCCCCCGAAGAGGTCCCCGAAGAAGCCGTCACTCTCTGACGGATCGACAGCTCTCACCGGCCCGATGAGCGTCTCGAGTATCTGGGCGATTCCCGCGGTGGAGTCGATGCCATCGCTGGCGCCGTCCTGCTCCTCCGCGTGGTCCTGCATCTCCTGGAGCTTCTGGCGGAGCTCCTGGACGGCGGTCTCGAGGAGAATGCGGGTGGCGCTGTCCCAGATCTGGCGGAAGCCGTCTGCATCGGTGCCCACCCATTCCACCGAGTGGACCAGGGTCCCGAGTCGCACGGCGATGTCATCGATCTGTGCAGCACCTCTGCCCGTGAGCTCGGCATGGGCACGCAACGCCTCTGTGTCAGCACCCCAGAACGCCATCGAGCTCTCTCTCCCGTCCTCTCCACGTCACCTTCGTGTCACTTTGAATCAGCACCACCCTACGGAACAGGCGCTCCTGTCGCGATGGGGAGAAGTCCCCAGCGGAGCGATCTTCCGCTCTGCGGCACCATGGTGGAATGGACCCGACAGTCGCTGGCCGACCGCCCTCTCCTCACCGCGATCAACGCCCCCAGCACGGCCACCTCACCGGAAGCAGCAGCATGAGCGCATCACCGTCGAGGCAGCAACGATGACGGCTGCGCCGCTTCCGCTGCCGGCTCATCAGCTCTCTGTCCGGCAGGCGGTACAGGCCCGCGCCGCCCACGAAGCGCGGGCCGATGCACTGACCGCCGGGCACCGGGAGCGGACGGCTCGCGGGGAGAAGCATGCGGTGCTCGACTTCCTGTTCACCTACTACCCGTTCTCCCCGGCCCGGTTGCGCAGATGGCACCCGGGCTGGGACGTCGCCTACGACGCGGCCGCCGACCGTGACGAGAACGGCGAGCCGGCGATCCGCGACGTCGATGACCAGGGCCGACGGAACTGGTACATCGACACCCGATACGACGTCGCTCAGGACCTCGATGCCGTGGACCCGTCGGCCGACGGGCGGACGCTGCGTCGCGCCGATGTGGAGCGGTACCTGAGCGAGCGCGGTGATGCACTGGGATTCATGCAGCGCCTGCTCTCCGCGAGCTCGCTGCGCAGCCGCCGCCCGCAGTTCGGGTGCTTCGGTCTGCATGAATGGGCGATGGTGCATGGCCTGCAGCCCGGACAGCAGCAGCACGAGGACCTCCCGCTGCGGCTCTCTCAGGCCGAGACCGACGCCGTGGTGGAGAGGGAGAACCTGATCTGCTCGCACATCGACGCGTTCCGCTTCTTCACTCCCACCGCCGCGCCGCAGAACTCCCTGCAGCCCACTCGGGAGACACAGGTGTCCAACGACAATCCGGCGTGCCTGCATGTCGGGATGGATCTGTACAAGTGGTCGATGAAGCTGACTCCACTGGTGCCCTCCTCCCTGGTGCTGGACTGCTTCGAGCACGCTCTGGAGACCCGCGTGCTGGACATGGAGGCCAGTCCCTACGACGTCCGGCACCTCGGGTACGGCGTGGTGCCGATCGAGACCCCGGCCGGCAAGGCCGAGTACGTGCGGCGCCAGCGAGCCCTGGCCGCCCGGGCCGATGAGCTGCGCGGGCAGCTGCTCGCGCACTGCGAGTCGCTGCTCGGTGACCTGGGATCCCCCGCCGCGCCCGGGGCCTCACCGACCGAGGCAGGACGATGAGCGGCGACGTCCTGTACGTCTCGCAGTTCCATTCGGCGTGGCGGGTGCTGCAGCGGGTGTCCATCGTGATCGGCCTCGCGCTCATCACCGGATCGTTCGGCGCGATGGGGATCCTCTTCGCGTTCGCGGCCGAGTCCGTGATCGTCGCGGTGGTGGCGCTGCTGTTCGTCCTTCTGGGCGGGCTGGTCCTCGCAGCCCTGCTGTTCCCGGCCTGGCGGTCCTCGTCGATGGCACTGACAGTGACCACGGACGGCATCGAGGTGCGCGGGATCCTGCGCACGCGATGGATCCCGTGGCAGGAGGTGGCGATCATCGAGAGCAGCCCGCACTGGTACTGGCGCAGAGCGGCCTGCATCGTCACCACCGGCGGTGAGCGGATCATCGCGATCGTCACCGCGTACCAGTACCTCCTGCTGCGCGGCGATCCCTATGACGCCCGGGCGCGTGATCCGCAGATCCCACTGGTGCCCACCCGGATCGCGATCGATGCCCATCAGCGCTACCTGCGCGGAGAGTTCACGGCGTAAGTCGGTCGCTGCATGGTGTGGGGTCTTGCCTGAGTAGACTTCGTGGACGTCATAGGGGCGACAGGGGAATCAGCCATGCACGAAATGCCGCACAGTCTCGACACCGGTCCGCAGCCCGAGGGGCTGGCCCTGCACAGGTCACCGAGTGACTCGTTCCGCCTGCTCCACACCGTGACCGCCGTGGTCGGGGTGGTGGCCATGCTCCTGGTCGGCGGCGCATTCGCGTTCCTGGTGGTCCTCCTGACCGGGACCGCAGTGGCGATGCTCGGCTCGAACTGGGCCATCGCGCCCGGTGTGCTGGTGCTGCTGCTGATCCTGCTGCTGGTGGTCGCTGTCTGCGCCTTCTTCGTACGGGCCGCGCGCCAGACCTTCGAGGTGAGCACCCGTGGTATCCGCTTCGCGGACTGGCGGGCTTCGCACACCCTGGAGTGGGCGGAGATCAGCGAGATCTCCGCCGGTCCGAAGAACTCCATGGGAGCGATGCCGATGTACATCTCCACCCGTGACGGCCGGCGTCTGCGGGCCTCCATGCCCGCCTTCATCTCGATGGGCTCGAGGCATTTCACCTTCGGGGACTACGGCGGCGCGGGCATGGGCCCGAGCGAGTACACCCCGCCGATGCTGGCAGCTCAGGACGGGCTGGCCCGCTACCGCCGCGGCGAGTTCGGGCGCTGACCGCGCACCGTTCCCGCGCCGCTCCCTCGGCGTCGCCCTGGCAGACTGGGCTCATGCCTTCCCTGACACCCTTCCTGCCCACCGCGACCACCGGCGAGGAGCAGGAGGAGATCGTCGACGGCTTCATCACGGCGCAGGCCGAGGCGGGCCGCACCCTCTACGCCCACCAGGAGGAGGCGCTGCTGGCGATCGCCGCCGGCGACCACGTGATCGCCGCGACCCCCACCGGCTCGGGCAAGACCACCATCGCCTACTCCGCGATCTTCGCGGCGATGGCCCGCGGGCAGCGCTCCTACTACACCGCTCCCATCAAGGCACTGGTCAGCGAGAAGTTCTTCGATCTGGTCGGGCAGTTCGGCGCCGAGAACGTGGGCATGATGACCGGCGATTCGGCCGTGAACCATGACGCCCCGATCATCGTGTGCACCGCGGAGATCTTCGCCAACCACGCCCTGCGCGACGGCCCCACCTCGGACGTGGGTCTCGCCGTGATGGACGAGTTCCACTTCTACGGCGACCCGCAGCGCGGCTGGGCCTGGCAGGTCCCGCTGCTGGAGCTGCCGCAGTGCCAGTTCGTGCTGATGAGCGCCACCCTCGGGGACGTCACCGCCCTCGCCGACGATCTCGAGGCACGCAGCCGCCGCGAGGTCACCGTGATCGACGATGCACCCCGCCCGGTGCCGTTGGACTTCCGCTGGTCGCTGGAGCCGCTGCCGGAGACGATCGCGACCATCCTGCAGGACCGCGATGCCCCGGTGTACATCGTCCATTTCACCCAGAAGGACGCCCTCGAGCAGGCCCAGGCGCTGCTGGGCCAGAAGGTCCTCTCCCCCGCGGAGAAGGAGCAGGTGCGCGAGATCATCGGCGACTTCCGCTTCTCCAAGGGCTTCGGGCAGATCCTCTCCAAGCTCGTGCGCGAGGGCATCGGGGTCCACCACGCCGGGATGCTGCCCAAGTATCGCCGACTGGTGGAGAAGCTCGCCCAGTCGGGCCTGCTGAAGCTGATCTGCGGGACCGACACCCTCGGCGTGGGCATCAACGTGCCGATCCGCACCGTGCTGCTGACCGGCCTGGCGAAGTTCGACGGCAAGCGGATGCGCCTGCTCAACGCCCGCGAGTTCCACCAGATCTCCGGCCGAGCCGGCCGCGCCGGATTCGACACCATCGGCCACGTCGTGGTCCAGGCCCCGCCGTGGACGGTGGAGTTCGAGAAGCAGATGGCCAAGCAGCGGGCCCGGGAGGAGGCCGGCACCGCCCCCAACAACGCGAAGAAGCGCAAGAAGGAGCCCAAGCCCCGGATCCCCGAGGGGGCGGTCTCCTGGTCGAAGCAGAACCTCGACAAACTCGTGGAGAACCCGCCGGAGCCACTGCGCCCCCACCTGAAGATCACCCCGGGCATGATGCTCGCCCTGATCTCCCGGCCCGGGGACGCGATCGCCGCCGGCCGCCACCTGATCTTCACCTCTCACCAGACCCGCACCCAGCAGTTCGCCCTGGCTCGGGATGCGATCCAGGTGCTGCGCGGACTGCGGGACGCCGAGATCATCGAGGTCCTGCCCGAGCCCGATCATCTGGGGCGGCGCCTGGCCCTGGTCGAGGACCTGCAGCTGGACTTCACCATGAACCAGCCGCTGGCTCCCTTCGCGATCGCGATGATCGACTCGCTCGACGAGGAGTCCGAGACCCTGACGATGGACACTGTCTCCATCATCGAGGCGATCCTCGAGGACCCCCGGCAGATCCTGCTGGCCCAGCAGAACGCCGCCAAGGGAGAGCTGCTGGCGGAGCTGAAGGCCGACGGGGTCGAGTACACCGAGCGGATGGCCCGGCTCGACGAGGTCACCTGGCCGAAGCCCCTCGAGGAGGATCTCGAGGGAGCGCTCGAGATCTATGCGAAGGCCCGGCCCTGGGTGCGCGCCGATGACCTCTCGCCCAAGTCGATCGTGCGGGAGATCCACGAGACAGGGCAGACCTTCTCCGAGTTCGTCCAGCGCTACGGGCTGCAGCGCTCCGAGGGCATCGTGCTGCGCTACCTCTCCGACGCTTACCAGGCCATGCGCCGCACCATCCCCCAGGACCTGCGCACCGAGGAGCTCGAGGACCTCATCGAGTGGCTGGGAGTGCTGGTGCGCGGCATCGACTCCTCGCTGCTGGACGAGTGGGAGGCCCTCTCCCATCCCGAGGACCTCGAGGCGGACGCCGCCGCGGAGATCCGGCCCAGCTCACCGCGGGGGCTCTCCGCCCAGACGAAGGTGCTGCGCACCATGGTGCGGGCCGCGATGTGGCAGCGCGTGGAGCACTTCGCCTTCGAGCGCGAGCAGCGCCTGGCCGAGCTGGACGCCGGCTCCGGCTGGGACCGCCGTGCCTGGGCCGACGCGATGGACGCCTATTTCGATGCCTATGACGACGTGGGCATCGACGGCCCGGCCCGCTCCCCGCAGCTGCTGCAGATCACGGAGGAGTCGAAGATCTGGCGGATCCGGCAGGTGCTGGACGATCCGGACCGGAACCACGACTGGGCGATCGAGGCCGAGCTTGACCTCGAGGCCACCGACGAGGCCGGCGAGCCGGTGCTGACCATCACCCACGTGGGCGACATCAGCGACCGCTGACCCGCCCGAGCACTGGCGCTGGGCCGGGTGCTCGCCGCCGTGGCCCGCCCGAGCACTGGCGCTGGGCCGGGTGCTCGCCGCCGTGGCCCGCCCGGGCACTGGCGCAGGGCCGGGTGCTCGCCGCCGTGGCCCTACTCGGTCACCAGCGCAGGGCCGGGTGCTCGCCGCCGTGGCCCGCCCGGGCACTGGCGCAGGGCCGGGTGCTGTGCCATATATGGCACAGCACCCCGATATACGCCCGTGCCCGGGCAACGGCCCGGCGACACGGGGCCGTGGTGGGCAACGGACCGGGCGAGCAGCCCGCCGGCGATCAGGGGTGGGTGCGGGAGCTCAGGGTCTCCTCGACGGCGCGGCAGGCGGTCTCCAGGCTCGCGCCTCGGGCCACCGCCGCGCCGACCAGGAATGCGGAGATCGGGGCCATGGAGCGCTGCACCCCGTCGGCCACCACAGCGGTCATGCGGTGCACCCGGTCCACGTCGAGATCCACGCCGGCCACGTCGAGGGAGTCCGCCGCCGATTCCAGCCAGGGGCGCAGGACAGTGTCCCAGTCCTCCTGCTCGGTCACCGGGGGCCGGGAGCGCTTCGCGCCCTTCGTGTCCACGGCAGTCATCAGAACTTCACCTTCTCCCAGCCGCGGCGCTCGGCCTCCTTCTTCGGGTCCTTGCTGCGGTAGACGATGTAGGGCCGGGTCAGGTAGCCCACCGGCGCCGCGAACACGTGCACCAGGCGGGTGAAGGGCCAGATCCCGAACAGCAGCAGCGCCGAGAGGACATGCAGCTGGAAGAAGATCGGGGCCTGGGTCATGTGCCCGGGATCGGGCTGCAGGGTCCAGAAGTCGCGGAACCAGATCGAGACGCCTTCGCGGTAGTCGTAACTGCCGAAGGTGGTGTGCACGATGGTGGCGAGCACCCCGAAGGCGATCACCGCGGCGAGGAAGAAGTACATCAGCTTGTCCCCGGCCGTGGTGGCGCCGAACACGCGGGTGTTGGTGCGGCGCCGGTAGAGCAGGATCAGCAGCCCGCCCACGCAGGCCACGGCCGCGGCCAGCCCGATGGTGATCGCCATCAGGTGGTACACGTGGTCGGAGATGCCGATGAAGGCGGTCCAGGACTTCGGGATCCCCAGGCCCACCACGTGCCCGAAGAAGATCCCGATGATGCCGAAGTGGAACATCGGCGAGCCGATCGAGAGCAGCTTGGACTCGTAGATCTGGCTGGAACGGGTGGTCCATCCGAAACGGTCGTAGCGGAAGCGCCACACGT
Source organism: Candidatus Brachybacterium merdigallinarum (assembly GCA_019115335.1). Taxonomy (GTDB): domain Bacteria; phylum Actinomycetota; class Actinomycetes; order Actinomycetales; family Dermabacteraceae; genus Brachybacterium; species Brachybacterium merdigallinarum. The sequence continues at coordinate 12,351 of DXDT01000154.1, forward strand.
GCCCGAGCACGAACACCGCGAGCACCATGTAGGGAAGGACCACCCACAGCAGCAGGTCGAGGGTGGAGGTGTCGGTCATGAGGGTCGTCCTCTCATCAGTTCCACGGGAACAGGGCCGGGAGCAGCCGCATCGGAGCCGCAGCCGGAGGCGGCGAAGGTCTGGCCCGCGAGCGCCGCGGCGTCCCCGTCGAGGCCGAAGCCCTCCTGCCCGTACCCGTCGAGCCCGACAGTCTCCTCCTCCGGGCCCTCCTCCGCGAGCTTCATGACGGCGGCGCGGTCGTCGGCATCCAGCGGTGGCAGGGTCGCGCACAGGGCCCGCAGCGCCCCGTGCCAGGGGGAGTCGATCTCCGCCAGGTGGAGCCGCAGCAGCTCGACGCCGGGACGGTTCGCGCGCAGGATCTTCGCGCCCCGGGAGGCGTCGTGCGCCGCCGCGAACTCGAGGACCACCGGCAGGTGATCGGGCAGCTCGTACTCGTCGACCTCCAGTCCGGCGGCCCGGAAGTCCTGCTTGATGCGCAGAAGCGCCATGCCGCGGCGGCGGGTGTCGCCGTTGCTGAAGTAGGTCAGGTGCAGGCATCCCCGGCGGCGGGTGTCGAAGGTGTCCACGTACTGCTCCTGCAGCTGAACCTCGTCCAGGGCGTGCACGGCATCGATCGTGCTCAGCAGGCCGCCGCGCACCGGCTCGGGCAGTCCGGCGGCGAGGTCCCGGATGCCGGGGAGCTTCTCGCGCACCGCGGCATCCGGATAGGTCAGCAGCCAGGAGACCGCGATCCAGCAGATCCGCATCTCCTCGAGGCTCATCCCGCTGGCGAGCAGCAGGTCCTGCGGCGAGCGCGCTCTGCGGGGTCGCTGCGCGGCGCGGGGCGACTCGGTGGCCGTCTCCCGGCCCAGCAGGCGGGCGATGGCGCCCATCAGGCAGTCCCCTGCGCCGGGGTGGGGAACAGTCCGTCGGGCCGTCCCTTGCCGTCCCAGTTCAGCAGGTTGATGCGCACGCCCTCGGGGCGCTCCACCCCGCCCTGCTGGCGCTTGCTGGAGTAGCCGGGACCGGACATGCCCAGCGACTCCTCCGGCAGGGACATCCCCATGCCAGGGCCGCCGGGGGCGTTGAGCGGGCAGTCGGTGCCGATCCCCTCGAGGTCGTGCGCGGATTCCGCGTGGCCCACGGGGATGACGTAGCGGTCCTCGTACTTCGCGATCGCCAGCAGGCGGTACATGTCCTGCATCTCCTGGCCGTCCATCCCCACGGCGTGGGCGATGCCGTCGCGGGCGGGCCGGCCCAGGTTGATGTCCCGCATGTAGGAGCGCATCGCGGCCATCCGGTACAGCACTCGCTCCACGGTGGGGACGTCCCCGGCGGTGAAGAGGTTCGCGAGGTACTCCACGGGGATGCGCAGGGTGTCGATCGCGGCGAAGAGGTTGTCGGCGTCCTCGGCGTCGTACCCGGTGTCGCGCACCACGTCCACCACCGGGGACAGCGGCGGGATGTACCAGACCATCGGCATGGTGCGGTACTCGGGGTGCAGCGGCAGGGCGACCTCGTAGTCCTTGATGAGCTTGTAGGTCGGGGACTTCTGGGCCGCCTCGATCCAGTCGTGGTGGATCCCGGCGGCGCGGGCCCCGGCGATCACCTCGGGATCGTGGGGGTCCAGGATGATGTCCCGCTGAGCCTGGTACAGCTCCTTCTCGTCCTTCGTGGAGGCGGCTGCGGTGACGCGGTCGGCGTCATAGAGGACCAGGCCGATGTAGCGCAGGCGGCCCACGCAGGTCTCGGCGCAGACCGTCGGCTCGCCCTGTTCAATGCGGGGGTAGCAGAAGGTGCACTTCTCGGCCTTGCCGGTCTGGTGGTTGAAGTAGATCTTCTTGTAGGGGCAGCCGGTGATGCACATGCGCCAGCCGCGGCAGCCGTCCTGATCCACCAGCACGATGCCGTCCTCCTCGCGCTTGTAGATCG
>DXDT01000155.1 GCA_019115335.1 Candidatus Brachybacterium merdigallinarum
GTTCCGCGCCCCGGATCCCTCGGCGAACCCGTACCTGTCCTTCGCCGCGCAGCTCATGGCCGGCATCGACGGCATCCGCAACCGCATCGAGCCGCCGGAGCCGATCGACAAGGACCTCTACGAGCTGCCCCCGGAGGAGCACGCACAGATCCAGCAGCTGCCCGAGTCGCTCGGCGCCGCCCTGGACGCCCTCGAGGCCGACCACGACTTCCTCACCGAGGGCGACGTGTTCCCCGAGGACCTGATCTCGACCTGGATCGAGCTCAAGCGCACCACGGAGATCGATCCGTTCCGCTTCCGCCCGCACCCCCACGAGTTCGAGCTCTACTACGACATCTGAGCCCTGACCTTCTGCGTCGTGCGGCCCTCTCCTCGGCGAGGAGGGGGCCGCACGGCATCGGTCCTCTCCAGGCTCCGGCCGCGCCCGAGAGCTTCCGACCGCGTGTGACGGTTGCCACCCTGGTGCACCCTGGATAGGTTGGACGGCGGCGCACGGGGTATTCCTGCGACGTGCTCGGCACCGCACTGGCTTCGCGCGTCCCCAGGCCCCGCCTGCGCCGGGCATCCCGGGCTCCCACCTGGCGGCCCTCGCATCGCAGGTGACCCGATGCGAAGGAGTCTCATGGACCCCCGATTCACCCGTCGGAGCGGACTCGCCGCGACCCCGCTCACGGCGGCCGGCGCGGTCGGTCTCCCCTCCGCGGCTCGCGCGGCAGGCGGCCGGACGCCGCACAAGGACCGCCCCGAGCAGCACTCCGATCTGGCGGTGTCCGGCTGGCGACCCGGCGGCCCCCACCCCCATCCCTGGTCCCGTCGCGGCTCCGCGACGACGCTCCACGACGCGGACCCGGCGGACGTCGGCCTCGATGCCTCCGTGCTCGAGCAGATCCCCGCGATCGTGCGAGAAGGTCTGGAGCACGACCCGCCCCGCTTCGCCGGGGCCACGGTGCTGGTCGCCTCCCAGGCCGGGATCGCCTATGAGCACGCCGACGGGTATGCACTGCGCTGGCAGGACGCTGAGACCGAGCTGCCCGTGCAGCAGCGGATCCCTGCCCGTATCGACACGCTCTACGATCTCGCCTCGATCTCGAAGATCTTCACCGCTACCGCCGTGATGCAGCAGGTGGAGGAGGGGCGGCTGGGACTCAACGACCTCGTCGCCGACCATCTGCCCCGCTTCGCCGAGAACGGGAAGGAGGAGGTGACCGTGCAGCATCTACTCACCCATGTGGGCGGGCTGCCGGCGTTCATCAACCTCTACTCGGAGCTGCCCGACATCCCCTCCCGGATCGACGCGGTGCTCACCGTCGCCCCGCAGAGCGCGCCGGGGAAGCAGTACGTCTACAGCGATCTGGGGCTGATCACGCTGGGCCTGATCGTCGAGGAGCTCTCCGGGCAGGGCCTGGATGCGTACGTGCACGAGCACATCACGGCACCGCTGGGGATGGACGAGACGATGTACAATCCGCCCGCAGAGCTGAAGGAGCGCATCGCCGCGACGGAGTACGTGAAGCACCACGGGTACCTGGTGCACGGGCACGTCCACGACGAGAACGCCCACGCCCTGGGCGGCGTCGCCGGGCATGCCGGGGTGTTCTCCACCGCCCGTGATCTCGCGGTCTTCGCCCAGATGTTCCTCGGCGGCGGGCGCTGCGGCGACGCCCGGATCCTCACGGCCGGCAGCGTCGAGCAGATGCACACCGACCGCATTGCCGAGATCACCGGCACGGGCGGTGCCCGCCGCGGCCTCGGCCCCGAGCTCGCCGCCTGGTACTACCACGCGGCCCTGACCAGCCCCTACAGCGGCACCCACACCGGATTCACCGGCACCTCGCTGGTGATCGATCCGCTGACCGACACGATCGTGATCATGCTCGCGAACTCCGTGCACCCCACGCGAGAGTGGTCCACCACCTCGGTCACCCGCCGAGAGGTCTCCACCTGCGTCGCCACGGCACTGGACCTGGTGCCCGACTCGCTCCGCTCCGGCTGGTACGCGGGCGGCGAGGACGCGACGACCGCGATCCTCAGCGCGGTGGTGACGCTGAGCGGCCGCGCACCCGAGCTGTGGGTGGACCTGTTCACCCACCTCGAGACCGCGTACGACCGGCTCGCCATCGAGGCCTCCGCGGATCGGGGCGAGACCTGGACCCCGCTCGGCGGCCGGCTCGAGGCGTCCCATCAGGAACCGGTCGAGGTGCCGGACGGCATCCTCACCGGCTGGGGCCGGCGGGTTGCGTGGACGGGCATGTTCGCGCTGATACGCAGCGCCGCTCCGCTCCAGGGCGAGGTGCAGGTGCGGCTCCTGCTGACCACCGATGCCTCGACCCGCGGGCTCGGCGCCTGGGTGGGACGGATCCGGGTGCGCGACGACGGCACCGACGTGCTCGACACCGACCGGACGGAGGATCGCGAGCTGATCATCGCCGACGGGTGGACGCGCGGCACGTGATCCGGTGAGCGTTCACGGTTCGGATCAGCCGGGATCGGCCGACGCGTCCCGGGGAGAGTTCCCCGGACCGGGATTGGCCGGAACCGCTGTGGGGTGCGAAGATGCCGGGATGAGCAGTATCGAGATCACCGTCATCGACCGCGAAGGCGTCAAGACCCCGGGCGTCGAGTGGCGCGACGAGGAGTCGCTCATGGAGTGCCTCGTCCGCAACAGCTACCCGATCCTCGCCACGTGCGGCGGCAACGCCTCCTGTTCCACCTGCCACTGCTATCTCGACGAGGACTCCTTCGAGACCGCCGGCGAGATCGACGAGGACGAGGAGGACGTGCTGGACTCCCTCACGGACGATGAACGCGAACCCACCTCCCGCCTGACCTGCCAGGTCGCCTGGGAGATGGACCTCGAGGGCGCCGAGGTCACCATCGGGCCGTTCTGACCGCCGGGCCTCATTCCAGGATGTTCGGCTCCCGGCCATGGGTGTGGCACCACTGGCGGTAGTGCTCGAGCACCATCACCACATCCGGGTGATGGGTCACGCCCGAGTGCCCCCGCATCACCGGCGCGATGCACAGCCGCGAGACCAGCTGGCGCCTGCCACTGCCGAGGTGGATGAAGAAGGGCCAGCTCCACACGTGCTGGACGGGAGCCACCATCGCGGTGACGTCCTCCCAGAGGATCACCCGATGCGTGAACCAGGGCTGACGGATCTCCAGCCCGTTCACATGGACGTGGACGAAGGTGCGGCGGTACTCGATGAGCGCCGCGACCACCACGGCCAGAGCGACCAGCAGAAGCAGCACTGGCAGCACGGTGACAAGCAGGAACAGCGCGACGCTGGCCCCACGGAAGCTCTCGCCGGTCGAGAACAGGAGCGCGACGCCACTCACCCCGACCACCACCATCCCGATGACGAGGACGAGCACCGCGATGCCCAGGGACACACCGATCACGGTCCCCAGCGGCATCTGGAACAGGGATCCCAGTCGTTCCCGCGTCGGCCCCAGTCGTTCCCGTGCTGCAGCGTCCATCGTCATCCCCTCACCCCTAGAGTCGTGCGTGCATCCTACGGGGCAGGCGGCAGCGTCCTGCCCGTGGACCAGGTGAGGGCCGCCGTCGGCTGCTCGGAGCTCAGCCGCCCGCCAGATCGCGGCGCCGCATCGCCAGCAGCCCGAGGCCGATCAGCACCGCTGAGATGCCGGTCATGAGCAGCAGCGGCGCTGCCTCCCAGCCCGCGTCGGGCACCAGGGGGACGTGCCACAGCGGGGAGAGGGCGCTCGCCGCATCCGGGAGGTCCATCAGCCCGCCCAGGAAGGTCACGATCGCCGTCCAGATCACCAGTGCCCAGGCCAGGGTCGCGGCGCGGGCCCGGATCCCGTAGAGCGCGAAGGCCACCGCCCCGCACAGCAGGATCCCGGGCAGGTAGGCGAGGGAGGCCAGGGTCAGCTCTCCGATCCAGGCGGCATCCTCGGTCGCTGCCCACAGTCCCACTCCCACCGCCAGGCCCAGCAGCACCTGGATCGCGAGGACGGCGATGACGACCACCAGCAGCCAGATCCCCGCCACCCGAGTGCGGGAGCGACCGGCCAGCAGCACTCCGGCCAGCCTCCCCTCCATCTCCTCGGTGCGCAGCCGCAGGATGCCGGCGACCAGCAGCCCGACCGGGCCCAGTGCCAGCATGGTCAGCAGCACCGCAGCGAAGGAGGTGGTCAGGTCCTCCATGTCCAGCGGCACCCACTCCCCCATCGCCGGGATCTCGGCCACCATGTCGTCCAGCGAAGAGGCGAGCGTCCCGAACCCGATCGCGAACAGCCCCAGCCCGATGGTCCAGGCCAGCAGCATCGGGGTCAGCAGGCGCCGAGCGAGACCGCCGGGAGTCCTCAGCAGCATCGAGGCGTGACCGGGACCGGGCCGTGCGGCACGCAGGCCCGCACCGAGATCGCGTCGCTGGGAGAGCTGCACCGCGATCAGCAGCAGCAAGATCGTGACGGCCACGGTGACCAGCAGCGGCCACCAGCGCAGATCCACGTACAGCCGCATCTGCTGGGCCCAGGCGATGGGAGAGGACCAGGACAGCCACGAGCCCTGCCGGTCGATCACGTCCCCGAAACCACGCACGACGACGGCGAGGGCGAGCACCCCCAGCGACATCCCCGAGGCGCTGCCGGCATGTTCGGTGACCTGGGCGGCGACGGCCGCGACCGCCCCGAACAGCAGCCCGGTCAGGCCGGTCGCCGCGGCCATGGCCAGCGAGTCCGTCACCGGTCCCCCGGCGAGCAGCAGGCCGGCGGCGGTGACGATCCCCAGGGCGAGGCTCGCGATCGCGACCAGCAGCATCGCAGCGGCCGTGGGGGCGAAGCTCCCCACCGGGAGGGCCCGCAGCATCTCCAGACGCCCCGCCTCCTCATCGCCGCGCGTGTGGCGGACGGAGAGCAGGATCGCCATGATCGCTGCGGGGATCAGCACGTACAGGAACAGCTCGTTGGCGACCATCGCCCAGAAGGTGTAGTCGTCGGTGGCGAAGGCGGGCCCGGTCATCATCACCGCTGACGGGTTGTCGAGCAGCCTCGCGCGGGCGTCGAGCGCTCCCTGGTCGGGATAAGCCGCCTCCATCGCGAGCACCGAGGAGGGGATCATGGCCAGGAAGGCGAGAGCCCAGACGATGATCTGACGGCGGGAGATGCGCAGGTTCACACGTAGCAGGAAGCCCAGCCCCTCCAGCGGGGACGCAGACGTGCGCGCGGCGCGGTGGGTGGGACCTGGCGTCCCTGGGGTGGGCGCGCTCGTGGCTCCGGTCGTGGCGCTCATCGCGACTCCTTTGTCGCCGCGACCTCGTCGCCGTAATGGCGCAGGAAGAGGTCCTCGAGGGAGGGCGGGGTGATGGTCAGCCCGGTGACGTCGAGCCGGGTGAGGATCGGTAGCACGTCGTGGATAGCGGTGTCATCGATGTCGAAGGTGACCCTGTTCCCGTCGACGGTGAGGTCGTGCACCCCCGGCTGCTCGGTGAGGGTCGCGATCGGTGAGGTCGCGGAGGGCGGCATATCCTCGGCGACCGCAGGGCCGGCGGTCAGGGTCGCGGCGACGGTGGAGCGGGTCAGGTGACGCAGCTCGGCCAGGGTCCCGCTCTCCACATCGCGTCCGGCGCGGATGATGGTGACGCGGTCGCAGAGCTTCTCGACCTCGGCCAGGATGTGGCTGGACAGCAGCACGGTGCGTCCTTCGGCGCGCAGCCGCGCCACCTCGTCGGTGAACACGGCCTCCATCAGCGGATCCAGGCCCGAGGTGGGCTCGTCCATGATGTACAGATCCACGTCCCGGGACAGGGCTGCGACCAGGGAGACCTTCTGGCGGTTCCCCTTGGAGTAGGTGCGCGAGCGCTTGGTGGGGTCGAGCTCGAAGCGCTCGATGAGCTCGGCACGTCGTCGCTGGTGGGCCTCGCCATGCTCCCCGGCGGTGAGGATGTCGATCGCCTCCCCGCCGGTGAGGTTCGGCCACAGCGTGGTGTCGCCGGGCACGTAGGCGAGGCGGCGATGGATCCGCACGGCGTCATTCCACGGGTCCATCCCGAGCACGCTCGCACTGCCGGAGGTGGCGCGCAGCATGCCCAGCAGAACGCGGATGGTGGTGGACTTCCCGGCGCCGTTCGGGCCCAGGAAACCGGTGACCTGTCCGGTGGGGACGTCCAGGGAGAAGCCGTCCAGGGCGCGGAAACTACCGAAGGTCTTGGTCAGGTCGCGCACGACGATGGCGGGTGCGGCAGAGTTGTCGGTCTGGGCAGAGGTGGTCATGACGGGAATCCCTTCACGTCTCGTCGGCAGAATCGGTCGCGTCCGCATGGCCTGCGAGGTAGGCGTCGAGCATCGAGGTGTCGGTCAGCAGGGGGACGGAGTAGAGCTCGAGCATCGGCAGGATGATCCGCTCGGTGTACTCCCGCAGCCAGCGGGGCAGCTCGTCGAGGTCGAGATGGTCGCGCTGGGCGGGCAGCTGCAGCAGCAGCGCGCCCAGACCCATCTCGATGAGCACCCGCGCCCGGCCGCGCGGGTCACGGCTCGGGGAGATCACGCCGGCCCGCTCCCCCTGCTCGAGGTAGCGGACCGTGTGCTCGACGAAGTCGTCGACGAGTCGCTGGGCCAGTGGCCCTCCGGCCTGCAGACGACGCAGGACGTACCCCACCAGTGGCGCGTACTCCTCGGTCTGGGCGAGCTGGGTCAGCAGGGTGCCGGCGTCCCCGGTGAGCAGCTCAGTCTTCTCCTCCAGAGTCACCTGAAGCACTCGCGCATCGCAGGCTTCCAGAAGCTTCTGGCGGGAGCCGAAATGGTGGATGATCAGCCCTGCGCTGACGCCGGCGTCCTCGGCGATCGTCCGCAGCGTGGCCGAGAGGCCGTCCACGGCGATGCGCCGCAGCGCAGCCTGCAGGATGCGCTCGGCGGCCTGCGAAAGGGTCTCCATCGCGGCACTCCTCCCTATCGATTGAACAGACGTTCAGCATCCTATACGTCTGTTCAATCGAGGGGAAGGGGCGACGGAGCAGAGGCAGTCACGGAGGGAATCTTCTGGGGTCAGGCACGGAGGGAGTGCTCTGGGGCAGGCACGGAGAGAGTGGCCTGGGGGAACGACACGCCCGCCGAGTGCACCGAAACCCGTCACTCCTGGGGGATTTCCGCGATCTCGAGGGAAGGGTCCGGCATGTCGCGCGATCAGCGGCGACGCCACGACGGGAGCCGGGCGACCTGCGGGCTGTACGGGGTGCGACGGTAAGTGCGGGGAGCGACGGGCATCGACCTGCAGTGCGGGGTCCGCCGGGCCGTGACCGGAGATCAGCCGAGGGCGTCGAGGCCGCCCTTGGCCTTCAGCAGGGAGACGACCAGGTCCTTCGGGTCCCGGGCCGGGGGCAGGGCGGACTCGTCGGGCTCGAAAGACCAGGCGCGGCGCAGCGAGCAGAACACCTCGAACTCAGCATCTCCCGTGCGCAGGGGCACCGCCCGGAACCCACCACCCTCGGGCAGGTGGACCACGAACGCGCCCGTCAGCTCGGGCATCTCGCGCACGGACCCGTCATCGTCCAGCAGCTGCTCCGCGCGGGTGACGGCCACCCCCTGGAGTGCGTAGTCCCCGCGCACCTTCTTGGAGGTCTTGATGTCCGCGCTGAGCACGGTGTTGCCGATCTTCAGGATCGCATCGGTGGTGCCGGCGTAGCCGACGGTGTGGTTGACGACGGTCTGCTCGACCTCGAGGAACTCGGGCTGGTAGGCCTCCAGGAACTCCCCGTACCCGTCCAGGCGCTGCGCCGCGCGGGCCAGGAGGGAGGAGAGGTCCCTCTGATCGGCGAAGCAGCCCTGTTCGCTGCGCATCATGACGATCAGGCCCTCGATATCCGCAGAGCCGGGGCGCTGCCCCTGCTGGGCCCACAGCTCGCAGGCGGCGTGGACGAGGGTGCCGAAGTCAGAGGCGGTGCGGGTGTACTCGGGGGCGGCCGCCGCGATCCGCTTCTGGGTGCCCCAGGTGTCGCGGGTGACGCGGGCGATCTCCGCAGGGGCCCGCTCCGGGTTGCGGTGCAGCCAGGAGTACATCTCCAGGGCGCGCTTGGAGGCCATGGTGGCGTACCAGCCCTGCAGGTGGTCCTTCGCCCGGGCGCCGGCGACCGTGGTGATCGAGGGGTACATGAGCGGGCCATCCGGCTCGAGACGGTACATGCGGCCGCGCGGGGTGTCGGCGCTGAGCTTCGGACTGGTCATGGCTCCTGGGCGGTGTGGGCACCGCGGGGTCGGGGTCAAGGTGTGCGGCACGAGCGTGCACCCCCGAGAGCGTCTCCGCAGAGGGCGCGTCCCGTAGGGCGTGCGCAGGCAGTGCGCTCCTCAGGCTATCCCTCCGGACTCGAAGATCAGCTCCTCTGCGGTGTGGCGCGCCCGACGTGTCAGGCGCAGATACCGCTCCTCGAAGTCGGTGGCCGTGCCCTCCTCGCCCTCGATGAGGAGGGCCAGGGCACGCAGCTCGTAGCGGTCCGAGGGCAGCACGTCCCCTTCACGGCCCTTGAGCAGGAACAGGGAGCGGCGGATCTGCCACGCCAGGATCCAGGCCTCGCTCAGCTCCTCCACCGCACGGCGGCTCAGCAGGCCCTCCTCCCCGGCGGCCCGCAGCACTTCCAGGGTGGAGGGGGTGCGCAGGGCAGGGAGGCGATGGCCGTGCTCCAGGGCGAGTACCTGGGCGGTCCACTCCACATCGGTCATCCCCCCGCGGCCGAGCTTCAGGTGACGGGAGGGATCCGCGCCACGGGGCAGGCGCTCGGACTCCACGCGGGCCTTCATCCGCACGATGTCGCGACTGGCGTCTTCCCCCAGCCCGTCCTCGGGATAGCGGTGGCGGTCCATCTCCTCGCTCAGCTGTGCGGTCAGTGCCTCGGAGGCGACGACCGGGCGGGCGCGCACCAGGGCCTGCTTCTCCCAGGTCTTGGCGTCGCGTCGGTAGTAGTCGATCCAGGCGTCCACGCTGCGGGCAAGCAGGCCGCTGCGGCCCTCGGGGCGCAGATCCGCGCTGACCTTCATGTCGGAGCCGGCGGCGGGGGCATTGAGCATCTGCTGCAGCTGGGTGGCGACCGCGATCGCGATCTCGCCGGCCCTCTCCCCCGCCCCGCGGTCGAGGAAGACGAACTGGACGTCCGCATCGGAGGAGTACCCCATCTCCGCGGCGCCGAAGCTTCCGAAGCCCAGGATCGCCATCTCTATGCCGAGGGCGCGGGCCGGGTCCGAGCGCCGCTCGCGCAGCCGGGCAGCGGTGCTCTCGTCGACCTCCTCGCTGCCGTCCAGGGCGTATACCTGCCGGTCGATCAGATCGCGGTCGCGTGCCACGGCGTGATAGGAGACCAGCAGTCCCGCCTCCAGCACCGCCTCGGCAAGGTCGGTCAGCGCCCGGGCGATCTGCTGGGGGGTGGCGACGTCGCTGAGATGCGCCAGGGCGATGCGCAGCAGCTCCCGGCGGCGGGTGCGGCGCAGCACCTCCTGTGCGGCCTCGACGGTCTGGACCCGACTGATCACGGAGAGGAACTCCCGCCCCAGCACCTCACGGGACAGGGGGCGCAGCTGCTCGTCCCGAGCCAGCCACCGGACCCCCTCCGGGATCTGCACCAGCTGCTCGCCGGCGTAGCGGCTGGCGGCGAGGATCCGGGTGAGGCGTTTGGCGGCGCGGCCCGAGTCCCGCAGCAGCCCGAGATACCAGTGGGCGGAGCCGATCTCGTCCGAGAGCAGCCGGAACTGCAGCAGGCCCTGGTCGGGGTTGATGCCGTCGGCGAACCACTCCAGCAGCACCGGCAGCAGCTGGCGCTGGATCGCGGCGCGGCGGGAGATCCCCTCGGTGAGCGCGGCGATGTGGTCCAGCGCCCGCCGCGGATCGCGGTAGCCGATCGCGGCCAGACGGTCCCGGGCGGCATCCGGGGACAGCGCCACCTGGTCGTCGCTGAGCTGGGAAGAGGTCACCAATAGGGGCCGGTAGAAGATCTCCTCATGCAGCTGCTTCACCCGGCGTCGGATCCGCTGGTAGTCGGTCTGGAACTGCTTCTGCCCGCGGCGCATGGTGCGGGCGAGCCGGCGCAGGTCAGCGTCTGCGGTGGGCAGCACCTGGGTGCGCCGCATCCGATGCAGCTGCATCCGGTGCTCGACGCTGCGCAGGAAGCGGTAGGCCTCGTCCATCTCCTGCACGTGGCGGCGGGAGATGAAGCCGCCCTCCCCGAGCCGGGCGAGCGCCTCCAGGGTGCTGCGGGCGTGGAGGTTCTCCTCGGTGCGGCCGTGGACCATCTGCAGCAGCTGCACAGTGAACTCGACGTCGCGGAGCCCGCCGGGGCCCAGCTTGATGTTGCGGTCCGTCTCCCCGTGCGGGATGTGGGCGACCACGCGGCGTCGCATCGCCCGGGAGTCCTCCACAAAGCCCTCCCGGGTCGAGGCCTTCCAGATGAAGGGGGCGACCATCTCCTCGAACTCCTGGCCCAGGGCGGGGTCTCCGGCTGCGCTGCGCGCCTTCAGCAGGGCCTGGAACTCCCAGGAGGCGGCCCACTGCTCGTAGTAGCGGCGGTAGGACTCCACCGTGCGAACCAGGGGGCCGTCCCGGCCCTCGGGGCGCAGATTCGCATCGACCTGCCACAGGGTGCCCTCGGCGGTGCGGTCCGAGCACACGCGTGCCAGCTCGCGGGCCAGGGCGGAACCGATGGTGACCAGGTCGTCGACCTGGTCGTCGGCCGGGTCCTCGCCCGCCGCGGGGGCGACGACGTGCATGACGTCCACGTCGGAGAGGTAGTTCAGCTCCCGGGCACCGGTCTTGCCCATCGCCAGCACCGCCCAGCGCACCCGCTCCTGTCCGTCGACGGCGGCGCGGGCCACCGCGGCGGCGGCCTCCAGGGCGGCATCGGCCAGATCGGACAGCGCAGCGGAGACCGCGGGCTGGATCGTCGCGGGGTCGCCGGCGAGGACATCCGCGGCGGCGATCTGCAGCAGGCGCTCGTGATACGCGATCCGCAGCGCATCCCGGCTCTCCCGGCCGGAGCCGCCGGCGAGGGGAGGCTCCTCGGCGGGATCGGCGCCGACGGCGCGCAGCAGGTTCTCCCGCACCTCCTCACGTGGCAGGGCCAGGTGGTCGTCGCCCTCCCGCAGGCTCTGCAGGTGCTCGGGGTGGCGGGTGAGGAAGTCGCCGAGCGCCACCGACGTGCCCAGCAGGGTGATCAGGCGGCTGCCCGGGGAGCCCGGCGTCGCGACGGTGCTGAGGAACTCCTCCAACAGCTGATCGTGGCCGCCCTCGCGGGCTGCCTCGGCCAGGCGCAGCAGGCCCAGCACGGCGTCGTCTCCGTCGGCGCTCGCCCCGATCGCCGCGGCCGCGCCCTCGGGCAGGCCAGCGAGGGCGGGCTCGGTGAGGAAACGCTGCACCCGGTCGGTGCGCGTGAAGCCCAGCCGGGCCAGCGCCCCCGTGGTGGCGGGAGGTTCGGGACGCATGGCCTCAGATCCGGGAGAAGGTGGAGTCGAGCTCGTAGTCGGTGACCTGTTCGCGGTAGCGGCGCCACTCGGAGCGCTTGTCCCGCAGGAAGAACTCGAAGACCTGTTCCCCGAGGGTCGACGCCATCAGCTCCGAGGTCTCGAAGGCCTCCAGGGCCCGGAACAGGTCGGTGGGCAGAGGCCGGATGCCCATCGCCGAGCGCTCCCGCTCGGTGAGCTCCCAGACCGCGTCCTCCGCGCCTTCAGGCAGCTCGTACTCCCCTTCGATGCCGGCCATCCCGGCGGCCAGCAGCACCGCGAAGGCGAGGTAGGGGTTGGCGGCGGAGTCCAGGCCGCGGAACTCGATCCGGGAGCTGGTGCCCTTGGTGGGCTTGTGGAACGGGACCCGCACCAGGGCCGAGCGGTTGTTGTGGCCCCAGCAGATGTAGCTCGGCGCCTCCTGCGCTCCCCACAGGCGCTTGTAGGAGTTCACCCACTGGTTCGTCACCGCGCTGTACTCGGGAGCGTGATGGAGCAGGCCGGCGATGAACTGGCGTCCCATCCGGGAGAGCCCGAACTCCGCGCCCGGCTCGTGGAAGGCGTTCTTCCCGCCCTGGAACAGGGAGAGGTGGGTGTGCATCCCGGAGCCGGGGTGCTCGATCATGGGCTTGGGCATGAAGGTCGCGACCTGGCCCATGCTCAGCGCGACCTCCTTGACCACGGTGCGCAGGGTGATGATGTTGTCCGCCGTGGTCAGGGCGTCGGCGTAGCGCAGGTCGATCTCGTTCTGGCCGGGCCCGTTCTCGTGGTGGGAGAACTCGACCTGGATGTTCATCTCCTCCAGGTGCCCGATCGCGGTGCGGCGGAAGTCCTGGCCCTGACCGCGGTGGACGTGGTCGAAGTACCCGGCGTGGTCGATCGGGGACAGCTCTCGGCCGCGTCGGTACGGCTCGTCGAACAGGTAGAACTCGATCTCGGGGTGCGTGAACAGCGTCAGCCCCTTCTCCTCCGCGGCGTCCAGTGCGTCATTGAGCACCCGGCGCGGATCCGAGGCCGCGGGTTCGCCGTCCGGGGTGAGCACATCGCACATCATCCGGGCGGTCGCGTTAGTCGTGCCTCGCCAGCCCATCATCTCGAAGGTGCTGGGGTCCGGGCGTAGGAGCATGTCGGACTCGAAGCTGCGGGTCAGCCCCTCGATGGTGGAGCCGTCGATGCCGATGCCCTCGGAGAAGGCGGTCTCCAGGTCCGACGGGGAGATCGCGATGGACTTCAGGGTCCCCGCGATGTCGCAGAACCACAGACGGATGAACCGCACATCGTGATCGGAGACCTTGCGGATGACGTCGTCGTGGAGATGTTCCATGCCTTCAGTGTGCCGCATCACCCGCTGGCACCGTGCCCGGGCTCACCTCAGCGGCTCACGTCACCGGCTGGGCCCACCTGCGCGGGCCCCGGCACCTCACAGCTGGAGGTACCACTGGTCGTCGGCGCCCTGGACCATCCGGAAGCCGGCCTCCTGCCCGTTCAGGGCGACGGCGATGGTGCCGTCCCCGTTGTCGGAGGGCTCGATCATGTCGCGCTGGATGATGTCGAACATGCCCGGCTGCAGCTCGCCGCCGAACAGCTCCTGGATCGTCTCCTCCACTCCAGCGGCGCACTCCTCGAGCGCCTCGCCCTCGGGCGGGAGGTTCGTCTGCGGGTCCAGGGTGTAGGCGCACAGCGCCTCGGCGTCGCCGTCGTCGGCGGTCTGCAGCGCGTCCAGGAGTCGGTCCCCGGCCGCGGTCAGATCCTCCTCGCCGATCTCTCCCTCGCCCCCGCCGTCGCTCGCGGCGGGCTCCTCGGCGTCGCTCTCCCCGCCGTCGTCGCTCGCACCGCCCGCATCGCTCGGGGCGCCGTCCTCCTCCGTCTCGGCGGTGGTGCCGTCGGTCGCAGCAGTGTCCTCCTCGCCGCCTGCGGTGCACGCAGCGGCGCCCAGCGCCAGGGCGACGGCACCGAGACCGGTCGCGGTGCGGGTGAGGGTGGTGCGCAGGAAGGTGGTCATGATCCGATTCGCCCTTCGGTCCGGTGGCGATGCCTCCCCCTGAGGCATCTCGACCGCCCCAGAGTGCCACACCTGCTGGGTGTGCGCCGGGCCGGGCGGGCACCGCAGGGGCCTCGGGGCCTGCGGGCACCGGCGAGCACTAGGCTGGAGCGGTACATCTCGCCTCAGGGAGGTTCCCGTGACCGCAGCATCCTCGTCCTCTTCCACCGCGCCGAAGCGTCCTGCGACGGTACGGATCCGGCACTTGTTCGAGGCCAAGGCGCAGGGGCGTCCCTTCTCGATGCTCACCGCCTACGACCAGTTCTCGGCGCAGGTGTTCGAGGCCGCCGGCATCGAGGTGCTGCTGATCGGCGACTCGGTGGGCTCGACGGTGCTCGGGCACGAGACCACCACCGCCACCACCCACCAGGACATGCTCACCTTCACCGGAGCGGTCGCGCGGAGCGTGCGCCGCCCCCTGATCGTCGCGGACCTCGCCTTCGGCAGCTACGAGGCCGGGCCCGTCGATGCGGTGCGTCACGGCGTGGAGCTGGTGCGCGCGGGCGCACAGATGATCAAGCTCGAGGGCGGAACGCCCGTGACGCCGCAGGTCAGCGCTCTGGTCGCCGCGGGGATCCCGGTGATGGGGCATCTGGGCTTCACCCCGCAGTCGGTCAATGCGCTGTCCGGGCACCGGGTGCAGGGCCGTGATGACCACGCCGCCGATCAGCTGCTGCGCGATGCGCGGGCGCTCCAGGAGGCCGGGGCGAGCGCGGTCGTGCTGGAACTCGTGCCCGCGGCGCTCGCCTCCCGGATCACTGCCGAGCTGGACATCCCCACGGTCGGGATCGGGGCCGGCCCGGGCTGCGACGGCCAGGTGCTGGTGTGGCAGGACATGGCCGGGCTCTCCGACTTCCGTGGGAAGTTCGTGAAGGCCTTCGCCGATCTGCGCGGTGACCTGCAGCGTGCTGCCGAGCAGTACCGCAGCGAGGTCGAGTCCCGCAGCTACCCGGGGCCCGAGCACTCCTTCGAATGAGCCGTCCTGGTCGGTGGGTCGCCGTGGCCGGGGAAGCTGCCGTACCCGGGTGAGCCGCCGTGCCGGGGTGAGCCGCCGCGCCGTTCAGGAGCTGCGCGAGTCAGCGCCCGGCGCGTCAGCGGGCGGCTCGCCCCAGTCCTCCCATTCCTCATCGGCCTCCTCCCAGGCCTCATTGCGGGCGCTGGCGGTGCGCAGAGCGTTCTGCGCCGTCTCCCGGCTGGGGTAGGGGCCCATCAGGTCCACGCCGTGGGACTGACGACCCTCCTCCACCTGACCGGTGGCGATGTTGTAGTAGAACTCCGGCTGCTGGGCCACGGGAACCTCCTCGTGCCGTCGGTGAGAGACTGTCCCTCATGACTGTAGAGCAGCACTGGATCCGCCCCGAAGGGCGGGCCGAACTCGTCCCCGGCACCATCGGACCGCGGCGCAGCGTGCCCGCCACGATCGAGCGCCCGGAGTACGTGGACAAGGACGAGGCGGTCTCGGACACCGGTCCCTTCGTCCAGAGCGCCGACGTGATCGCGCGGGTGCGCGAGGCCTCCCGGATCGCGGCCCTGGCCCTCGAAGCCGCCGGTGAGGCCGCGAAGCCCGGGGTGACCACCGATCACATCGATGCCGTGGTCCACGACGTGCTGCTCCAGAACGGCGCCTACCCCTCCACGCTCGGCTACCTGGGCTTCCAGAAGTCCTGCTGCACGAGCCTGAACGAGGTGATCTGCCACGGCATCCCCGATTCCACGGTGATGCAGGAGGGCGACATCCTCAACGTCGACGTCACCGCCTTCATCCACGGCGTGCACGGTGACACCAACGGCACCTTCCTGATCGGTGACGTCCACCCGCGCGCCCAGGAGCTGGTGGACTGCGCCCGCGACGCGATGCACCGCGGCATCCGGGCCGCCCGGCCCGGCCGGGAGGTCAACGTGATCGGCCGCGTGATCGAGAAGTTCGTGGCCCGCCAGGGCATGGAGTCGGTCCGCGACTACACCGGCCACGGAGTCGCCGAGGGATTCCACAACGGCTTGGTGATCCCGCATTACGATTCGGCACCGATGTTCGACGACGTGATCACCGAGAACATGACCTTCACCATCGAGCCGATGGTGGTGCTGGGCTCCCAGGCCTGGGAGCAGTGGGACGACGGCTGGACCGTGGTCACGAAGGATCGCTCCTTCTCCGCCCAGTTCGAGCACACCATGCTGATCACCCCCGAGGGCCCCGAGCTGCTGACGGTCACCTGAGCGCCGCTGCCCAGCTCACCGCGGCAGAGGGAGTCCCGGGGAGGCGCTCCGCCGTCGAACGCCCGGCACCGTCCCGCCCGGTGCCCGGTATCGTCAGCACGTCGGCCGTCACGTCAGAAGAACACCTCGAGGTGCGGCAGACGCCCCACCGACCCGATTCCAGGAGACGCGATGAACGGCAAGGCATTCGGCATCGATATCGGCGGCAGCGGGATCAAAGGAGCCCCGGTCGATCTGGGCACGGGAGCCCTCACCGAGGACCGCCTGCGCATCCCCACCCCGCAGCCCTCCACGCCGGAGGCCGTCGCCGACACCGTCGCGGAGCTGATCAGCTCCTTCGACATCTCCCCCAGCATGCCGGTGGGCGTGACCTTCCCGGCCGTGATCCAGAACGGGGTGGCGCTGACCGCCGCGAACGTGGACGACGCCTGGATCGGCACCGACGTGGACGCTCTGTTCACCGAGCGCACCGGCCACGACGTGTTCGTGGTCAATGACGCCGACGCCGCCGGCATCGCCGAGATGGAGTTCGGCGCCGGGCGCGGTCGGCGCGGGGTGGTCGTCGTCGCGACCCTCGGCACCGGGGTGGGCAGCGCTCTTTTCGTCGACGGGACCCTGGTGCCCAACACCGAGCTCGGCCATCTGCTGCTGCACGGCGACTCCGCGGAGAAGCACATGGCCGATTCGGCGCGGGTGAGGGAGGATCTGGACTGGAAGGCCTGGGCGGGGCGCCTGCAGGAGTACTTCGCCCATGTCGAGTTCCTCTTCTCCCCCACCCTGATCATCGTCGGCGGCGGGGTCTCCAAGAAGCACGAGAAGTTCCTGCCGCTGCTGGATCTGAAGGCCCCGATCGTGCCCGCGAAGCTGCGCAACGAGGCGGGGATCGCCGGTGCTGCAGCACTCGCCCACCGCGCCGAGCAGCACCAGCAGCAGGGCGGTTCTCCCGGGCAGGACGCGGAGGTGACGAAGAAGGCGCTGAAGGCCGCGCGCAAGCAGCTGGAGAAGCAGGCCAAGCGGGCCAAGCAGGACAAGAAGGCCGATAAGTCCAAGAAGTCCAAGAACGCGAAGAAGAAATGAGCGGGGAGGGCGTCGGCGAAGCAGACGGCGACCCGCAGCGGGAAGCGGACGCCTCCGCCGCGGGCCGGGGCGGACCAGCCGGCCTGTAAGCCGGGTTCTGTGATCGGCAGTCATCCATCTCGGATCGCCGTTGCCGACGACCTCCAGCGGTCTACCCGGGAACTCGGGCCGGCGCCCTCGAACGTTCCCTGTCTGACCTTGCTCCCGGTGGGGTTTGCCGTGCCGACCTCGTCACCGAGGCCGCGGTGGTCTCTTACACCACCCTTTCACCCTTACCTCCCAGCAGGGCTGGGCGGCGGTCTGCTCTCTGTGGCACTGTCCCGCGGATCGCTCCGGGTGGGCGTTACCCACCACCGTGCCGGATGGAGCCCGGACTTTCCTCGACCCCGCGCTGCGGGGACGCGACTGCCCGGCCGACTGGTCCACCCCGCATCCTACGCCGCCGCCGGGGTAGGGCCCGATCAGCGCTCTGGTGCGACCAGCGTCCTGCACTCTCCACCGGTGCGGTGCCGTCGCGGACACCACAGCTCCGCTCACCCCGCGAGGACCCTCGGGTCGCCGAGAATGGTCGGATGCTGATCCTGCTGCCGCCCTCGGAGACGAAGACCCGCCCCGACACCTCCCGCGGGGACGGTGCGGCGGGGCTGAGTGCGCTGCTCGGTCTGGACGCGGCGCGGGCGACGATGCGGCGGGCGGTCCAGCGCACCGCCGCGCATCCGGAGGGGGCCACGATGCTGCAGGTCCCCGCCTCCGCCCCGGAGCTGGTCGAGCGCATGGCGCAGCTGGAGCATGAACCGGTCGGTGCCCCGCTGGAGGTCTACTCCGGGGTGCTGTACGACCAGCTCGATCCGGCGGTGGTCTCTGCAGGGGACCGTGCCGGTGACCCTCGAGTGCTGATCCAGAGCGCGCTGTTCGGGCTGGTCGATGCCGGTGCTGACCGGATCCCGGCCTACCGGCTCTCCGCCGGCTCCACCGTCTCCCGCCTCGGGAAGGCGGGCAGCTGGTGGGCGCCGCATCTGAAGCCCGTGGCGGCCGAGCTGCTGCAGGAGCAGGCGCAGAGCTCCTCCCCGCTGGTCATCGACTGCCGCTCCGGCTCCTACCGCTCGATGATGCGGCTGCGCAGCACCGAGCAGGTGCGTGTGCTGGAGGTGGCCCCGGTGAAGGAACGAGAGGGCCGCCGCACCGTGGTCTCCCACGATGCCAAGCGCTACCGCGGGCTGGTCACCCGGGCGCTGCTGGCCGCCCCGGCGCTGCCCGCGACCGCGCAGGACCTGGTGCCCCTCCTGCAGACCGCTCTCGGCAGCGGGCTCGAGGTCGAGCTGGACGGGGATCGGTTGGTGATCGTGGACCGGGTGAGCTGAGAGCGTGCGATGAGGCCGGTGAGGTCTCGGGCACGGGGCTCAGCCGGCGCGGCCGTCCCAGGGATCGGTGGTGTGAGTGCTGATCTGCACGTCCAGCCCCGGCAGGGCGGTGGTGAGCAGGTCCCTCGCGACCGGCAGCCAGAGCGCTTCGCTCGCGGCGTGCGGCACGTCAATCAGCGCCGGGACCGCCGACGGGTCCACCCGCGCCTCGACGTGCTCGAGCGCCGGGTGATGGCGCAGGTCCGAGGTGATGTACACGTCGGCCCCCGAGGACACCGCGTCGCCGAGGAAGGAGTCCCCGGCCCCGGGGCAGACGGCGACGGTGCGGACCGGCCTTCGCGGGTCACCGGTGTGCAGGATCCCCCGCGCGGTGGCGGGCACGAGGCGTGCGATGGCGGTGGTGAGAGCGCTGACGGTGGTCGGCTCGGGCAGCTCCCCCACGGCGCCCAGGCCGAACAGCTGCGAGTCGTGCGCGGCGACGCTCTCCTGCGCGGCCTTCCCGGCGAGGGGTCGGGCGTCGTGCAGGTCGAGGGCGTCGATCCAGGCGCCGACGGTGCCGCGGGTGGAGCGGTCCACATTGGTGTGCCCGCACCACAGCGCGATCTGGGCGCGCAGCAGCGCGGTGACCACGGCGCCCTTGCCCTCGTCGGCCGGGAGGAGGCTCGCCCCGCGCAGCAGCAGCGGGTGATGGGTGATCAGCAGCTGGGCTCCGAGATCGATCGCCTCACGGGCGACCTCGACCGTGGGATCCACGGCCAGGAGCACCCGAGTCACCTCGTCGGCGCGCTCGCCCAGCACCAGGCCCACTCGGTCCCAGCTCTCCGCCCAGGACAGCGGGTAGGTCGCCTCCAGCAGGTCGATCAGGGCTCCGACGGTGCCGGTCGGGTTCGGGTCGGGGGTCGGGCCGGTGCTCATCGCAGTCTCCTTCGTGGGGCTCAGTGGCCGAGGGTGCGGGCCTCGATGAGGGCGGCCTCGTAGGCCTTCCAGCTCATCAGCACGCACTTGATGCGGGCCGGGAACCTCGCCGCGCCCATCAGCGCCACGCCGTCCCCGATCAGGTCCTCGTCCGCCTCGATCCGGCCGCGGGAGCGGATGGCCTGGTCGAAGTGGTCCCGGACCGGTTCGACCTCGGCCACGGTCCGGCCGATCAGCAGGTCCGCCATGATCGAGGCGGAGGCACGGCTCATGGCGCAGCCCACCGCCTGGTACGAGATGTCCGCGATGGTCCTCGAATCCTCCTCGCCGGCGGTGCTTCCAGCGGGAGCGGACCCGGCCGTGCCGTCGGCCGGAGGTGCCAGGTGGAGGCGCAGCGTGATCTCGTCGCCGCAGGTGGGGTTGACGTGGTGGACCTCGGCGTCGAACGGCTCCCGCAACCCCTCGTGCAGGGGTCGCTTGTCGTGCTCGACGACGAGCTCGGTGTACAGGGAGTGCAGTGCATCGCTCATGACAGGGACCTGAAGAACTCGGCGGTGTGGGCGGCCCCGGCGACGAGGGCATCGACCTCGGCGGCAGTGGTGTGGACGGAGAAGCTGGCCCGGGTGGTGCCGTGCAGGCCGAACAAGCGGTGCAGCGGCCAGGCGCAGTGGTGCCCCACCCGCACCTCGATGCCCAGGGAGTCCAGCACCTGCCCGACGTCATGGGGATGCCGCCCGGCGAGGTCGAACGAGACCGCCCCGGTGCGGGTGGCGGAGGGTCCCGGGCCGATGATCCGCACCCCCTCTATGTCCTGGAGTCCGCGCAGGGCACGGTCGGTGAGGGCCTGTTCGTGAGCGGCGATGCGATCCATCCCGAGAGCATCGAGATAGTCGCAGGCCGCGGCTAGGCCCACGGCCTGGGAGATCGGCGGGGTGCCGGCCTCGAAGCGGGCCGGGGGCTCCGCGTAGGTGGAGTGGTCCATGTGGACCACCTCGATCATCGAGCCGCCGGTGAGGAAGGGCGGCAGGGCGGCGAGGTGCTCGTAGCGTCCCCACAGCACGCCGATGCCGGTGGGGCCCAGCATCTTGTGGCCGGACAGAGCCGCGAAGTCGACCCCCAGCTCGGCGAGGTCGAAGGGCATGTGCGGCGCGGACTGCGCCGCATCCAGGACGGTCAGGGCGCCCACCGAGCGGGCCGCCGCCACCAGGGCGGCGACGGGGTTCACGGTGCCGAGCACATTGGACTGGTGGGTGAAGGCAATGATCTTGGTACGCTCGGTGACCAGCTCGTCGAGACGGGAGAGGTCGAGGGTGAAGTCCTCGCCGACGGGGATCCAGCGCAGAGTGGCGCCGGTGCGGCGGGCCAGCTCCTGCCAGGGCACAAGGTTCGCATGGTGCTCCATCTCGGTCACCAGGATCTCGTCGCCCTCCACCACGCGCAGGTGCGCCGGGGTGGTCGCGTCGCCGTCCCCGAGGGAGCGGGCGACGAGGTTCAGGGCCTCGGTCGCGTTCTTGGTGAAGACGACCTCGTCCGGGGACGGAGCGCCCAGGAATTCCGCGATGCGCCCGCGCGCGCCCTCGTAGGCGTCGGTCGCGGCGCCGGCCATACGGTGCGCGCCGCGCTTGACGGCGGCGTTGTCATGGGTGAGATAGGCGACCTCGGCGTCGATGACCTGGCGGGGCCGCTGCGACGTCGCCCCGCCGTCGAGGTAGATCATGGGGGTCTCGTCATCGAGCATCCGGGCCAGGATCGGGAAATCGGCACGGATCTCCTCGAGGTCGAATGCTCGGCTCGCTGCGCTGTCCAGGGCGGATCCTCCTTCACGGGGTGCCGCGTCGTCTCGGGTCCGAGGGCGCCCGAGGGCTGGGTGGGCCGGATCGCGGTCCGTCCCAGTATAGGAACGAGCAGGTGGGCCGGACGTGGCCGTGAGACCCTGTGCACAGTCCGCTGCCGCGGGCCGCGGTCGCGGCCGCCGCCTCGACCTCCCCCGCCACGATCCCAGGAGTGATCCGCCATCGACACCCTGATCCTGATCCTGTTCGGCGTCAGCATCCTGGCCGTGCTGTCGGTGCTGATCATGCGGCTGATCGCCCGGAACGTGCGCAAGGACGTCGACGGCCCCGAGGGCTCCCGGCCCAGCTTCTGGCGGGACGATGAGCCGCGCTCCGCCGAGGAGCGCGAGAAGGATCGGCGCAGCGTGCTGACCTGGCTGGCGCTGCTGCTGATGGTGCCGCTGTTCCTGGTGATGCTCTACTTCGTCGTCTGATGCCGGAGGCGGTGGACGCCGCGGAGCTCCACCATCCTCGGTCCCGTCGCGAAGGCCCCTGATCCGGCACTGTCTGTGCTGGTCAGGGGCCTTCCATCGGGTGGGTCGTGAGGGGCTCGAACCCCCGACATCCACGGTGTAAGCGTGGCGCTCTGACCAACTGAGCTAACGACCCGGGCGGGGCGGGCGCCCCGGGATGGTGGACGGATTCAGCCTCTGCGGAGGGATCGGCCTCACCGCGAGGCGAGGCGGGTGCCGGACCAGTCGGTAGCGACCGTGACGGTGGACATGACGCGCAGGCCCGCGATCTCCGCGCACTCCTGGACCTCGCCGGGAGCGACATGGCCGTCTCGGCCTGCCTTGGGGGTGAGGAGCCAGACCGGGGCGCCGGGGGCGAGACCTGCGAGTGTGTCGACCATGGCATCGGTGAGGTCGCCGTCCCCGTCGCGCCACCACATCAGCACGGCGTCGACGATCTCCTGGGTGTCCTCGTCCTCGAGCTCCTCGCCGATGGTGTCCTCGACGGAGTCCCGCAGGTCGTGGTCCACGTCGTCGTCATAGCCGACCTCCTGGACGATCTGCCCTGCGGACAGGCCCAGCACCTCTGCAGGACTGCTGGGCTTGGGGGCATCAGCGGACGGTGACAACGAATAGCTCCTTCGAGGACGGGTACAGCTTCGGTGGACGTTCCGGACACTATGGAATGGCGCCGGTCCGTCCGGTGCGGGCCGATTGTATGCCACGGCGCCCCCGGGGTGCACCGGGTCGGCCCCGGAAGGGGCCGGGAAACCGGCCGATCAGGGGTGGCGGGGGTCTCACGTCCACGAGACCCCCGGCCACCTCGGAAAGCGTCCCCCAGCGGTAGGCTGGTCCGCACCACGGCCGCAGGCACCGGGCCCTTCCACGGGCCGCGCCCTGGCCCTGTTCGCCGACTCCCACAGAGAGAAGGACCGCGTGAGCTCGCACGAGACCCCTCGCCCCATCGGTATCAATCTGCCCAGCCATGCGCAGGATCCGGATCCGGAAGAGACCCGTGAGTGGCTGGATTCCTTCGACGGTCTCGTCCAGCATCGTGGCCATGACCGTGCCGCCGAGGTCATGCAGACCCTGATCCAGCACGCGCGCGACGAGGATCTGCACCTGCCGGATTCGCTGACCACCGACTACATCAACACGATCCCGGTGGATCAGCAGCCCGAGTACCCCGGTGACCCGGAGCTCGAGAAGGAGCTGCGCAACATCATCCGCTGGAACGCGGCGATGGTGGTCCACCGGGCCCAGCGCCCCGGGGTGTCCGTGGGCGGGCACCTCTCCAGCTACGCCTCGATCGCCACTATGTACGAGGTGGGCTTCAACCACTTCTTCCGCGGCCGCGACCACGAGGGCGGCGGCGACCACGTCTTCTTCCAGGGCCACGCCTCCCCCGGCATCTATGCCCGCGCCTTCATGCTCGGCCGCCTCTCCCAGGAGCAGTTGGACGGCTTCCGCCAGGAGGTCTCCAGCGAGCACGGCACTCCCTCCTACCCGCACCCGCGGGCGATGCAGGACTTCTGGGAGTTCCCCACCGTCTCCATGGGCATCGGCCCGGTCAACGCTATCGAGCAGGCCTCCTTCGACAAGTACCTCCTCAACCGCGGGCTGAAGGACACCTCCCAGCAGCACACCTGGGCGTTCCTCGGCGATGGCGAGATGGACGAGGTCGAGTCCCGCGGCGCGCTGCACATCGCCGCCAAGGAGCACCTGGACAACCTCACCTTCGTCGTCAACTGCAACCTGCAGCGCCTGGACGGCCCGGTGCGCGGCAACGGCAAGATCATCCAGGAGCTGGAGAGCCAGTTCCGCGGCGCCGGCTGGAACGTC
>DXDT01000156.1 GCA_019115335.1 Candidatus Brachybacterium merdigallinarum
CTGCAGCGACACCCTGAGGTGGATGGGATCGTCTGCGGCAACGATGATCTCGCTCGCGGGGTCCTGATCGGACTCCACGCTGCGGGGATCGACGTCCCGCATCGCATCTCCGTGGTCGGTCATGACGAGACCCACGAGGCAGCGCTCACCACACCGGGGCTGACCACCATCGACCCCGACAAGCGCTCCCTCGCCGCCACCGCGCTCGACGTGCTGATCGCACGGATCGACGGCTACGGCGGCCCGCCCCGTGTGATCGAGGCTCCCTACCGCCTGGTGCAGCGCGGGAGCACCTCGGCACTCGGCCGCCAGGAGCTCACCGGGTAGTCCTCCCTCCATAGCCCGGGGGACGACCGAAGGCGAGAGGTGCACGAGGGCGGGCGCGATCCTTGCTCCGCCCACAGTTGCGCTCGGGTGCAGGAGGGGCGGGCGCAGGCGGGACACGGTCGGGCCAGCTGGGGGCGCGGTAGCAACGATGGACGGCCGCGGGTTCCTCTGCTGGGCGAAATGGACAGCACCACGCACGCGGGCAACCTCGCGCACTGCGTCACCAGCTCACGGATCGACGCCTGGGCGGACGCACTCTCCAGCGGCGAGCGGGTCAAAGTCCGCCGTCCACGGCCCAAGTGCAATCTCCTGGTGCCGTTGATTCTGCTCATCGGCGTGGCCGGGCGGCCAGGTTCCTCACCTCGGGCCTCTCGGGGCCCTGATCGGGTGGCTGCTGGTCATCATCGGCGTGGCCTCCGTGGTCGTACGAGGGCGTCGAGCTCTCTCCACGACGCCCGCAGCGGCCATCACCACCGAGGACCACCGTGTGGAGGGGCGCAGACGGCGCCGTCCCCTGGGCTCAAATTTCCGCGATGCGCTCCGTCGCGGCCCCGTTGTCGTGCCCACCGGCACTGAGGAACCACGCCACCGCCGGAGCAGTGGCATGCTCGATGTCGTGCTCGACCAGGCAGAACCTGGGGAGGAGTTCGCGCCCCTCCTGCAGCTTTCCAACGGGCTCGCGGTCGATGAGGACGAGCTGGCCATCTGGCTCGAGCTGAAACGCGCGGTACGCGGCGTCACCTGAAGCCAGTGGGCCCTTCGGGCATTCTGACCTCGGGCATCACCGTTCAGGACGCGACAGGATCCGGGAAGCGCCTCGCGGCCCGGGCACGTGCCTTCTCCCGCTCGACCTCACGATCCTTCGGCGGGGCGGAGGTGACCAGTTCCGCCAGCAGGTGCTCGGTGGCGTGGGCAATCTCGGCGACGGCATGCTCGAACGCTTCGGCATTCGCCTGGGAGGGCTTGTTCATCCCGCTGACCTTGCGCACGTACTGCAGGGCGGCGTCATGTACTTCCTGAGAGGTGGTCTCGGGCTCGAAGTTGTACAGCGGCTTGATGTTCCGGCACATGCGGTCAGGGTGGCACGAGCGAGATCGACCGACAAGAATGGCTATGCGGCACGCCCCTCCCCGGGCGCACTCGGCCCGGGGCGCAAGGCCGGTAGCCGGATCCCTCGCCTCCCCTGGCCCGACCGGCGATCCCCTCGGTAGGCTCGTACGGTCCTTCCGCTTCCAGCGTCGGCAGCGTCCTCTCCCCACCCCGCGCTGGAGGTCCCCATGTCACCGTCGCACGCGCCCCAGGCGCCCCTCTCCCCCGGTCGTCTGCGCCTGGTCATCCTGGCGATGTCCCTGGGTGCGTTCGCGATCGGCACCACCGAGTTCGCCTCGATGGGGCTGCTGCCGCAGATCGCCCGCGACCTGGAGGTCTCGATCCCGCAGGCGGGGATGCTGATCACCCTGTATGCGCTCGGCGTGGTGGTCGGAGCGCCGCTGGTGACCATCGCGGCGGTGCGGATCCCCCGGGCTCGGCTGCTGGTGCTGCTGATCGGCCTGATCGGGATCGGGAACCTGCTCTCCGCGATCGCCCTGGATTTCACGGTGCTGGCCGCGGCACGATTCCTCTCCGGCCTCCCCCACGGCGCCTTCTTCGGGGTCGCCTCGCTGGTCGCCGCCCGCCTCTCCCCGCCCGGCCGTCGAGCCCGCTCCGTGTCGCTGGTGATGCTGGGGCTGACCATCGCGACCATGCTGGGTGTGCCCGCCTCGACAGCGCTCGGCCAGAACATCGGCTGGCGCTCCGCCTACGTGACCGTCGTGGTCATCACCGCGGTGACCACCATCGCGATCTGGCGCCTGGTGCCGGAGCCGGAGGGCGCCGGGACCACCGGCTCGATCCGCGCGGAGCTCGGGGCGCTGCGCCGGGCCCAGGTGTGGTTCGCCCTCGGCATCGGTTCGATCGGCTTCGGCGGCATGTTCGCCGTGTACAGCTACATCGGCGAGATCGTGCCGGGCGTGCTGGGCCTCGCCGAGAGCGCGGTGCCGCTGGCGCTGTTCGTGTTCGGCCTGGGCATGACGATCGGCAACATCCTCGCCGGGCGCCTGGCCGACCGCAGCCTGTACGGCACGATCTTCCTGGGCCTGGCGGGCATGGCGATCAGCCTCGCCGTGTTCGCGCTCGTGGCCCACCAGGCGATCGCCGGGATGGTGCTGCTGTTCGTGATCGCGGTGACCAGCCAGCTGCTGGGCCCCTCGCTGCAGATGTTCCTGCTGGACGCCTCGCCCGACGCCCCCTCTCTCGCGGCGGCGCTGCACCATTCGGCGCTGAACATCGGCAATTCCCTCGGTGCGGCGCTGGGCGCGGCGGTGCTCGCCGCCGGCTGGGGGCTGCTCGCTCCCGCATGGACCGGGGTGGTGCTCGCTGTGCTGGGCCTCGGGATCGTCAGCTGGTCCTACCTGGTGCATCGCCGTCAGCTCGCGCGCCCCGCGGGGGCGGTGCCGACCACGACCGACGAGGTCCCCGCGATCAGCTGACCCGGCGAGGCACCTGGCCACGCCCCGGGGCCGGCCTCCCCACCCCGTCGGCCGCTCTCCCCGTCCCGTCGACCGCTCTCCCGCGCTTCGAGGTCGACTTTTGAGCCGCTACGCCGCACTCATAGCGGCTCAAACGCCGACCTCGCTTCTTCAGCCTCCCGGGCAAGGTGCTCCCGCCAGCAGGTCGGGCCCCTGCGCAACGGACCCGCCCCCCGGGGCACCGACCCCACCCGGTCCCCGCTCCGCACTCCTCAGCGGACGCCGCGGGCGCTGAGGGCGTCACCGAGGGCGTCGGCGTGCTTGAGGGCGAGGACCAGGAACGGCATCGCGAAGTGGCGCAGGCTGCGGCCGCCGCCCCGGGCGCGCTGGGCATCGCGCACCTGCTGGGCGAGGCCCGCGAGCACCGGCAGGGTGCTCAGGGTGACGGTCAGGACGAGGGCGGCGCGCTGCGGATCCACCCGCAGCAGGGCGAGCGGTCCCAGAGCGCGCTCCATCGCGTCCAGCAGCGCGGTGACCGGTGTGGTCAGGGAGAGCAGTGCGCTGAGCGCGATCACGGCGCCCACCCGAGTGGTGTTCGCGACGGCCGCCTCGGTGCCGAGGAACAGCAGCTGCCCGATCGTGATCACCAGCAGGATCCAGCGGGTGGTCCACAGCTGCCGGCCCAGCTGTCGCCACCCGGTGCCGGGCATCGCGTAGCAGGCCAGGGCCACGGCGGCGGTCACCGCGGCGGCCGGCCAGGTGGCGGGCAGCAGGCACAGCGCGAGCACGATCACCAGCAGCACGGCGAGGGTGGCTCCGGCGGGGAGGCGGTGCCAGGGCCCGCTGCCGGGGCGGTACAGGGTCAGCACGGCATCAGCTCCCGCCCCACGGCGTCAGCTCCCGATCCACGGCGTCAGCATCCGATCACCTGTTGGTAGGCGGTGATGATCTGCGGCGGGTTCCCGGTCGCGGTGATCGTCCCACCCTCGACCAGCACCGCGGCCTCGCAGCGGGCGGCGAGCTCGAGGTCGTGGGTGACCAGCAGCAGGCGGTGACCGGTGTCGGCGAAGAGGTGGTCGG
This sequence comes from Candidatus Brachybacterium merdigallinarum, assembly GCA_019115335.1. Lineage (GTDB taxonomy): Bacteria > Actinomycetota > Actinomycetes > Actinomycetales > Dermabacteraceae > Brachybacterium > Brachybacterium merdigallinarum. Next base: position 3,915 of record DXDT01000156.1, read on the forward strand.
CGATGCGGCGGGCATTGCGGGCGTCGAGGTAGGCGGTGGGCTCGTCGGCGATCACCAGCTCGGGGCGACGCACGAAGGCCCCGCACAGCGCGAGCAGCTGCTTCTGCCCGCCGGAGAGATCGTGCGCGGAGTGCTCGGCGAGATCAGCGAGACCGAACCGCTCCAGTGCCTCGGCGACGCGACGATCCCGCTCATCACGCGGCAGCTTCTCGGGGCGCAGGGAGAAGGCGACGTCCTCGGCGACGGTGGGCATGATGATCTGCGCATCGGGGTTGCTGAACACCACCGAGACGCGGCCGCGCAGCTGCGCGGCCTCGCGTGCCGGGTCCAG
>DXDT01000157.1 GCA_019115335.1 Candidatus Brachybacterium merdigallinarum
CATCGTTGATGAGGTGGATCCCGTCGATCCGCAGCGTGGAGAGGATGACGACGTCGCGGTCGTAATCCTGGTCGCCGGGGCCGGAGCCGCCGGTGAGACCCGTGTTCGCGGCCTGGGTGATGACGATCAGATCGTGGTCCACGCACACCTGCAGCGCCCGCCACATGTCCACCAGCGACCCCGGTCGCAGCACGGCGAGCACCTCGCCCGCTCCGAAGCGGTCGCCCGTGGTGAACGGCGCGGTGGCGCGCTGCGAGGTCAGCACGTGCTTGCGCCCCATGATCCGGGTGAAGGCCTCGACGGCCTCGGCCGATCGCTGGTTCCTCGGTGTGCGCATATCCGGCTGCTCCTTCGCCTCGGGGTCGAGCACCGCGTGCCCGGGGTCGTACCGGCCCCGGACCAGAGTAATCATCCGGGTGGGTCACGGGCCGCTAACCGTGCTCTCGCCCCGCTCCACCCAGCCCCACCAGCAGGGCGTGCAGCGGCCAGCCCACCCGCACACCGATCACGGTCGCCGACGTAGTTGGTCAGCACTACCCGGCCCAGCGGCGCGAACACTGCATCGAACGCGGTACGCAGCGGGGTGTGCAGGAGCGCAGCCAGCGCGCCGAGCAGGCACAGATCGCTGAGCAGGCCGACGACTGCTGGCGAAGAGGATCCCGGCGATCGCGGCGCCACGCGCCACGTCCAGGACGAGGAACCGGGGGCGCAGTGCGGGATCAGCGGCCGAGCGGGAATCAGTGGCGGCACCGGGATCGCCGGCAGGGCTGGGGCCACCGGTCACGGAACGAACGCGAGCGCCAGATCGAGCAGTGCGAGCAGTCCCGGCGCCGGAGCGAGGACCAGCGTCACCACCACATCGCGGGTGTCCATGTCCCCTCCGGGCGCGTACCCCTCACGCACGGGCGCTGTGTGCCTCCACCAGGCGAACACGGCCACCACCCACATGACCAGAGCGAGCCCGTCGATGACCAGCGGCAGGATGATCTGCAGCGGGTTGTCCTGATCGACCACAGCGAGCACCACCAACAGTATCCCGGGCACGGCGAGCGCGAACGCGGTGAGAACGGCGACTGCGGGCGACCACGCCAGCAGCGGCGCTCCCCGCAGCTCGAGGCTCGGCTGGCGCGAGAAGCGCACGATCGCGGCGATCACGAGGGCGAGCGGGATCAGCGCCCCCATCACCAACGACTTCATCCCCATCTGTGCCGTGGAGATCATCGTGCTGTACATCGCGAGCGAGTCCTCGTCCAGCGAATAGATCGAGGGGAAGACCTCCGCGAGCAGGGAGGGCAGCACCCTGGCGAGGAATCCCAGAACCCCTGCTGCCAGATGCCCCGCAGCGGCGAGGAGCAGGGCGAAGGCGAGGATCTCGATCCGCAGAGCGGCCTTCCAGGCTCCGATCGTCAGCATTCCGAGCCCTGCCGCCGTCATGACGAGGGAGGCCACCAGGGGAGGCAGATGAAGGTCCAGCCCCGGCAGCGCGTCGGTGAACAGCACCGGGACGAGGTTCTCGTTCAACCCCATGGTGATACCGCTCCAGCCCGCCGTCACCAGCACTGCACCGTTTCCCAGGTCGAGCCAGGCTGAGGACCACCGTGACAGGGCGAGGACTCCCACGATCGCGGCCAGGCAGAACGTGAGCAGCTCCAACCCGGCCCAGAGCTGGATGGCCCCCATCGCGACCAGGGTGCCACCTGCGGCGATACGCAGCGTCCTTGGCGGGAAGAACCACAGGCCGTAGGCCGCGACCAACGCCACCAGGTTGATGACAGAGGCGAGCGGGGCGTCAAGGGCGATCGCTGCGGTGATGTACAGGCTCAGGAACGTCACTGCCACCAGGACCGCGCCGTGCACGACGGCTCGACGTCGGGTGGGGAGCGGACGGACCTGAGCGGCTCGTCGGGGCAGGGAGCTCATGGTCTCAGCGTAGGGCCAGTTTTCGCGGCACAGCCTAATACGATGCGTCTCGCGCCGGAGGCTCGACGGTGAGGGACGAACCCGAGCCTAGTCGACGTGTCAACCCCCTTGACACGATCAGGCGCTGCCCGGACCTCGTTCTCCTCACTGCCGTCTCGGCCCCGGCCTCGTCATCCCGCGGTCGCAGCCCCTCCCCGCTCCGTCTCCGGCTACGGTGTGGCGCGGGGGCGGAGCTGCGGCGCGAGGGCGTCGCGCGCTTCCTCCCCATCCCGCCATCCCGCACCACCTCGCAGAAGGAGTCGCCCCATGTCGCAGCCTCCCCAGGGCACCGGCCCGCAGTACCCCCATGACCCCCAGAACCCGCAGGACGGCCAGGCCTCCGCGCCCCAGTCGCCGAGCGGGTACAGCGCGCAGGAGCCCGCCGTGTCGCCGGATCCTTACGGCCAGCCGCCTGCCGCGACCTCCGGCGAGCAGGATGCCTGGGGAACGCAGAGCGCCCCGTCGGCTCCGCAGCCGGGCACCCCGTCGCCGGCCTGGGGCTCCGCCCAGAGCCCCGCCGCCGCCCCGCAGCCCGGCGAGGCCGCCTCCGCGGGCGCCGCCCCGTCGGGGAGCGCCCCCTCCGGAGGCTCCGCCACCGGTGAGGCGGGCTTCCTCCGAGCGCTGTTCGACTTCAGGTTCGAGCACTTCATCACCGTGAAGTTCTCCTCCTTCCTCTACATCATCGCGTTCGTGGTCGCGGGCCTGATCTGGCTGAGCAACATCATCTCGGGCATCATGTTCGGCGCCGTCTGGGGCAGCATGAACAGCTTCTTCGGGGAGCCCAGTTTCAACGCGGTCCCGCTGATCCTCGCGATCCTGTTCGGCTGGATCCCCTCGGTGATCGCGCTGATCGCGATGCGGCTGGGGCTGGAGTTCGCGGTGGCGACGATCCGCACCGCCCAGCACACCCGGCGCATCGCGGAGAGCGCGGAGCAGCGCTGAGGGCGCTCCGGTCCGCTTCCCCCTCGAACGGGGCGTCCGCCGCTCGGCGGGCGCCCCGTTCGCCTTGAGCTCCGGAGCACGGGGACGCAGTGGGGTCCGCCGGCGGGGACCGATCGCATAGGGTCGTGCTCATGACGACGACGTCCCTGATCACCGGTGCCAGCTCCGGGCTCGGCACCGAGTACGCCCGCCAGCTCGCTGGCCGGGGTGATCACCTGGTGCTGGTCGCGCGGGATCGGGCCCGGCTCGAGGCACTGGCCGACGAGCTGCACCGGGCGGGTGCCGCCGAGGTCGAGGTGCTGGCCGCGGATCTCACCGCCCCGGGCGGGATCGCTGCGGTCACCGAGCGTCTCACCGAGGCCGCCCGACCCGTCGACGTCCTGATCAACAGTGCCGGGTTCGGGCTCCCGCTCGCCTTCGAGGAGAACGACATCGACGACGAGGTGCGCCACCTGCGCCTGCACGTCGAGGTGCCGATGCAGCTGATCCATGCGGCGCTGCCCGGCATGCTGGCACGCGGCCACGGGGAGATCATCAACCTCTCCTCGGTCTCGGCGGTGATGCCGCGCTCCACCTACGGGGCCGCGAAGGGCTGGCTGGTGAGCTTCTCCCGCTGGGCGAACAGCCGCTACCGGCCCCGCGGCGTCACCGTGACCGCGGTGTGCCCGGGCTACACCCACACCGAGTTCCATGCCCGCCTGGGCCTGGCCGAGGGTGAGGAGGGGATCCCCGACTGGCAGTGGCTGGAGGCCCCGCGCGTGGTCACCGAGTCGCTGCGAGACGTGACCCGGGGCCGGGCGGTCTCCGTGCCGAGCCGTCGCTACCGCGCGATCTTCACGGCGGCGCAGCTGGTGCCCACCGGGCTGATGTCGCGCCTGGCCGCCCGGGGGCGGTGACCCTCGATGCCTCTGGACCTCGACATCCTTGATCTCCCCACCCTGGACCTCAACGCCGACCTCGGCGAGAGCTGGGGGCCGGTGCGCCGTGGCGATGACGAGGCGATGCTCGACGTGGTGACCACCGCGAACATCGCCTGCGGGGGCCATGCCGGGGATCCTCCGACGATGCGCGCCGCGGCTGCCGGAGCCGCCCGGCGCGGCATCGCGATCACCGCCCACGTGTCCTATCCGGATCCGGAGGGATTCGGCAGGCGCTTCCAGGACATCGCCCCAGCCGAGCTGATCGATCAGATCGTGGTGCAGGCGGGCGGCCTGATGGCGATGGCCGCCGCGGAGGGTACCCGGGTGTGCGGGGTCAAACCGCACGGCGCGCTCTACAACGCCCTGGCCCATCAC
>DXDT01000158.1 GCA_019115335.1 Candidatus Brachybacterium merdigallinarum
CCAGTACCTGTGGCGGGTTGTCCAGCGCACGGATGCGACGCGTTGCCTCTACCCCGCCGGCGACCTCGATGATCGGTGCGGGCTGCTTCTCCCCCGAGGGCAGGGTGGTCGCGAAGTGCTCGGCGAAGCGCTCGGGGTCGATGGTGGCGGAGGTGATGATGACCTTGAGGTCGGGACGCTGCGGGAGGATCTGGCGCAGGTAGCCGAGGATCACGTCGATGTTCAGGGAGCGCTCGTGCGCCTCGTCGATGATGATCGCGTCGTAGCGCTTCAGCAGCCGGTCCCGGCCGATCTCGGCCAGCAGGATCCCGTCGGTCATCAGCTTCAGCTGCGTGCCGCGCGAGGTCTCGCGGGTGAAGCGGACCTGGAAGCCCACGCGCCCCTCCCCCAGCTTCTCGCCGAGCTCGCCGGCGATCCGCTGGGCGACCGAGCGGGCGGCGATGCGGCGCGGCTGGGTGTGGCCGATCAGCTTCCGGTCGCTGCCGTAGCCCATCTCCAGCAGCATCTTGGGGATCTGCGTGGTCTTGCCGGAACCGGTCTCGCCGGCGATCACCACCACCTGGTGCTCGCGGATCGCGGCCTGGATGTCCTCCCGGCGCTGGGAGACGGGGAGGTCCCCCGGATAGGTGATGCGCAGGTCGGAGACATCATCGGCCGGACGCGGGGCGGACCGATCGGGGTGCGAGGAGGGCGTCGACGAGGGCGTGGTCATGGCGGAGCCACTCTACGTGGGGGCCCCGCCGCCGTCGTGCAGAATCCGGGCCGCCGCGACCACCACCACATCGCGGCCGGGCCGGGGCGGGAAAGCGTTGTCATCGACGTCACGCACGGGCTACGGTGAAGGGGCTCCGCGGCCCCGACCGTCGGTGTCGCCGCTCGAAGACCGCAGGAGGTCCCCCTTGGCCCGGATCGGAATCCAGCTCATGATGCTCAAGCAGCACGTCCAGGAGCAGGGCATCACCCCGGTCCTGGAGCGGGTGCGGGAGACCGGCTTCCAGGTGGTGGAGGTCTCGCAGATCCCGATGACGGAGGAGAACGTCGCCGGGATGGAGGCCGCACGGGAGAGCCTCGGCATCGAGGTCGCCGCGATCTCCGCCCGGACCTCCGCCCCCGCCGGCAGCGACGAGCTCACCCTCGCGAACGACTTCGACCTCCATGTCGAGCATGCACAGCGGCTGGGCACCTCGATGCTCCGCATTGGCATGATGCCGCTGTCCGCACTCGCCTCCCCGGAGAGCTTCGACGAGTTCGCCCGCGAGGTCGATGAGTACGCCCAACGGATGGCCGCCCAGGGGCTCAGCCTCAGCTACCACAATCACCACCTGGAGTTCGCCCGGCTCGGCGAGGAGACGATCCTGGACCAGCTGCGCCGCAAGGCACCCCATCTGCGCTTCGAGATCGACTGCCACTGGGTCCAGCGCGGGGGCCGGGATCCGGAGCGGACCCTGCGGGACTTCGCCGGGGTGCTGGACCTCGTCCACCTCAAGGACTACCGGATCGCCCTGCCACCGGCCGAGGTGATCGATGCCTGGAAGAGCGGTGACGGCGAACCCTACGGCCGCTTCGCGTTCGGGGACATCGTCGAGTTCGCCGAAGTGGGCCAGGGCACCCTGGACTGGGCGCCCGTGATCGAGCAGGCGATCGCCTCCGGGGCGCAGCATCTGCTGATCGAGCAGGACCGCACCTACGGCCGCGACATCTGGGACTCACTGGCCAGCTCCCGCGCGCACCTGGTCGAGCTGGGGTTCGAGTCCCTGATCAGCTCCTGAACAGCACCTCGAGCACTGCCCCGACGGCTGGTTGCCCCCGCTTGCCACCACGACCCGAAAGACGGCGAACATACAGGTCAGACGCGATCATCGGGCACGATCGGGAGAGGTGGTCCCGGGCTCGCAGCAGCGCTGCGCAGTAGGCTCCCCCCAGGTGCCGGCACCGCAGCGTGCGCGGCGCACCCCCGTCGAAGGAGTGACCATGAGCGACCAGGTGCCGATCTCCAGCCGCATCAAGCAGATCATCGAGGTGGACGGCCTGCGCTTCCGCGACCTGGACGGCGACGGGCAGCTCACCCCCTTCGAGGACTGGCGCCTGACCCCCGCCGAGCGCGCCGCGGACCTCGTCTCGCGCATGTCCCCGGACGAGAAGCTCGGCCTGATGGTCATCAGCTCCCGCCCGATGGGCATCTCCCAGCACGACAAGGAGCTCACCAGCCACGACGGGGCGCTGGACGAGCAGCACCTGCCGATCAAGCTCGACCCGCACACCAGCGCCGGCATCCCCTTCCAGGGCACCACCGAGATGATCCGCGGCATGCACATCCGCCACTTCATCATGCGCGAGGAGCCCACCGGCTCCCGCATCGCGACCTGGATCAATGCGATGAACGAGGTCGCCGAGGACACCCGCTGGGGCATCCCCGTGATCGTCGCCGCGAACTCGAAGAACGAGTCCGGCGGCTTCAAGATGGGCGGCACGCCCGAGGACCAGCCCTTCGCGCAGTGGCCGGGCACGCTGGGCCTGGCCGCGACCGGTTCGCTCGAGGTGATCGAGTCCTTCGCCGCGCA
>DXDT01000015.1 GCA_019115335.1 Candidatus Brachybacterium merdigallinarum
CTTCGAGCATGACCACCTCTGAACAGCCTCATGTCCTGCTCCTCGTCACCGATGACCACGGGTCCTGGGCACTGGGGTCGAAGGTGCCGGAGCTGCACACACCGACCCTGGACCGGTTGCAGGCCGAGGGCACCACGCTCGAGCAGTTCTTCTGCACCTCCCCGGTGTGCTCGCCCGCCCGCGCGAGCATGATGACCGGGCGCATGCCCTCCGCGCACGGAGTGCATGACTGGATCCGGCCGGAGGGGCTGGCGCGCACCGAGTCCCCGCAGCGCCCGTACTCTCCGGAATTCCTGGAGACCATGACCGGCGCGGACACGATCGCGGCCATGCTCTCGCGCGGCGGTTACCGGTGCGGGATGGTCGGCAAATGGCACGTGGGATCCTCCGATCGCCCCGCCGAGGGCTTCGACTACTGGTACGCGCACCAGTTGGGCGGCGGGCCGTACTACGGAGCACCCGTGTGGGAGCAGGAGGAGGGCACGGACGTCCCTGCCGTGCCGCCGATCCCCACCGACGAACCCGAGTACCTCACCGACGCGATCACCCGCCAGAGCCTGGACTTCCTGCACAAGCACGCCACTGAGGAGAGCGGGAGACCCTTCTTCCTGCAGGTGAACTGGACCGCCCCGCACACACCCTGGTTCGACGGCAATCACCCCCGTGAGCTCACTGACCTCTACGCCGAGACGGACTTCCCCTCCGTCCCCGAGGAGGAGCTGCACCCCTGGTTCGCGGTGAAGGAGTTCGCGCGCGCCGTCGAGGATCGACGCGGCGCCCTCACCGGCTACTTCGCAGCGATCAGCGGCGTCGACCGCAGCATCGCCGCCATCCTCGAGCACCTCGAGCAGACTGGCGAGCTGGACAACACGATCATCATCTTCACCTCGGACAACGGCTTCTCCTGTGGCCACCATGGCTACTGGGGCAAGGGCAACGGCACCTCCCCGCTGAACTTCTGGGAGCCCTCGATCACCGTCCCCTTCGTCGTGCGCTGGCCCGGCCAGGTGCCGGCCGGTGCCGTGGACGGCACACCGACCTCCGCGGCCAGCCTGCTGGAGACCATCGGTGAGCTCACGGGCCAGAGCCCGCAACCTGATCTGCTGCGGGCAGGCCGCTCGATCGCCGCCCGTCTGCGAGGGGCTGGAGGCGCCGACCAGGGCGGCACTCCGGTGGTCATCCATGACGAGTACGGGGCGAACCGGATGATCCGCACCGATCGCTGGAAGCTCGTGGTGCGCCGGGACGGCCCCACCGAGCTCTACGACCTCGCCGAGGATCCTGCGGAGGCGCAGAACCTCGCCGCCGATCCGGGACATGCCCAGCGCATCTCCGCGCTGACCGGCGAGCTGGACGCCTGGTTCGTCGAGCACTCCACCGAGGCGTTCTCCGGCTGGAACGTGCAGGTGGACGGCACCGGGCAGACAGCACCCGTCCTCTGAACGCCAGCCCGTCAGTCCTTCAGACCGCCGTCGGTGAGGCCGGCGACGACCTGCTTCTGGAGCACGATGAACACCACGATGATCGGGATGGCGATCACGGTGGAGACCGCCATCAGGTTCGTCCACTGCGTACCGAAGCTCGCGATGAACCGGTTCAGCACCACCGTGATCGGCTGCTTGTCATCGCTCGTGGCGAGAGTGAGCCCGAAGACGAACTCGCCCCAGGTCATCACGAAGGTGAGCGTCGCGACCATGACCAGACCGGGCCGCGCCAGAGGGAGCCCCACTCGTCGGAATGCTCCGAACGACGTGCAGCCGTCCAGCCGCGCCGCCTCCAGCAGATCACCGGGTATCGCCGCCATATAGGGGCGCAGGAGCACCACGGCGAAGGGCAGGGTGACCGAGACGTTCGCGATGATGAGCCCCGCATACGTGTCCACGAGCCCGTACTGGCTGAAGATCGCGAACATCGGCAGCGCCAGGCTGATGGTGGGCAGCATCTGCGCCGCCAACAGCAGGAAGAGCACGATCCCGGTGACCCTGAAATGGAACTTGGCCAGGCCGTACGCGGCGGGAGCACCGAGCGCGAGAGTCAGCAGCAGGGCGGGGATCGTGATGATGGCGCTTGACTTCAGCCCCTGCCAGATCGCGGGATCCGAGGCCACCGTGTCCAGATATGCCTGCAGCGACGCTGGCGAGGGGATGATGTCCGGCGGAGAGTTGAAGATGTCCGATTGCAGCTTCAGAGAGGTCGCCACCATCCAGTACACCGGGAGCAGATAGACCAGGACCAGCACGAGGGATCCCGTGGTCAGGGCGGTGCGCTTGGTCATGAGGCTCAGCCCTCCTTGCGGGTCGAACGGAAGTAGAAGATCGCCAGGATCATCGGGATCACCAGCAGCAGGGTGTTGACCGAGGCGCCGGTGCCGAGATCGAAGTTCACGAAGGCCTCGTTGTAGGCGAGGATCGGCATCACGGTCGTGGCGTCGCCGGGGCCGCCGCGGGTCATGATGAAGATCGTGTCGAAGGTCTTGAAGGTGTAGATGAACCCCAGCAGGGCCACCACTGAGAGCACCGGGCGCAGCAGCGGCACCGTGATGCGCCAGAACGAGGTCCACGAACCGGCACCGTCCAGCTCGGCCGCCTCGTACGTGGTGCGCGGGATGTTCTGCAGGCCCGCGATGATCAGCAGCATCGCGAAGGGCACCATGGTCCACGAGGTCGCGAGGATCACGGCCGGCAGAGCCAGCTGCGGGCTGCCCAGCCAGAAGACCGGCTCAGGGATGATCCGCAGCGTCGTCAGCACGTGGTTGACCAGGCCGCTGGTGCCGTCCAACATCCACCGCCACACGTTCGCCGCTACCACCGACGGCAGCACGTAGGGCAGGAACAGCAGGGCGCGCAGCAGCTTGTTACCCGGGAACTGCTTGTTGAACAGCAGGGCCAGCGCAGTCCCGATCACCAGCATGAACACGATCGTCGAGACCGTGTAGATCAGGGAGGTCGCCAGGCTCTTCCAGATGGCCGGGTCCGCCAGCACCTCGCCGTACTGCGCGAACCCGACCCATTCCACATTCCCCCCGAGGAACTTCTGGATCGGAGCGTCGTACAGGCCGAGGTTCACGTTGTAGAGCAGGGGATACACCGTGGTGGCCGCCACGAACAGCACGGCCGGGAGGATGAACAGGTATTTCGCCATGCTCTGGGCGCCTCGCTGACGGCGACCCGCACGGGCAGTCCGCCGGCTCGGCGCGTCGTGAGTCGTTGTCATGGTCATCGTCGATCTCCTTCAGGCAGGAGGTGGGCGCACCCGAGCAGCGGAGGCCGAGCACGCCCGATCCGGGAGGGAGAGGAGCTGCTCATCCCTGCAGTGCGGCGTCCGTCGCGGACTGCAGGGTGCCCAGGGCGTCTTCGATGCCGGCGGAACCGCTGAGCACGGACTGCATCGCCAGCTGCACCTCGGTGAAGATCTCGGCCGAGGCCGGGGAGACGTTCTCGTCAGGGGCCCACGCGACGTCGAGCTGGTCCACGAACACCTTCTTGACCGGGTCCTGCCACTGCTCGTCCTCCGCGGTGTCGGTGCGGACGGGCAGCTTGTTGCGATCCGGGAGGTACTCGTTCATGATCTCCGGCTGCTGCATCCACGTGATCAGCTCCCAGGCGGCGTCGGGATTGCTGGAGCTGTTCGTGATGGTCAGGTTCTCGGCGGAGAGCCAGGACACGGCCGTCTGGTCTTCCGGCATCGCGACGACCTCGACCTCGAGGTCAGGAGCTTCCTCTGCCAGGGACGTCAGGTAAGAGGCGGAGTTGATCATCATCGCGGCGGCTTCGGAGCGGAACTGAGTGAACACGTCATCCTCGTTCCAGGTCAGCACACCCTCCGAGACACCGCCCTCGGTGAGCAGGCGCTGGAAGGATTCCATCGCGACTGTTCCGGCATCACCGGTGAAGTCGGTGATGTCACCCCCGGCGGCCAGAAATCGCAGCAGCCAGGCGGTCGCGCCCTCGACCCCGTTGATCCCGCAGAAGGCGAGCCCGAAGCTCCCGTCCCCGGCCGTGCTGAGCGCTGCTTCCTCTGCCTCGTCCCAGGTCGTGGGCGGTTCGATGCCGGCGGCGCTGAGCGCTGCGCTGTCGGTCCACAGGGCGTAGGTGTCCGCGACGTGTGGCACGGAGAAGGTCGCCCCGCCCATCCGGGTCGTGGCCCACGGTCCGGCGAAGTAGGAGTCCTGCTCTCCCCAGTCGGCGACGCGATCGCTGAGGTCCAGGAGCATGTCCGAGCCCGCGAACAGAGCGGTATCGAAGGCGTTGATCAGCGCGATGTCCGGGAGGCCGCCGCCGGTGGCGGCCTGCAGGAGGGTGCGGTTGAAGTCCCCGAACGGGATGAAACGGACCTCGACCTCGTTCCCGGTCTCCTCGGTGTAGCGGGCGATGAGCGCCTCGAGCGGTGCCGTCGCCACACCCCCGTAGTAGTGCCAGAAGGTGAGTGGGCCGCCGCCCCCGCCGCCATCGCTGGACCCGGCATCGCCCTTGTCGGGGGTTCCGCCGGGAGTGCAGGCGGCGAGGGCCGCGGTCAGTCCGATGCCTGAGGCGATGGCTGTGCGTCGAGTGAGGGGAGAGGTGGTGAGCATGACTACTCCTTCGTGTCGCTCATATCAGGGGAGGGATCAGACGGTGATGTCGAGGGCCGCGATGTCGGCCAGGAGCCGGTCGCGGTCGGTGGGGGAGAGGTCGCGCAGCGGGCGCCGGCTGGCACCCATCTCGATCCCGCGAGCGGAGAGGAGCGCACGGAGCGCGGGCATCACGCCGTAGCGCACCAGCACCCGGATGAACTCCTCGACCTTCCGCTGCAGACTCAGTGCCGCCTCGTGATCGCCGCGGCGGAAGCTCTGGAGCAGATCCCGGTAGAGCCGCGGGAAGACGTTGAAGGTGCTGCCGATAGCGCCGCAGGCACCGGCGGAGAGACCGGCGTAGATCACTTCGTCGTTGCCGTTCCAGACCCGGAAGCGGCCGTCCCGGAGCGTTGCGAACGTCGACATCTCGAACACATCGCGCGAGGTGTTCTTGAGGCCGTAGAGGTTCGGCTCCTCGGCCAGCTCTCCCAGCAGGTCGAGGGGCAGGCCCACGCCGGAGCGGGCCGGGAAGTTGTAGGCGATGAAGGGCGCCGGCGAGGTGCGGACGATGTCCAGGAAGTACCCGCGCACCTCCTCGGAGGACAGGGGGATCGAGGGCAGGATCGAGGAGACCGCATCCGCACCGGCCGCGACCGAGCGCTCGGCCAGGCGCTGCGTCAGGTCCGTGGAGTTGGTGCCCACATGCGCGATGACGGGGACCTCGCCATCGGCGGCTTCGGCGACGGCGCGAGCGCACTCGACGCGGTCGTCCTCGTCGAGGGCGACGCCGTCACCGGTGGAGCCGCATACATAGAAGCCGTCGATGCCCGCCTCGACGAGCTGCGCGGTGTGCTCCTGGAGCACGTCCACTGCGACGGTGCCCTCAGGGCGGTAGGGGGTCAGCAGGGCAGCGACGACCCCGTCGGCGCGATGCAGGGTGGTGGTCATGTTTCAGCTCTCCTGAGGGGTGTCGGATCGGCGGGTGGCCAGCGCATCGGTGCGTTGGCGGATATCGATGAAGTGGTCGTCGAGCGCGATGACCGGGTCGAGGCTCTCGGGATCCCGCAGGGCGCGGACGATGGCGGCGTGGCGGTCGGCCAGGTCGTCGTACCGCAGGGGCGGCAGCTGATCGCGCATCTTGGCCATCAGCTGCCAGAACGCCTCGAGAGTCCCGTCCACGACGCGATTGTTGAGGTCGACGTACAAGCACCGGTGGAACTCGCGGTCCTCCTCGGGGAAGCTGAGTCCCTTCGCCTCGAGCTCGTACATCGTCCCGACGACCTCGTCCAGACGCGCCAGGCGAGACTCGCTGATGCGCTCGGAGACCTCTCGGATCAGTCCTCGTTCCAGCGCGGCGCGTGCGATCAGCAGCTCATCGAGGTCAGCGCCGGATTCGATGAGCTGGTACGGCAGGCGGGAGATGACCGGTGCCACGGAGAAGTTCTGCAGGAACAGGCCCCGCCCCTGATGCGCGACCAGGTAGCCCTGCGACTGCAGAGCTCGGGTGGCCTCTCGCAGGGTGGCCCGGCTGACGCCGAGCTTCTGGGCGAGTACAGCTTCGGAGGGCAGAGCATCCTGCGGCTTCAGACCGAGCTCCTGGATCAGCTCCAGGAGCTCGGCCTGCAACGACTCGAAGCGACCGGTGATCTGTGCCATGCGGGGGAACGTATCAGATATCTGACAAGTTGCGGAATGGGTAGTCGAGACTCGATCACCTGTCCCCAGCCGACCGTGCGAGGTGCGACCTCGACGGGCTCGTGTCCGCCAGACATCGGATGTCTCGAGCTTCGTTGCCGAGATGAGAGCATGCGTCGCAGCGGCCCCCGCCGCGAGGGCGTCGCCAGTCAGGCACACCCGGCCGCTTCCTTTGCGCGATCTTGATCGAATTCGTCTTGTATGGTCAGGAAGGTGCAGTAGTGTGTAGTCCTCAGGCATCCGACGTTGGGTCATCCTGGAACGAGCGCAGTGCCTGCAGTACTCAGTCAGACTCGATGAGGAGCACCAGATGACAATGTTCCGCCCGGGCCGTCGCGCTCTCTTGGCGGGGATCGCTGCGACCACCATCACCATCACTGCCGCCTCCTGCGGCAGTGAGTCCGGCAGCGGCTCGGCAGATGCTTTCGAGATCTGGTTGCCCGCTCCGCAGGGGGCGGGCACCACCCAGGAGGAGCAGAGCTTCTACCAGGACATGCTCCAGCCCTTCGCCGACGAGCACGGCATCACGGTGAACCTCACGATGGTCCCCTGGGGCAGCTATGAGGAGAAGTACCTCACCGGCATCTCCAGCGGCGACGGGCCGCACATGGGCTACATGTATGCCGAGATGCTAGGTGACTACGTGCAGCACGGGGCTATCGCCCCGCTGGACGACCTCCTCTCCGAGGAGACCATCGCGCGTATGACCTACATCGACGAGGGTCAGATGGACGGTGTGCAGTACTCGCTACCGTACGTCGTCGGAAATCCTCGCCTGATCTGGGCGAACATGAGCGTCCTCGCGGAAGCTGGCATCGAGACCCTGCCTGGCACGTGGGAGGAGTTCAACGTCGCCGCGACGACCGTCTCCCAGGAGACCGACAAGTATGGCGTGATGATGCCCTGGGGCAATGCGTCGCGCGGCATGATGAATTCGTGCTTCTTCCCCTTCCTCTGGCAGGCAGGAGGAGACATCTTCACCGAGGACACCTCAGCGACCGCGTTCAACAGCGAGGCGGGCCTGGCAGCAGCGGATTTCCTGATGGGGCTGTTCGACAGCGGGGCGATGCCTGGCATCGTCACCGGGATGAACTCGGACGAAGTCGAGGCATCGTTCCTCGACGGACAATGCGCCTTCATCACTGGTGGCTCTACCTTGCTCCCTATCCTCGAGGAGGGGGGCATCGAGGCGGAGTTCATCGACTCCTTGACCAACCAGGGCAAGGCGACCTTCATGGCCAACGACGGGCTGATCATCACTGAGGCTTGCCCGAACAAGGAGCTCGCCGGGAAGATGCTCGAACACTGGACGTCCGCAGAGAACATGGCACGCTTCCATGCGGAGGTCGCGGAGTTCCCGCCGATCGCCGAGGACGAGGAGGATGACCCGGACGATCCCTTCGCGGATGTCTATGAGCAGTCCGACATGTTGCGCGGACTGCCGATCGTCGCGAACGGCAACGCCGTGTACAACACGCTCTACCAGAACCTGCAGCAGATGCTACTCGGCCAGAAATCCCCGGCGCAGGCACTCCAGGACGCCGCGGCCGCGGGGGATTCGATGCTGGGGATGGGGGCCTGAACTTGACCTCCACGACGACCAGAACCTCGGCAGCGCCGAATAGATCCCCCGAGACCGAACAGCGCGCCCCGTCCGCCCACCGGCTCGCTCCGAAGCTGCTTACTAGACTCTCCGGAGTCCCCTACGTGATTCCGAGCCTGGTGATCCTCGCGATCGTCATGTTCATCCCGATCGTGATATCGCTGTACTACAGCTTCACCTCGTACTCGGTACTGGGCTCACCCACTTGGACCGGGCTGGAGAACTACACGCGGCTCGTGGGCGACCCGGCCTTCCGCCAGGCACTGCTGGTCACCGCGATCTACACACTGTGTGCAGTCCCTCTGCAGACCGTGGTGTCGCTGGTCGTGGCCGAGGCCGTCGCCCGCAGATTCCGCAACTGGTTCGGCTCGGTGGTTCGCTCGGTCATGTTCGTGCCCGTGGTCGCCTCACTTGTGGTCTCCGCCGTGGTGTGGCGGGCGATCCTCGGGGCGGATAAGGGACTGGTCAACTCGATGCTTCAAGCGGTGGGCCTCGAGCAGATCAACTTCCTGGGCCAGCCGAATCTGGCGCTGGGCGCCGTGATCCTGGTGACCGTCTGGAAAAACATCGGCTACTTCCTGGTGATCTACTACGCCGGGATCATGGCGATCCCCGGTGAGCTCTATGAAGCATCGTCGATCGACGGAGCCTCACGGCGTCAGCAGCTTTTGAACATTACGATTCCCTCGCTGCGACCGGTCACGCTGTTGGTGGTGATCCTCGGGACCATCTGGTCCTTCCAGGTCTTCGACCTCGTCTACGTGATGACCGGTGGCGGCCCCGGTGGGGCGACCACGACCATCGTGATGCGCCTGTACCAGGCCGGCTTCGAGAACTTCCAGATGGGCTACGCGAGCGCGATGGCGATGGTGCTGTTCGTGATCGTCGTGGTTATCGCGATCATCCAGCGAAAGGTGGTCTCCGATGACTGACCTCACCCTCACCGAGCCGGGGCGAAAGCGCGGAAAGCGGGGCACGCTGGGCGACTACCTGTGGGGAGCAGCGCTCATCGCACTGTGCCTGCTGGCCGTGCTGCCCTTCGTGTTCATGCTGATCACGTCGCTGCAGGAGACGTCCCGGATGACGGTCCTGCTCAACCCGGCAGACTTCACGCTGGGCAACTATGCGCGGCTGTTCCTGGAGAACCAGTTCGCCCGTGCGATCACCACCAGCGTGGTCGTCGTGGTCATCGCGTGCCTCGCCAACATGCTGGTGGCCTCGCTCGCCGCATTCGCCTTCGAGAAGAAGAAGTTCCCCGGTTCCGAGGCGCTGTTCTGGCTCTACATCGCCACCATGATGGTGCCGGGCCAGGTCACTCTGATTCCGCTGTACGGCATCATGCGAGACCTGGGTCTGCTCAACTCCTATGTCGCACTCGCACTGCCCGTGATCAACGCATTCGGCGTGTTCCTGATCCGCCAGTTCATGAAGGGGATCCCCGATGATCTGCTCGATGCGGCGCGCATCGACGGGGCGTCGGATCTGCGGATCTTCTTCACCGTGGTCCTGCCCCTGATCAAGCCGATCCTGGTCGCTCTGACAGTCTTCACCTTCTTGACCACCTGGAACGACTTCCTGTGGCCGCTGGTCTCGATCACCGACGACCAGATGCAGACCGTCACCCTCGCCGCCGCGAACCTCCAGGGCCGCTTCGCGACCGACTACGGCTTGGTCATGGCCGGCGCGACGATCACGTTCATCATCCCGCTGGTGCTGTACATGATCCTGCAGCGCCAGTTCGTGGAAGGCATCGTCTCCAGCGGAGTGAAGGGCTGATCAGCTGCCGGAGGAGTGAAGTGAGCGCGCCGGGGCGCGGCGCCGACCCGTCCTGCATCCCGGTGCACCCCATCGGCTGACGCGAAAGGAACGTTGACGTGAGTGACCCCGCAGCCGCGCCGCGGCCGAACATCGTTCTGCTGATCTCCGATGACCACGGGTACGGCGACCTGAGCGCGGAGCTTACCGCCGAGGGACTGCACACCCCGAATCTCGAGCGCCTGCGCTGCCGCGGGACGACCTTCCGGCGCGCGTATGTGAGCGCCCCGATCTGCTCGCCCTCCCGGGCAGGCCTCATCGCCGGTGCCCACCAGGC
>DXDT01000159.1 GCA_019115335.1 Candidatus Brachybacterium merdigallinarum
GCCCGGCTTGATGTCGCGGTGGACGATCCCGGCGCGGTGGGAGTACTCCAGGGCGCTCAGCAGCGCCGCCATGATCTCCCCGGCCTGGGCGGCGTCCATCGGATGCTCGGGGGAGATGAACTCGCGCAGGGTGTCGCCCTCGACGTACTCCATGACGATGTACGGGATGGTCACGTCCGCGCCGGTGACGGCGGTCTCCTGCTCCTCACCGGTGTCGTAGACGGCGACGATCGAGGGGTGGTTCAGGGCGGCGGCGCTCTGTGCCTCACGCCGGAACCGCTCCTGGAAGTTCGCATCCCGGGCCAGGTCCGAGCGCAGCACCTTCACGGCGACAGTGCGGTGCAGCCGAGTGTCCTCCGCCAGGAAGACCTCGGCCATCCCACCCTGCCCCAGGACCCGTCCCAGGGTGTAGCGACCGCCCAGGGTCACGTTCTCTTCGCTCACTCCACACCTGTCCTCATGCCGTGGTCGACCCCGACCCATCCGGTCATCGTACTTTCCATCGTCCCTGCACCGAATCCAGGGGCCATCGCCTGTGACGCCGCACTCGCGGTCGGATCCGCACCGAGCTCCGCCGCGGGAGCGTCGAGGGCCCCGATCGGCAGCCAGCCCATCCCCCCGGCGACGGCGATCGCGATGATCACGATCAGCATCACCAGCAGCACCAGGCCCGGTCCCGACAGCGGTCCGAACCGCTTGCCCGTCGAGGTGCCGCGCACGGTCCTCGCGGTGCGCACGGTGCGATCCGAGGGAGCGGTGTCCGCGACCCCGTCGAGCGGGCGGTGCAGCGAGGCGGGCGATCCCGCGCCCGGGCTCGCCGCCGCGCCGGTCGGGGAGCCGTCCCGGGAGGCGGGGGAGCGGGGGGCCGGGGACGGCGACGCCGCGGACGGGGCCGAGCGTGCCGACGGTGCGGAACGGGCCGACGGGGCGGACCGTGCCGACGGCGCGGAACGGGCGGAGGCGAAGGAGCTCGCCGAGGAGCCGGAGCGGTGCCGGATGCCGCGGCCCCGGCCCGACAGCGGCAGCGGCATCGCCGCGGTCCGGGTGCGCGGGGGCTGCGACTGCTCGGTCCCGGTCCCCGAGGCGGCGTCGGCGCCCGCGCGGCGCACCGCGTTCTCCCCGGTCCAGTCGTGGTCCTCGACCCGGGTCACCGGCAGCGCGCCGGTGGTGAAGCGCGGCTCGACACCGCGCTGGATGGCCTCCAGGATGCGGGCGACGGCCGCGGCGGAGCGCGGCCGGTTCGCGGGAGCCTTGGCCAGGGCCATCATCACCAGGCGCCGCAGATCGGGGGTGATCTCCTCCGGCAGCTCCGGAGGCTGCTGCTTGACCTGCGCCATCGCGATCTCCACCTGGCTGGCGCCGGTGAAGGGACGATGCCCCACGAGCATCTCGTAGGCGACGATGCCGAGGGCGTAGATGTCCGAGAGGGACGTGGCCTGCTTGCCCATCGCCTGCTCGGGGGAGAGGTACTGGGCGGTGCCCATCACCAGGCCGGTCTTGGTCAGGCGGACCTGGTCCTTGCTGCGCGCGATCCCGAAGTCCGTGATCTTCATGGACCAGTCGTCGTCCTCGTCGACCAGCACGTTCTCAGGCTTCACATCGCGGTGGACCACCCCCTTGGAGTGGGCGGCATCCAGGGCGCGGGCCAGATCGATCAGCACCGAGATCACCCGCTTCTCGGGGATCCCGCCGGCGTTCTCCTCGATGATGTCGGAGAGCGGACGCCCGGGGCACAGCTCCATGACGATGTAGGCGCGGCCGTCGAGCTCGCCGTAGTCGTACAGCGCGGCGATCGTCTCGTGCGACAGCGCCGCGGTGTGCCGGGCCTCGGCCCGGAAGCGCTTGAGGAAGCCCTCGTCCCCCGCATACTCCTCGCGCAGCACCTTGACGGCGACGTCGCGATCGAGCTCCTGGTCGCGGCCCTGCCACACCTGGCCCATGCCGCCGGTCGCGATGAGCCGGGTCAGTTCGTACCGTCCCTCGAGGACGAGTCCGGGGTGGGTCTTCATCCGTCCATCACCGCCTCCATCACATCCTTGGCGATCGGCGCAGCCGTGCGCGAGCCGTACCCGCCTTCTTCCACCAGCACCGCCACCGCGACCTTCTGCTCCTCGCCCCGGGCGTAGCCGACGAACCAGGAATGGGCGGCGCGGTCCTCACCCCACTGGGCGGTGCCGGTCTTGCCACCCACCTCGAGTCCCTCGATCGCCGCGGCCGTGCCGGTGCCGTCCTCGACCACACCGACCATCATCGAGCGCATCAGGGCGGCGTCGGAGGCGCTGAGGGGCTGCCCGACCTCGATCGGGGACAGCTCCGCCACCGTCGAGAGGTCCGAGGTGCGCACCGCCTGCACCAGCTGCGGCTGGTGGACCACGCCGTCGGTCGCGAAGGCGCTGGCCACCATGGCCATCTGCAGGGGAGTCACGCGGGTCTCGAACTGGCCGATGCCGGTGGTGGCCAGCTGCGCGTCATCGAGCTCCTCGCCGATGGTCGAGGGGGTCACCGACAGCGGGATCTCCAGCCGCTGCCCGAAGCCGAAGCTCTCGGCGGTCTCGCGAAGCTGCTCCTCGCCGAGCTCGACGGCCAGCATCGCGAACGACGTGTTGCAGGACTGCCGCAGCGCCTCGGCCAGCGTGGACTGGTCGTCCGGTCCGCACGGGTCCTGTCGGCCACCGGAGAAGTTGTTGATCACCGAGGAGGAGTTCGGCAGCTGGTAGGTGCCGGGCCCGGGGATCACCGACTCCTCGGTGTACTCGCCGCTCTCCAGCGCCGCGGCGGCCACCAGCAGCTTGAAGGCGGAGCCCGGCGGGTAGAGGTCACCGCCGATCGCCCGGTTGGTGAGGGGACGCTCCGGGTCCTCGTTCAGCGCGCTCCACGCCTCCTGCACGTCACCGGTGCTGTGCGAGGCCAGACGGTTGGGATCGTAGGAGGGGGCCGAGACCATCGCGAGCACCGCACCGGTCTCCGGGTCCAGCGCCACCACCGCGCCCCGGCGACCGTCCAGGGCGTCCCAGGCGGCCTCCTGCGCCGCCGGGTCCAGGGTCAGCTCGACCGTCGCCCCGCTGGCGGGACGACCGGAGAGCACATCGACGATCCGCTGGTAGAACAGGGAGTCCGCGCTGCCGGAGAGGGTGTCGTTCAGGGCCCGCTCGATGCCGGAGAAGCCGTACACCACCGAGTAGTAGCCGGTGACCGGGGCGTACATCGCGCCCGGGTCGTAGGTGCGCAGGTATCCGTAGTTGTCGTCGGTCTCCACGGAGGTGGCGATCGCGGATCCGCCCACCACGATCTGCCCGCGCGGCTGCCCGAACTCGTTGTAGATCGCCCGCGCGTTGCGGCTGTCGGCGCTGAGCCGGTCGGCTGCGATGATCTGGAAGTAGGTCGTGGAGGTGAACAGCAGCGCGAAGAGGATCGAGATCACCAGCCACACGTGGCGCAGGGGCTTGTTCATGCCGGCGCCCCCTCGGTGCGGGTCGCGGGGCGTCGCAGCGTGCCCCCGCCGGTGCCGGCGCCGGAGCCGCTGCCGGGAACCGCCCCGGCGACCTGCCGGGCGGCCGGGCGGCGGGCGGCGTCCGAGAGCCGCACCAGGATCCCCGCGATGATCCAGTTGCACACCAGCGAGCTGCCGCCCGCGGCGAGGAAGGGCAGGGTCAGGCCGGTCAGGGGGATCACCCGGGTCACCCCGCCGACCACCACGAACACCTGCAGGGCGATCACGAAGCCGAGCCCGCCGGCGAGCAGGGTGCCGAAGCCGTCGGAGATCCCCACCGCGGCGCGGATGGCGCGCTGGACCAGCAGCAGGTACAGCAGCAGCAGGGCGAAGGCGCCGATCATGCCGGTCTCCTCCGCCCAGGAGGCGAAGATGAAGTCGGAGTCGGCGTGGGGGACCACGTCAGGGCGGCCGGCGCCGAGCCCGGAGCCCACCAGGCCGCCGTCCGCCAGCCCGAACAGGCCGGCGCTGATCTGCCCGCAGGCGGAGTAGTTCTCGCTCGAGAGCGGGTCCAGCCAGCAGGTCAGGCGGGTGCGGACGTGGCTCATCTGGGTGGCGGCCACGATCGCGGGAGGCAGGAACATCACCGCGCCGATCACCAGCCAGCTGAGCCGGTCGGTGGCCACGTACAGCATCGCCACGAACAGGCCGAAGAACATCAGCGAGGTGCCCAGGTCGGTCTGGAACACCAGCACCGCCATGGCGAAGCCCCAGGCGACCAGGATCGGACCGAAGTCCGACCAGCGCGGCAGGGTGATGCCCAGGACCTTGGGACCGGCCAGGGCCAGGGTGTCGCGGCGGGAGACCAGGTAGCCGGCGAAGAAGATGGCGAAGGCGATCTTCGCGAGCTCGGCGGGCTGGAAGCTGTTGCCGGCGATCGAGATCCAGATCCGCGAGCCGTTGCGCGCATTGCCCAGGCCCGGCACCAGCGGCAGCAGCAGCAGGATCGCGCCGGTGACGGCGAAGATCCAGGTGTAGCGGCGCAGCCAGCGGTGGTCCTTCAGGAGCACCAGCACGCCGATGCACAGGGCCGCACCGACCACGGCCCACAGCATCTGCCGATCCGCCGAGGCGGAGCTGCGCAGGCCGTAGACCTCATTGGCCGCATGCACCGTCTCGATGGTGGCGATCCCCAGCATGTTCAGCAGCATCACCAGCGGCAGGATCACCGGGTCGGCGTAGGGGGCGCGCCACATCACGGCGATCTGCAGCAGCAGCGCCAGGATCCCGGCGCCGATCGCGTACTGCATCAGGTCCGCGGGCAGCTCCTCGTACCGCCCCAGCCCCACGAGGGCGTAGGCGGTCACCCCGGTCAGCACCGCGAGGATCAGCAGCCCGGCCTGGGTGATCCGGCGCGGCCGCGCGGTGTAGGAGACGATCGTCGCCACTAGGTCGCCTCGCCCGAGGTGGGCTCCGGGAGCGTCCGGGTCCCCTCGGTGACCTCCTCCGCAGGATCTGCGGGATCAGCGGGGGTGTCCGTTCCCGGCACCGAGGTGGGGTCGCCGGCGGGGTTGGAGGGCTCGGCCTCGGCGGCCTCCTCCTCGACGGCCGCGGGCGGGATGGTGACGATCACGACCTGCTCGAGCCGCTCGACGATCGCATCGGCGTCCTCGCGGCTGGAGGCGGGGATGGTGCTCTCGACCTGCTGGCGGGTCACATCCGGCAGGGAGTCGATCGCGATGTCGGTGGTCTCCACCGGGGAGGACATCGGGATCGGCCCCAGGTCCTGGGACAGGCCGCGGTAGATCACCACGCTGGTGCCGTCGGAGCCGACGAAGTACTGGCGCTGGGACCAGGCGTAGCCTGCCCAGAGGGCCCCGCCGATCAGGGCGATCAGCAGGGCGATCGCCACCAGGGCGGGCCAGATCGCGCGGCGCGGGGGCTCCTCCTCGGCGAAGTCGTCGTCCTCGAAGGGGATCTCGGGCTCGTCGCGGGTCAGCGCCGCCGCCTTCGCGGCAGGGCCGGAGGCGGCGGTCGGCTGGTGGCGGTTGCGGGCCGCGGAGCCGACGATCTGAGGGGTGGTCGAGGGGGCGTCCGCGCCGCGGGGCAGGTCGTCGAGCTCGACGACGTCGGCGACGATGCAGGTGATGTTGTCCGGCCCGCCGCCCTTCAGGGCCAGCTGGACCAGGGCGTCCGCGCACTCTCCGGGATCCTCGAACTCCTTGAGGGTCGCATCGATGGTGCTCAGCGAGACCAGGCCCGAGAGACCGTCGGAGCAGAGCATCCAGCGGTCGCCGGCGTGCGCGGGGCGCAGGGACAGGTCGAGCTCCGGATCGGCGTCCACGTCGCCGAGCACCCGCATCAGCACGGAGCGCTGGGGATGGCGCTCGGCCTCCTCCTCGGTGAGCCGGCCCTCGTCCTGCAGGCGCTGGACGAAGGTGTGGTCCTTGGTGACCTGGGTGGTCTCGTCCTCCCGCAGCAGGTAGGCGCGGGAGTCGCCGATGTGGGCGAGGGCGAACTTGCCCTCGGCGCGCAGCAGCGCGGTGATCGTGGTGCCCAGACCCGCCAGCTGCGGCTCGTCACGGGCACGGCGCAGGATCTCCTGGTTCGCCTCGAGCACGGTCTCCTCGAGGGAGGCGACGATGTCGGAGGCGGGGGTGTCGGCGTCCAGGCCGGAGAGGTGGCCGATCGCCACCGAGGAGGCGACGTCGCCGCCGGCGTGGCCGCCCATGCCGTCGGCCACCACCAGCAGATGGCTGCCGGCGTACCCGGAGTCCTGGTTGTTGGAGCGCACGAGGCCCACGTCGGAACGGGCGGCGTACCGCAGTGCGATGCTCATCGCGGACCTCGTCTCAGCTCGATCTCGGTGCGGCCGATCCTCACCTGCGCGCCCGGCCGGAACGGCACCGCGCCCTCGATCCGGCGCCCGGAGACGAGGGTGCCGTTGGTCGAGCCCAGGTCCTCCACCATCCATTCGCCGTCCCGCGCATAGATCCGGGCATGGCGGTTGGAGGCGTAGTCGTCATCGAGCACCAGGGTGCATTCGGGGGCCCTGCCGATCAGGACCGGGGTGGACCCCAGGGTCAGGGACGTGCCTCGCAGGGGGCCGGCGGTCACCACCAGGGAGGTCGCGGTCACCGCGGGGTCGGTGCGCAGCGACGCCGGATCCACCGCCTGCCCTCCGGGCTGGGCCGGGTTCGCGGGATTGGCCGACGGCCGCTGCTCGCGGCGGGGATCCTTGCTGGAACGGGTCACCACGGTGGTGCCGAAGAGGTCGTTGCGCAGGATCAGCACCACGGCGATGACGAAGACCCACAGCGCCACCACGAAGCCCAGGCGCAGGGCGACGATCGTCAGTTCGCTCATGAGGCGCTCACCAGCTCGCCGGCGGCGCCGAGGGCAACAGGACCGTCAGCCGGGTGCGGCCGATCTTGACCAGCGAGCGGTCCTGCAGCGCGAGCGGGGTGCGGATCCGCTCCCCGTCCACGAAGGTGCCGTTGGTCGAGCCCAGGTCGGTGGCGATCAGCGCGCCGCCCTCCAGGCGCAGTTCCAGGTGGTGACGGGAGACCCCGGTGTCCTCGAGGATGATGTCCGCGTCCCCGCCGCGCCCGAGCACGGTCACCGGACCGGTCAGCAGGTACTGCTGGCCGTCGATCTCGACGATGGGATGCCCGCCGGCGCCGGTCTGCGCGGCCCCGGTGGCGGGGGCGACGCTGCCGCGCTCGGTGCGGGACTCGGTCTCGAACCGCCCGGCACGCACCTCGTCATCGCGCTCGAGGGTGACCGTGACCCCGCCGACGAACATGTACCGCTGCTTCTCCGCGTGCTCCATGAGCACGTGCTGCAGCTCGTCCAGCAGGGTGTCCTGCCAGGAGGCGAACCGCTCGTAGTCCTGCGAGTGCAGGTAGACGGCATAGACGTTGGGAGCGAGGGTGCGGGTGCGGTCCAGCACCTGGATCTGGTCATCGCACTCGCGCTTGAGCCCCTGGGCCAGGTCCAGGGGCTTGAGCTGGCCGCGGCCGGGCGAGAACACGCTCGTCACGCCGCGGTCGAGCCCGCGCTCGATCCGATCCAAGATCCCCACGGTGGTCCTTCGCTGTCGGTCCTGCTGAGTCTGTCGTGCAGTGTCGGTCCTGCAGTGTGCGCCATCGGCGATCGCCGCGCGCTGCCGGCCGACGGGGTCGGGCGGCGATGCGCGTCGCCCGACCGATCGTATCGCGTGGCCAGCGCGCCAGGGCGGACGCATCGCGGGAAGAGAGCAAGGGATTCGTGCAGGACTGGTAAAGACCGGTCGGGCGGCGCCCGCCGGAGCCGCAGCGCCCCGCCCGGGCCCCGGGGACGCTCCTGTGCGATCCTGGGCTCGTGTCTGCTGCCAGCGCCGAGAACCCGCCCGTCCTGCCCGTCGACGTCGACTTCGAGCATGCGCTCGGGGTCTCCGACCGCGAGACCGCCCTGCACGTCCAGGGCGATGATCGCCGGGTCTGGGACCTCGCCAGCGTCTCCAAGCCCGTGGCCGCCCTCGGGGTGCTGATCGCCGTCGAACGCGGCCTGCTGGACCTGGACGAGCCCGCCGGGCCTCCCGGCGCCACGGTGCGCCACTTGCTCGCCCACACCGCCGGGTACGGCTTCGACGGCGACGAGCTCCTCGCCGCCCCCGGGGAGCGGAGGAACTACTCCAACACCGGCTTCGAGGTGCTCGGGGCCCATCTCGAGGAGGCCACCGGGTACGAGGTCGCCGAATGGCTGGAGATGACGGTCGTGGCCGGGCTCGACCTCGCCGACGTCGAGGTGACCGGATCCCCCGCCGCCGGCTTCCGCGGCAGCATCCGCGACCTGCTGGCCGTGGGCCGCGAGCTCCTCGCCCCCACCCTGATCTCACCGGAGCTGTGGCACGAGGCGATCAGCGTCCAGTTCCCGGGCCTGGGCGGCATCCTGCCCGGCTACGGGCGGCAGCGGAGCAACGACTGGGGGCTCGGCCTCGAGATCCGTGACGGCAAGGACCCGCACTGGACGGGCTCCCGCTCCGGCCCCCGCACCTTCGGGCACTTCGGCCAGTCCGGATCCTTCCTGTGGGTCGACCCGGACACGCAGCTGACCGCCGCCTTCCTGGGGGAGGAGCCGTTCGGCCGCAAGCACGTCGCGGCCTGGCCCGGCCTCACCGATGCGATCCTGGACCGCTTCGGCCCCGCGGCGGGGACGGCGCGATGACCTCGCTCGAGCACCTGGACCGCTTCGGCTTCGAGGCGGCCGCGATCGTGCTGGGCCCCGAGGGCGTGCGTGAGCAGCGCGGGGACCTCGAGCGCCCTCGGCGGTGGCGCTCGGTCACCAAGGCCCTCACCGGATACGCGATCGGCATCGCCCTGCAGGAGGATCGGGTCGCGCTGGCGGATCCCGTCGGCCCGCCCGGATGCACCCTGCGGCACCTGCTCGCCCACGCCTCGGGCTACTTCTACGAGTCCGACCGGATCCTGCACCGGCCCGGGACCCGCCGCGGCTACTCGAACTACGGGATCGACGAGGCCGGCCACCACCTCGAGCGCGCCACCGGCCGCGACGTCGGCGACTGGGTCCGGGAGAAGGTCACCGGCCCGCTCGGCATGGACGCCACCGAGTGGACCGGTTCCGCCTCCGTCGGCGCGAGCGGACCGCTGGGCGACCTCGCGCTGTTCGCCGCCGAGGTGCTGCGCCCCACCCTGCTCGAGCGGCGATGGTACGACGAGGTCACCGGGGTCCAGTTCCCCGAGCTGGTCGGCATCATGCCCGGCTTCGGCAAGCAGTCGCCGAACCCCTTCGGCCTCGGCTTCGAGATCCGCGGGACGAAGAGCCCGCACTGGACGGGCAGCGCCAACAGCGAACGCACGATCGGCCACTTCGGCATGCGCGGCAGCGCCTTCTGGGTGGATCCCGAGGCCGATCTCGCCCTCGTGATCGGCACCTCCCACGACTTCTGCGATGCACACCGCGAGGTCATGCCGCTGCTGGCGGATGCCGTGCTCGCCGAGCACGCGGGGCCCCGCGCCCGCTGACCGGTCCGACCCGCGGCGGCTCACCGCCCCTCCGGGCACGTACCGCGGACGAGCCTGATCGGTCACACCCGCCGCCCCGGGACGCCTGCGGCCGGAGCCGGTCTGCGATCCTCGGGTGAGGACAGCCTCACCCCGACCCGCCGCCGGCGCCGCGCCGCCCGCCGGGGGTCGCCGCCGCCGAGATGGAGCCCGCCCCGATGAGCACCCACCCCGCCGAGCCCGCCCCCGTCGCCGAGGGGACCCCGCCGGCGCCCGAGAGCACCGCGACCGCCTCCGCGCCGGCCCCCGCACAGGCCGTCACCGCCGATCGGCGTCGCTCCCCGATCGGCACCGTGTTCTCGGTGGTGGCCTTCTTCGAGGCGTTCACCTGGGCAGGACTCCTGGTGGGGATGTTCCTCAAGTACGTCACCGGGACCACCGAGTTCGGAGTGTTCCTGTTCGGTCGCCTCCACGGCGGAGCGTTCATGGTCTACCTGGTGGTCGCGATCGTGGCCGCGATCGTGCTGCGCTGGAAGTGGTGGGTGGCGGCACTCGCGATCCTCGCCGCGATCCCGCCACTGGTCACCGTGGTGCTGGAGATCTGGCTGCACCGCACCGGGCGGCTCACCCGGCTCGCCCCCGGCGACCGGGCGGCAGAGGGCCGAGCGACAGAGGGCCGTTCGGCCGGCTCCGAGCCGAGGGACCCCGCCCCCGCCCGCTGAGGCGGGCCCGTCTCCCACGACCCTTCACGGCGCCGTGGCGTCGAAGCGTCCTTTCCACTCTCGCAGCACCGCTCCGGCCTGCTCGGCCGCCTCGAGCCCGGCCTGCTCGACGGGCATGTCCCGGTCCTCGGCGTCGAGGCGGAGCTGGGCATAGAAGTAGGAGTCCTCGAAACCGGCGGCGGCCGAGTCCTCCAGCCGCGCCCCGTAGCGGACGGCCGCGACCTGCGCCCAGTAGCAGGCCATCAGGCACAGCGGGCACGGGTAGCCGCTCGCGTAGAGCACGGCCCCGGGCAGGAGATGGTGGCCCCGGCGCGAGGTGGCGTCGCGGATCGCCATCACCTCGGCATGCGCCGTGGGGTCGTGGAGGGTCACCACGGAACTGGTGCCCCGGCCGATCACCTCGCCGTCCAGCACCACCACGGCGCCGAACGGGGTGTTCTCCGGCGATGTCTCGAAGCTCCGCGAGAGTCCGATGGCTTCTCGCATGTACTCGTCCATGTCCGGATCCTAGATGACGTCCGGCATCCAGAACGGGTCCGCGTCCCTCAGGTCCGTGTCGGACCAGTCCGGGGAGCGGCGGGGGAACAGGGTCGGCCTCAGCGCCTCGAGCCGGCTGCGCGCCGCCGCCGATGAGAGCAGCAGATCCCGTCCGCGCGCGGTGACCCGGGTGCACAGCTGCACCTCGATCCGCAGCGGCGCCGAGAGCTGGCTCGACAGCGTGACGACGTCGAGCCACTGCGCGTACGCGGCGCGGACCTCCACCGGACTCCCGGGCGGTGCATCGTAGGGGAGCACCCGCACGAGGTGACCGGGGCGGTCGACCGTGCCGAGCGCCTCGTCCAGCTCGGCCTCGGCCCGGAAGGCCGCGTCGAGGAAGAGGTCGGCATCGAGACTCCACGAGCAGTGCTCCAGGAGCACCGTGTCCCTCCACCGCAGGTGCGTGAGGACGTCGCGAGCGCTAGGGGTGATCGGCGACGGCATAGTCCCTCTCCTCGGCCAGGACGGCGACGAGCTCGTCCGTCGAATCGGCACCGGTCAGCCGGTGCAGCAGTGCCCGGGTCCGCGCCCCCAGGTCCTCGGGCAGAGCGTCCAGGTAGGGCAGCAGCGTGCCCTCGGCGACCGTTCCGGGCTCGCCCGGGGGGAGCGTCAGCCCGATCACCGTCGCGTGCCCCACGCTCAGCTCCCGCACGGTCGGGACGGGCAGCAGCGCGGTGGGGGAGAAGAACGTCGGTGCGCTGCGGGCCACTCGTCGCTGCAGCTCCCGGATCGCCGCGGCGGTGCCTTGGGGTGCCGTCAGCGGGTGGATGGTGCGCAGCAGGCTCCGCGTGGTGCGGGTGTCGTCCTGGGAGTGCCAGGTCGTGGGGCCGCCGGCGCGCTGGTGCAGCGAGGTCGTGCAGGTGATGACCTGTTCGGCGAGGACGTCCAGCAGACGATCCTGCAGCGCCGGGCCCAGGTGCTCGCAGATGTCCCGGATGATCGGCGAGCCGGTCCAGTAGTTCCCGGTGTAGCGCTGACCGGAGACGTGCTGGTACAGGGCGTAGGTGGAGGAGGCGCTGTCAGGGGTGGGGCGGACCGTCAGCCAGCGGTAGCAGCGCAGCGCCCGCTCCGGGGTCCAGTCGTGCTCCGCGGCGGCGGCCCGGCGCCGCATCATCTGCTTCGGGCTCGGATCGAACCACTCCGCTTCCTTCGCGAGGAGCTCGAGCGCTGCCCGGCGCACCTCGAGGACGTCGACGAGCGCCGCGTGCCCGGCCGCGCCCAGCAGGCGGCACTGGGTCTCCAGACGTGACAGCAGCGGGGCCGTGATCTCGATGTGCTCGAGGCGCAGGGCCAGGGCGTCGGTGCCGGAGGACGGATCCTCGACGGCGAGCTCCGGGTGCTCGAGCAGCTTGTGCAGGGTGCGCGCGGTCGTCGCGCCGTCGAGCTCGCGGAACAGCCCGGCCACCCCCGCGCTCTGGGCCAGCCGTGCTCCCAGGTGGGAGTACTCCGACTGGTGCGCCGGCGGGGAGGCTGCCCGAGCCGCCTGGAACTGGTCGCTGAGGTCCCGGAGCATCAGCGCATCGTTGTCGGCCAGGGACTCGTGTACGGCCCGGGAGAAGTTGTCGACGTCGTGCACGGACCGGCTGCGCTTCGCCCGGGCGGCCCCGGGGTGCATCCCCTCCATGCCCTCCCGGAGGCGGGAGGACATGACGTCGTTCAGCGGCTTCGCCGAGCTCAGGCGGATCGTCTTGGCGACCGAGACCCCGCCCAGGATCGCGGTGCCGACCCAGAGGAGGTCGGGCAGGAGCTGTGCGCCGGCGAGGTCGAGGGTCGGGACCAGCCAGGTGGCCAGTGCCGCCACGCCGCTGGTGATCAGGAACTGGGGGATCCAGCACAGCCACGCCAGCTCCGCGAGGGTGGGCCAGTACCTGGCATCGGCGAAGGCGATGGCGAAGAGGATCGAGATCGCCGCGAGCAGGATCCCCGCGTACTCGGCGAGGGTGCCCGATCCCGGTGAGAGCTCCGAGTAGGGCAGGTCGAACAGCCGCACGGCGCCGACCGCGAGGACCGCGACGGCGATCACCAGGACCGGGACCGCCGAGGACGAGCGAGGGATCCGCCCGCCGCGGCGCGGGGCCCGGGCGTCGAGCGGGGCCCGGCGAAGGATCGACATCTCAACTCCACGGGCGAGGTCACGGCGGAATGCGCGGGGCGGGCGGGGTGGGACCACAGTAGCCGTTCCGACGACGGACCAGGGCGCATCCGGGGCAGTCGATCCCGCCCGGACGGGAGGGCGGCACGGGGCGTTCTCGGCGCCGATGTCGTTCACGACCCGTTCGTTCGCAGTTCAGGCCGTGGCCCCGCAGGTTGGACCTGGGGCTGACCTGCATTACGTTAAGAGCGGACACGTCGTTGCACAATCCGGCTGTGGTGTCCGCGTTCTGCCGGTACCTGGACCTGATGGAGGACTCTCGAGATGAAGATCGTCGTCGCCGGTGGAGATGGATTCTGCGGCTGGCCCACTGCTCTGTACCTGTCGCAGAAGGGGCACGACGTCACCATCGTCGACAACCTCGTGCGCCGCGACATCGATGAGGAGCTGGGCTCGAACTCGGTGACCCCGATCCTCCCGCTCGAGGAGCGGGTCGCGGCCTGGAAGGAGGTCTCCGGCAAGGACATCGCGGTGCGCATCGCGGACCTCACCGATTACGACGCCGTCTCCTCCGTCTTCCAGGACCTGCAGCCCGAGGCGTTCGTGCACTTCGCCGAGCACCGCTCCGCCCCGTACTCCATGATCGACCGCGAGCACGCGATCGAGAACCACCGCAACAACGTCGAGGGCACCCTGAACGTGCTGTGGGCGATCAAGGACTTCGCCCCCGACTGCCACCTCGTCAAGCTCGGCACCATGGGCGAGTACG
>DXDT01000160.1 GCA_019115335.1 Candidatus Brachybacterium merdigallinarum
CCGGCGGAGTCCTTCAGCTTCTGGCCGTCGACCATCAGCAACGCGACGTCGGAGACGAGCAGGGCGCGGAAGGCCTCGACGCGTCGGCGCTCCTCCTCAGGACCGCTCACGGAGCGCTCGAACCACTCCCCCGGATAGTCGTGCCACACCAGCTGCACGGCCTCGAAGGGCATCGCCTTGCGCTCGGCAGCGCTCGGGACGGCCCGCATCGAGAGGGTGAAGCGGTAGGGCTCGGCCCGAAAGCGGTTGCCGGCGGGGACCTCGGCGGCGTTCTCCATGCGGAAGTAGTTCTTCAGCAGGCGGTCACCCTGGGTGGTGTCGTCGGCGACGAGATCATAGAGCTGCCGGGCGGCGGAGTCCTCTCGGGCGGCAGCGTCCTGGGCGGCCCCGTAGAAGGAGGACAGCAGCACGGTCTTGCCGCTGCCGCTCTCGCCGAACACGGCGATATGCTGCTCGAGCCGTCGGCTGCGCGGAGCCGATGGTCGTCGTCGAGAAATGCGCCGGGTCCTCTCGCGGGCTCTCATGCCACGAGACTACTCGTCGTCGCGGCGCTCGTTCCGACCGCATGACCCGCTCCGGCGGCCTGTCGGCCGATAGCCTTGGCCCACCAGCGAAGATGCCGTCACCGCCCCGAGGAGCACCATGCCCCGCACCTTTCCCGAGCAGCCGGACTTCGCCAGCACGGCCGAGCAGGTGGTGTGGGAGCACCTGGTCGCGCAGCTGCCCGATGCCGCCGCGGTGATCCACGGTCAGCGGGTGATCGCCGACGGCGAGGAGATCGAGGCCGATCTGCTGGTCCTGTGGCCGGGTGTGGGCCTGGCGGTGATCGAGGTCAAGGGCGGCCGCATCTCGTTGGAGCAGGGTCGCTGGATGCAGAGCGATCGCCGCGGCGGCCATGAGCTCTCCCGCTCCCCCATCGAGCAGGCCCAGCGCGCCAAGCACGAGATCCTCGCCTACCTGAACAATGCCTCGTCCCGGCCGATCGGCCGGTCCGTGCATCTGGCCGTCCTGCCGTACACCGAACTGCCTGGGGACTGGGACGTGCCGGATGCGCCCCGCTCGATCACCCTGGACGCCACCGATCTGCCGCGCCTGGTGGATCGGATCGTCGCCGCGAT
The DNA here is from genome assembly GCA_019115335.1 of Candidatus Brachybacterium merdigallinarum. Taxonomy (GTDB): domain Bacteria; phylum Actinomycetota; class Actinomycetes; order Actinomycetales; family Dermabacteraceae; genus Brachybacterium; species Brachybacterium merdigallinarum. The sequence goes on from DXDT01000160.1 coordinate 1,119, forward strand.
GAACACCCAGTCGCGGGACCGCTACCAGCCGCTGGATGCCGCCCAGCGCGACCATGCCCTGAAGATGCTGCAGCGCACCCATCGCGCGATCGAGAACCATCAGCTGCTGGCGCAGGAGATCGCCGATGCCGGCAACGTGCTGACCCGGGAGCAGGAGCGGGCGATCAGCCTGCTGCGCTTCCAGCATCGCGCGCAGATCACCGGTGGGGCCGGCTCCGGCAAGACCCATCTGGCGATGATCAAGGCCCGCACCCTCGCCCGGGCCGGGGCGCGCACCGCTCTGCTGAGCTATTCGCGGGGACTGGCCCGGCACTTCCAGCTCCTGGCCAGCGCCTGGCCCGCTGAGGAGCAGCCGGCCTTCGTCGGGCTCTTCCATGATCTGCCCGTGCACTGGGGCGCTGAGACCGAGGAGCAGTTCGAGGGCACGGCGGTGGAGTACTACGAGCAGCACCTGCCGCGCCGCCTGGCGGAGCTCGCCGGGGATCAGGACTCCAGCGAGCTGTTCGACGCGATCGTGGTGGACGAGGCTCAGGACTTCGCCGATGTCTGGTGGAAGGGGCTGCTGCCCTGCCTGCGCGACCCCGACGAGGGGGTGCTGTTCGTCTTCACCGACGAGCATCAGACGGTGTTCGACCGGGAGGGCACCGCACCGATCACCCTGAATCCCTTCCCGCTGGATGACAACCTGCGCAACACTCGACGCATCGCACAGTCCTTCGCGCCGCTGACTCCGATCGAGCAGCATGCACGGATGGACGAGGGAGAGCCTGTCCGGTTCGTCGAGTCCGCCGCCGAGGAGGCGGTGACTGCGGCTGACGACGCCGTCGAGCAGCTGCTCGAGGAGGGGTGGGAGCCCGGGCAGATCGCACTGCTGACCACGAGGAGTCGCCACCCCGAGCAGAAGGATCGGATCGAGCATTTCGGGTTCGACGGGTACTGGGACGAGTTCTTCGCCGCCGAGGACGTGTTCTACGGGCACGTGCTGAACTTCAAGGGCCTCGAGCGTCCCGTGGTGGTGTTGGCGATCAACGGGTTCGCCGCCCCCGAGCGGGCTCCGGGCATGCTGTACGTGGGCCTGTCCCGTGCCCGGTCCCTGCTGGTGGTGGTCGGTGACCCCGGCGAGATCTGGGACGTGGGCGGGGACGAGGTCTGGCATCGGATCAGCGGGAGGTGAGCACGCAACCCTCCCGGGAGCAGGCGGCCGCTGACCGGGTGACCGCGACCGGGCGATCTCGGACCGTGCCACGAGCTCTGACCGGAGGGACCACATCCGCCAGCCGAGATGCCGTGGTCTCGATGCAGTCGCTGCACCCGCGCCTGGCACAGTAGGACCGCCGGCGCCACGCCGATCTTCACCTCCGAGGACTGAGGGACGGGGCCGAGGACCGAGTGCTGAGACCTCCCCACCGTGCACTGCTCCCGATGCTGGGCGCACTGATCACCGTGCTGGGTGGAGAGAGCTCGCGCGGTGTGGCGAGGGCTGACGTCCGCGTTCTCCGCTGCCAGCCCTCGCCACCTCTCACTCGACCTTCGCCAGGTCCGAGAAGTTGATGATGTAGTCGGGAGAGTCGATCGACATCACCTCGGTGAGGTTCGAGGTGTAGTAGCAGCGATCGTTCGGATCCGATCCCGACTTCAACGTTCCCGAGAATCGAACGCTGTCACCGGGTGCGAGCTGGAGTGCAGCGTCGTACAGATCGGTCCCCTGTTCGATGAGGGTGCCGTCGCCGGTATCGGAGAAGGCGTTGTTCCAGGTGCCGATCTCGATGTCCTCCTCGATCGAGATGGTCACCACGGCCTTGCCCTCGCCGTTTGCGTCGACGGTCACCACGGTGCCGACCCAGTCGTTCACCGCACCGTCGGGCACGGACTCGCACAGGGAATCGCTGCGGACGTTCAGCACGTTGGCGCGCTGGAGATCCGTCTCGGCGGACTCCGCCGAGCTGCGTCCCGTCGCCACAGCGTCGGACATCGCCTGCTGCTCTGCCGGGACATCCGGCGCGGGGGCCGGTGCGGGCTCTGCAGGGGCCTCGGCCTTTTCGGCGGGAGCTTCGGTCCCCTCCGCCGGGGCCGCGGCGTCCTCCGCCGGGGCCTCGACCGCTTCTGCGGCGGCCGCCTCATCGACCGGCTCCTGCTCGACTGCCTCCTCCGCGTCGGCAGGTGCGGCGACGGCGACCTCCTCGGGTTCGGGCGCCGAGCTGTCACTGCCCCCACCGCCGCCGAGCGATCCCACGATCAGTCCGATCACCAGGACGATCGGCGTGATGATGAAGGCGATCTTCTTGTGCTCCTGGTATCCGGCGAGCTGCTGTCCGGTGTTGTCGCGGCCGCCGGTGCAGACGATCAGCAGCAGGTCGACGAAGGTCCAGATCCCTGCGCCACCGCAGGTGAGGAGCTTGAGGATGCCGAGTCCGACGAATCCGCGGTAGAAGCGGTCCACGCCCAGGAATCCGAGGAACATCGCGAGCAACCAGGCGACCAGGAAGTCCTTCGGAGGCTGCTGCGCCGGGGCGTAGTGCCCCGGTGCGCCCGGGTGCTGCTGAGCGCCCGGGTACTGCTGTACAGGGGCGGAGTGCACAGGAGCTCCGGTGTGCTGTTGGGCGGGAGCCCACTGCTGCTGAGGCGGATGCAGCGGGTTCGGGGACTGCGCCGCATAGGGCGACTGCGCCACGTAGGGCGACGGCGCCCCATACGGGGAGGACTGTCCGTACGGAGAGGACTGTCCGTACGGGGAGCCGCCGTAGGCACCGTGAGGAGACGGCGCATCGG
>DXDT01000161.1 GCA_019115335.1 Candidatus Brachybacterium merdigallinarum
GGCTGCGGCAAGACCACGCTGCTGCACACCCTGGCCGGCATCCTGCGCCCCACCTCCGGCGCGGTCCGCTATGACGGCACCGATCTGGCGAGCCTGCGCGACGGCGACCGCACCCGGCTGCGCCGCAGCGACTTCGGCTTCGTCTTCCAGGACGGCCAGCTGCTGCCCGAGCTGACCGCACTGGAGAACGTGGTGCTGCCCCGCATGCTGGGCGGCACCGGGCGCCGCGCGGCGAGCCGGGAGGCGGAGCACTGGCTGGACCGCCTCGGACTGCAGGGAATGCACGGGCGGCGACCCGGTCAGCTCTCCGGCGGTCAGGCCCAGCGCGTCGCGATCGCCCGTGCTCTGGCGGGCGGGCCCAGCGTGGTCTTCGCCGATGAGCCCACCGGCGCCCTGGACCAGGCGACCGGACAGTCGGTGCTGCAGGTCCTCGCCGAGGCCTGCCGCGATTCGGGGGCCGCCCTGGTGATGGTCACCCACGACGCCCAGGTCGCCCAGGCCTGCCGCCGCACCGTCGCGATGCGCGATGGTCGCATCGTCCAGGAGTTCCAGCGCCGCACCCCGGAGGCGGCACCGAGCACTCCTGCTCCGACGCGCCCCGCGTCCACCACCGTGCCGGGAGGTGCCCGATGAGTGCGCTGCTGGCCTCCGCTCCGCTGCTGCTGCGTCGCCGGGGCGCCCTCGCCGACCTGCTGCCCGTCTTCGCTTTCGCCGCTGCCACCGGGACCATCGCCACCGTGGTCGGCGGAGCCCTTGCCTTCGCCGCCCGGCTCCCGACCGGGCCCCTCGGCCCCGACTCGAGCGCCGAGGAGTCGATGATCGGGACCCTCGTCTTCTGCGCCGCCTTCGCCTCCGCCCTCCTACTGCCCTCCGCCATCGGCTTCGGCGGCTCGGCCGCGCGGCTGTCCCTGGCCCGCCGGGAGCAGGACCTCGCCGCGATGCGCCTGGTGGGTGGGACCACCAGTCAGGTGGGCGGGATCGCAGTGCTCGACGTCGCGGCGCAGGCCCTGCTGGGCGGGATCCTGGGGATCCTCGGCCACCTGGCCGTCACCCCGGCCCTGACCGGGCTGGACTTCGGCATCACCCCCTTCACCGTGGGGGAGCTGCTGCTGCCGATCTGGGGCTATCCCGTGCTGCTGGGGGTGATGGTGCTGCTGGCCGCTGGCTCCGCGGCCGTCTCCCTCTCCGGGGTGATCCTCAGCCCGCTGGGCGTCGCCCGGGACTCCCGCACCGTGCGGATGTCGGTGATCCGGGTGGTGTTCTGGGTGGCGCTGATCCTGGCGTTCGTGATCGTGTGGAACGTGCTGCCCCTGCTCGGGGAGGCCACCGGCGGCGGGATGGTCGTCCTGCTGATCCCGGCGGCGCTGATCGCCGCGATGGTCGCCGCGATCAACGTCGCCGGTCCGTTCCTGATGTGGGTGGTGGCTCTGGCCGTCGCCGCGCTCGCCCCGACCCCGAGCCTGCTGGTGGGGGCCCGCCGCCTGGCCGCGGATCCCAAGGCGGGGTGGCGCGCTGTGGCGGTGGTGACCTTCGCGATCGTGGTCGCCGGGATGCTGACCGTCATCACTCTCCTGGGCGATCCGGGCGATGAGGCCGGTCGGATCATGATCACCGCGATGCGCACCGGGGGCCTGCTCACCCTGGGGATCTCGGCTCTGCTGGCGGCGGTCTCCACCGGTGTCACCCAGACCGCGAGGGTGATCGACAGCGCCCCGCGGATCCGGGCCCAGCACATCGCGGGCGCCGAGGTGTCCCAGCTGCACCGTGCCCGGATCATGGAGATCGGGATCCCGGTCGCTCTCAGCTCGGTGCTGGGGATCGGCACCGCGCTGCTGGTGCTGCTGACCGTGTTCGGCGGCGGGATGAGCGACCTGCGGATGGTGGTGAGCTTCCTGGCCGCGGTGCTCGGCGCCTACGCCCTGGTGATCGCCGCGGTGCTGGTCTCCTCCCCGCTGGTGCGCCGCGCAGCCCGGCAGGCCTGAGCCGCTCCCTCCCCGTCCCGTCCGGCCTCGCGAGGGGCCCGTCAGGGGGCGGGACGGTTAGAGTGGCGGGATGAACGTGGAGAGCATCGCCCCGACCGAGCTGCCCGAGGGTGCGCATCTGATCGACGTGCGCGAGCAGGCCGAATGGGATGCCGGGCACGCCCCGGGGGCCCAGCACCTGCCGGCCAGCTCCTTCCTCGAGAACCTGGACAAGCTGCCCGAGGACGATAGGGACCTGTACGTCGTCTGCCGCAGCGGCGGCCGCAGCATCCAGGTGGCGCAGTGGCTGAACCAGAACGGCTTCGATGCGATCAACATCGCCGGCGGCATGGATCAGTGGTTCGAGTCCGGGCTGCCGCTGGAGTCCGACGTCGACGGCGAGCCGTTCGTCCTCTGAGCCCGTCCTCCTCTGCGCCTGTCTTCCGGCGAACCTCTCCCGGGGACCGTGCCGGGCCCCGGCCCGGCTCAGGTGCTGATCCACTCCCGCAGCAGCGCGTAGCCGACGAAGGCCGCCACATCGATCAGAGTATGGGCGATGACCAGCGGCATCGTGCGACCCGTGCGGCGGTGGTACTCCCCGAACACCAGCCCCATCGCCAGGTTCGCGAGGCCCGGGCCGATCCCCTGATAGGTGTGGTAAGCCCCGCGCAGGAGGGCTGAGGCCAGCACGATGCGACGCCCGGACCAGCCCAGGCGCTCCAGGCGCCGGGCCAGGTAGCCCACCACGATCACCTCTTCGAGCAGGGCGTTCTTCAGTGCGTGCAGCACCAGCACCGGCACGGTCCACCAGTGCGCGTCCAGCGCCGCCGGCACCACCTCGACGGTCATCCCGAGCATCCGGCCCAGGTAGTACACCGCCAGGCCCGGGATCCCGATCGCGGCGGTCAGAGCCATGCCCCACACCCAGTCCCGGCCGTGCCTGCCGAGGTCCATGCCGAGGTCCCGGAGCGCCCCGGCGAGGGTGCCCGCGGTGAGGGTCATCAGCAGCACCACCAGTGCGACCGGCATCAGGGTGAACAGGATCGACAGCAGCTGGAACAGCAGATCCACCCAGGGATCCTCCCGCAGCGTCGGGTTCAGCGCCGTGGTCTGCTCCCCGAGCGGTCCCGCGGCGAGGGCCTGGACCAGGGAGATCAGCGAGTACACCGCGCTCCGCCCCAACGAGAGGCCCAGCACGATCAGCACCTCGGCGCGCAGCCAGGCACGGCGCGGAGCGATCCCGGCGGGCGCGACGGCGCCGGGGCGCGGGGAGGGGTCATCAGGGGCGGGGCTCACGGGATCCATCGTCCCAGGTCCGCGCCTGCAGGGCATGCCACACTCGGACCATGAGCTCCACCGATGCCCTCTCCCTCCCGACCGTCCTGATCACCGGTGCGAACCGCGGCATCGGCCGTGCGATCGCCCATGAGCTCGCCCCGGACCACCGCCTGGTCCTCGCGGGCCGCCGCCGCGCCGAGCTCGAGCAGCTGGCGGGGGAGCTCCCGGCGGCGCGCGTGATGGTCGCCGATCTCACCGACCCCGCCGCCCTGGACGGCGCCGCCGCCGAGCTCGAGCTGCCGGGCGGTCTCGCCGGCCTGGTGCACAGCGCGGGCATCCTGGTGCGGGGGCGGCTCGACGGTCTGACAGCGCAGCAGTGGCAGCGCTCCTTCGCCGTGAACGTCACCGCCGTCGCCGACCTCACTCGGCTGCTGCTTCCCGCCCTGCGCACCGCGCACGGCACCGTGGTGACCATCAACTCGGGCTCCGGATTCCACTCCGGTCCCGGCGGGGCGGCGTACGCGGCCTCGAAGTTCGCGCTGCGCGCCCTGACCGATGCGCTGCGCGCCGAGGAGCGGGAGCACGGGGTGCGGGTCAGCTCCGTCCACCCCGGCCGCACCGCCACCGACATGCAGCGTGAGCTGCGTGTCTCGGAGGGCGGGCAGTACCGGGAGTCGGACTACATGCGGCCCGAGACGGTCGCCCGCGCCGTGGGCCTCGCGCTGCGGCTGCCGGAGGACGCGAACCTCGACGAGGTCTCGATCCGACCCCGCTGAGCAGACTCCGCTGAGCGGTCACTGCGCAGCAGGCCGCGCAGCGCAGATCCCGCTGCGCTCCTCCGCCTGCTCGCGGCTACTTCATGAGCCGCTTGACCGCTCCGAGGATCTCGTCCATCTTCCGGTCCAGCTCCGCGGAGTCCCCGGAGTGCGCGGCGTCGTGGACGCAGTGGTGGATGTGGTCGTCGACCAGGCCCAGCGCCACGGACTGCAGCGCCTTGGTGACCGCGCTGATCTGGGTGAGCACATCGATGCAGTAGGCGTCCTCGTCGACCATCCGCTGCACGCCGCGCACCTGGCCCTCGACCAGTTTCAGGCGCCGCAGGTAGGTGGACTTGTCCGAGCGGTAGCCGGGATCCCCGTGGGTGCCGTGATCGCCGACCGGGCGGGCGGCGGCCGCCGTCGTGTCCTCGCTCCCGCTCATCGCTCGCCGCCCGCATCCAGGTGGTCGAGCAGCCGGGCCGCGTACCCGGTGTAGGTGGCGGGGGAGAGCGCCAGCAGGCGTTCGCGCTCGGCCTCCGGCAGGCCCAGGTCCGCGATGAAGGCCCGCATCCCGGCACCGTCGACCCGGTGCCCGCGAGTGAGCTCCTTGAGCCGCTCGTAGGGGTTGTCCAGACCCTCGACGCCCTGCACCCCGAGGGTGCGCATCACCGACTGCACCGCCTCCCCGAGCACCTCCCAGTTGCCGTCGAGGTCCGCGGCCATGGCGCCTGCGTCCACGTCCAGCCCGGCCAGGCCCTTGCGCAGGTTCGAGATCGCCAGCAGCGAGTGCCCGAAGGCGGTGGAGATGTTGCGCTGGGTGCTGGAGTCGGTGAGATCGCGCTGCAGACGCGTGGTGACCAGGGTCTGGGCGAGCACGTCCAGCAGCGCCCCGGAGACCTCGAGGTTCGCCTCCGCGTTCTCGAAGCGGATGGGGTTGACCTTGTGCGGCATCGTCGAGGAGCCGGTGCCGCCCTGCGCGGAGAGGCGTTGGCGGAAGTAGCCCAGCGAGATGTAGGTCCACACGTCGGTGGCGAGGTTGTGCAGGATCCGGCCGGCCCGGGCGATGTCCGCGTACAGCTCGGCCTGCCAGTCATGGGACTCGATCTGCGTGGTCAGCGGATTCCAGGTCAGCCCCAGATGCTCCACGAACCCACGGGAGACCGTCTCCCAGTCGGTGCCCGGCACGGAGACGGCGTGCGCCGCATAGGTGCCGGTCGCCCCGTTGATCTTGCCGAGGATCTCATCGGCCCCGATGCGGCGGATCTGCCCGCGC
>DXDT01000016.1 GCA_019115335.1 Candidatus Brachybacterium merdigallinarum
CGAGAACGAGGAGGAGTACACCGAGGATCTCTACGATCCGGTGGGCTGGACCGAGGAGGTCAAGACGTTCCTGCGCTACAACGCCAACAAGGCGCTGATGAACCTCGGCTACGAGGGGCTCTTCCCGCAGGAGGCCACCCAGGTGAACCCCGCGATCCTCGCCTCGCTCTCCCCGAACGCGGACGAGAACCACGACTTCTTCTCCGGCTCGGGCTCGAGCTACGTGATGGGCAAGGCCGTGGAGACCGAGGACGACGACTGGGACTTCTGAGTCTCTGACCCAGCCCAGGTCCCGCACGGACCGACCGGAGGCCCGGAACCGCAGCCCCCTGCCGTTCCGGGCCTCTCCGCATCGAGGGCGACATCGCGCCGACGATAGGGTGGCCCGGCCAGCCCGCTCCCCAGGAGGACATCGTGACCTACGCTCCGCAGCCCCCGGCCCAGCAGTTCCCCGCACCGCCCCCGGCCCCCGTGAAGAAGGGGAGAGCGCCGCTGGTGCTCATGATCGTGGGCGGACTCATCGTCGCGGCGAGCGTGGCCGTCAGCGTGATCATCACCGTGATCGGGGCGATGTCCGCCGGGAGCAGCTTCAACGAGCTCGAGGTCTTCGACAGCGGCAGCGGCAGCGTGACCGCCGAGGAGGGCGACGTGCTGCAGTACTACGTGCCCGAGGGCACCGCGGTGCCGACCTGCGAGATCACCGCCCCGTCCCAGGCGGCGATCGGCGAGGGCAGCAGCCAGACCTCCAGGATCACCCGGGACGGCGTGACCTGGGTGTCCTTTGACTCGATCACGGCGAACGAGGCCGGTGAATACACCGTGGACTGTCACGGCACCTCGGTCGCCGTCGGCCCGCCGGTCTCCGCCGGCGGCATCCTCGGGGTCGTGGGCGGCATCGTCCTCGGCCTCGGCGGCGCGTTCATCGGTGTCGTGGTCCTGCTGATCGGGATCATCCTCGCGATCGTGCGCCGCCGGAAGGCCTGAGGGGTCCCGCCGGTGGCGACCCAGTGCACGGCGAGTGCTCGGCCGACGCCGGGGCGGCTGACCCCGTGAACGACCCACCGCTGCGCGAGGTGGTGCAGCGTCACGCGGCGACGGAGGATGCGGACGGGATCCTGCGGTGCCGCGTCGCGCTGCTGCTCGATGTCCCGCCGGGCCGGGTGCGGGTGGGCCGCGCCTGCCCCCACTGCGGCTCCTCCGCCCACGGCCGCCCCTGGGCGCGGCTGGACGGCAGCGGCCGGGAGGTGCCGGTGAGCATCTCCCGCTCCGGCTCACACCTTCTCACCGCGGTGTGGCCCGGCGGCAGGGCAGGCGGTCGTGGCGGGGACGGCAGCCGGATCGGGGTGGACATCGAATCCGTCGCGGCCGTCGCCCGCGGCAGGGAGCCCGCCCTCGTGCTGCACCCGAGCGAGCGGGACGCGGTCCGGACCGATTCCGAGCGCGCCGCGATGTGGTGCCGGAAGGAAGCGATCCTCAAGGCCCTCGGCGACGGGCTCGAGACCCCGATGACCGCGATCCGGGCGGCCGACTTCACCGTCCACGACCTCCCGGCCCCGCTCGGCTTCCGCGCCGCGCTCGCCGTGGTGTGAGCCTCCGTCGTGAGGTGGGCGGCCGCCGGCCCCGCTGCAGGACCGCGCGGACCGTCGCCTGGAAGCTGGTGATGTGCTCGAAGGCCAGGTGCGCCGCCTGCTCGTCGTCCCCGGAGAGCACCGCGCGCAGCAGCTCCTCGTGCTCGGTGATGTGACCGGCGGTCCGAGTGCGGCGGTCCGGACCGTGAATGTCCAGGGCCCGCCTATCCTGGGGCCATGCCTGCAGTGCTGTGCCTGGACCTCGGGACCTCCGCCGCCAAGGGCTCCCTGATCGAGCTGGACGGCACCGTCACCGCCCGGGCGAGCCGCGGATACCCCACCCACCACCCCGAGCCCGGCGGTGCGGAGCAGGACCCGCAGGACTGGATCGACACCGCCCGCGCCGTGATCAGCGAGCTCCTGGAGAGTCCCCAGCAGAGCCCGCTGCAGCGCGGGGAGCTGCTCGCCCTGAGCCTGACCGGGCAGATGCAGGACCTGGTGCCGGCCACCTCCCCGGCGGAGCCGAGCCCCGCTCCTGCGATCCTCTACAGCGACACCCGGGCGGCCGAGGATGCCGCGGCCGTGCGCAGGCACCTGGCAGCACAGGGGCTCGACTGGGACGCACTGACCGGGAACCTGCAGGACGCCACCAGCTGCGCGGCGATGTTCCGCCGCCTGGCCCGCACCCGGCCCGAGCTGACCGCCGGCGCCCGGCACGTCCTGTTCGGTCCGGCCGGATATCTCGCGCACCGGCTGGAGCTGGGTGCCTGGTGCGATCCGACCACCGCCGCCGCCACCGGGCTGCTCGATGCCCGCAGGCGGGAGTGGTCCGCCCCGGTCGCCCGCGCCGCCGGCCTGGAACCGGGCCTGCTGCCCCGCCTCACCGCCGACGCCGGCCAGATGATCGGCCGTACGGATGCCGCCGCCTCCGCGCTGCTGGGCCTGCCGGCCGGGATCCCCGTCGTCCTCGCACCCGGGGATGCGGGGGCGACGACGGCCGGGATCATCGGGCTCACGCCCGGGGATGACTACGCCTACCTGGGCACCAGCGGCTGGATCGCCACCGTGCTGCCCACCGGCGCCGGGACGCTCGCCGACGGGGACGCCGGCACCTCCCACCACCTCGCACTCGGCGCGATCCGCGGTGCCCACGGCACGCACCGGGTCGACGGCGGCGGCAGCGGCGACGCGGGATCCGCTCGAGCGGCCTCCCCGTGCTCCGTACTGCGGATCTCCGCCCTGCTCGCCGCCGGGGCGGCTGCGGACTGGGCACGGCGCGCCCTGCTGGACGGCGTGACCCCGCAGGCGGCCGATGCCCTGCTCGAGCAGCGTGAGCGGCGCCGGGGCCGCGGACCCACCGGGCTGCTCGCCCTGCCCTCGATCCTCGGGGAGCGCTACCCGGTGCGGGATGCCGATCTGCGCGGCGCCCTGATCGGGATGGGCCCCGAGACCACGTCGATCGACATGTACGCGGCAGTGCTCGAAGGCGTCGCCCACGCGCTCGCCCCTGAGCTCGACCCCGCCCCTGGTCTCGACCCTGTCCACGCCGGAACCCCCGCCGCACCCGGTGGCGGCCCGGCGGCGCAGGGATCAGCGGAGCCCGGGACGGCGGAGTCAGGATCGCAGGAACCCCGGCCGCTCGCCGTCACTGGTGGTGGCACCGCCTCCCAGCCCTGGCTGCGGATCCTCGCCGACGTCACCGGTCGTCCCGTCCGCACCCTCGACAGCGCCGATGCGGCGCTGATCGGCTGCGCGATCCTCGCTGCCGACGCCCTCGGGGTGCCCCATGGGATCCTTCCGCTGGCCGCTCGCGACACGGCGCGCAGCATCGACCCCGATCCCGGGTCGGCCGCGGCGCATGCAGCGCTGCGGCCTGCCCATCGCGCCCTGTACACAGCGGTCGCCGAGGTGCGGGCCCTGCGGTGAGGCGATCGAGGGAAGAGCACAGTCGCAGACAGTGCATTGCCGCAGATGCGGAACGGGCCGACCGCGACGGTGTCGCGATCGGCCAGTTCCGGGGTCGTGTCCCTCAGGGGCGTCCGGGGAGGGAGGTCTCCGAGGTCACTCGCCGGGGAGGGCGGGGAGCACGTCGGGGTACTCCTCGAGCCATGCCTCGACCGCTTCGGCCTCCTGGCCCTCGCCGTACTCGTTGACGACCAGGTCCTCGAGGGCGCCGAACTCGTCGTTGGTCATGGTGGCGCCGGAGATCCACTCGGTGATGTCGGGGTAGTCCTCGCCGAAGCCGAGGCGGCCCAGGTGGTGCAGGGCCTCGGGCTCGCCGAAGTGGCCGTCCGGGTCCTCCAGGGCCTTGACGTCGAAGGCGCTCATCGCCCAGAACGGGGTCCACAGCGTGACCACGATGTCCTCCTGGGCCTCGATCGCGTTCTCCAGCTCGGTGAGCATCGCCGGGGTGGAGGAGGTGACCAGCTCGTAGCCGTCCAGGCCGTAGCCGGGGATGACGTCGTCCTGGGTGGCGGCGGTCAGGCCGGCGCCCGGCTCGATGCCGACGATGCGGCCGCCGAAGCGGTCGGCCTGGCCCACGAGCTCGTCGATCGAGGTGATGTCGACGTAGGAGGGGACGGTCAAGTTCAGCACAGCGCCCTCGTAGTAGGCCACGAGGTCCTCGATGGACTCCCCGTACTCCTCCATGTAGGCGGCGTGGGTGACCTCGGGCCAGGCCGAGGGGAACATGTCGATGTCGCCCTCGGAGAGCGCCGCGTAGGTCACGGCGGCGTCGTTGAGCTGCTGGTGCTCGACCTCGTAGCCCATGGCGTTGAAGCGGTTCTCGAGCAGGTAGGCCAGCGACAGGGCGTCGGTCCAGGAGGGGATGTAGCCCATGGTGATCGGGCCGCCGTCACCGCCGTCGCCGTCGCTTCCGCAGGCGGCCAGGCCCAGGCCCATCAGGCCGGCACCGCCCAGCAGCGCCGAGCGGCGGGTGAAGGAGTTCGGGGTGAGCAGGGTGCGTCGATTGGTCATGGTCGGTCTTCCTTTCCAGGGGTGGACATCGGAATATCGGGGGCCGGCTCAGACGGAGCCGGCGCCACCCATCGCGCTGCCGCGCTGGGCGATGGACTTCTGGACCAGGTGCATGAGCGAGCCCTGGTAGTCGCCCGGTGAGCCGAGCGCGGCGGTCAGACGGTCCAGGAACACGGCGAGGATGACCACGCCGAGGCCCGCTTCCACGCCCTGGGCGAGGTTCAGGGTGCCGATCGCGTCGACGACCTCCTTGCCCAGACCGTCCGCGCCGACCATGCCGGCGATGACCGCCATGGACAGGGCGAGCATGATGACCTGGTTGACGCCCGCCATGATGGTGGGCACGGCCAGCGGCAGCTGGATGCCGCGCAGGATCTGGCCGCGGGTGGCGCCGAAGGCCTCACCGGCCTCGACGGTCTCGGCGTCGACCTGGCGGATGCCCAGCTCGGTCATGCGCACGCCCGGGGGCAGCGCGAAGATGATGGTGGCGAACACTCCGGGGACCACGCCGATCGAGAAGAACGTGACCGCGGGGATCAGGTAGACGAAGGCGGGCATCGTCTGCATGAAGTCCATGACCGGCTTCACGATCGCGCTGACGGTGCTGTTGACCGCGGCGAGGATGCCCAGCGGCACGGCGATGATCACGGCCGCGAGGGTGGCGATGAGCACCAGGGCCATGGTCTGCATGGTGGTCTCCCACTGGTCCATGGAGACGATCAGCAGGAACCCGATCAGGCTGCCGACGGCCAGCTTCCAGGAGCGCAGGGTCAGTGCGATCAGCGCGAAGATGGGGATCAGCACGACCGGCGGGATCATGACCAGCAGATCGGTGAGGTTGCCGATCAGGAAGTTCATCACGGCGGAGAAGAGGTCGAATAGCCAGGAGAGATTCGCCTTGAGCCAGTCGAACCCGTTGTCCACCCAGTCGCCGAGGGGAATGCGAGGGATCACGCTCTCGTCAGGATTCATCAGGCGTCACCTCCGCGGCTGCTGTCGTCGTTGCTGTGGTCATCGCTGCTGGTGTCGTGGTTGCCGTTGCCGTTGACGGAGCCGAGGGCGGTCAGCAGGGTGATGCGGGGGATGACCCCCTGGAACCTGCCGTCGTCATCGACCACCACCAGCGGGCTGGCGTGCTGGGCGGACTCGGCGAACAGCTCGGCGATCGGGGAGTCCTGGTGGACGGTCGGCATCTCGTGCCGGGTCGACCAGGGCAGGTCGTCTCGTCCCTCCCGGACGGCGGCGGCGACGTCGTCCTCCCACAGCACGCCGCGGGGGGTGCGGTCGCGGTTCAGGGCGATCAGCCAGGAGTTCTGGGTCTCGCGCAGCAGCTTGTGCGCGGTGCGCGGGCCCTGACCGGCGCCGAGGGTCTCCGGCGGCTGCTCCATGATCGCGCCGGCCTGCAGCACGCGGGTGCGGTCCACGTCCTGGATGAAGGCGGCGACGTAGTCGTTGGCGGGCTCGTTGAGGATCTCCTCGGAGGTGCCGATCTGGACGATCTCGCCGTCGCGCATCATCGCGATCCGATCGCCGATGCGCATCGCCTCGTTGAGGTCGTGGGTGATGAACAGGATCGTCTTCTCGAGCCGCTGCTGGAGGTCGATCAGCTGATCCTGCATGTCGCGGCGGATCAGGGGGTCCAGGGCGGAGAACGCCTCGTCCATCAGCATGATGTCGGTGCCGGCGGCGAGGGCGCGGGCCAGGCCCACGCGCTGCTGCATCCCGCCGGAGAGGGCGGACGGCTTGTAGCCGCCCCAGCCCGCCAGGCCCACCAAGGACAGCGCTTCCTCGGCCTTGGCCTCGCGCTCGGAGCGGCTGACGCCGCTGACCTCGAGGCCGTAGGCGGCGTTCTCGCCGACGGTGCGGTGGGGGAGCAGGGCGAAGTGCTGGAAGACCATGGAGATGCGCTTGCGGCGCACCTCCCGCAGCTGCGCCGGCGCCATGGAGGACAGCGGCTGGTCACCGATCGACAGGTCGCCGGCGGTGGCCGGGATCAGTCCGTTGACCATGCGGATCAGGGTGGACTTGCCGGAGCCGGACAGCCCCATCACCACGAAGATCTCTCCGGGCTCGACCTGGAAGGACGCGTCGATGACCGCAGCGGTCAATCCGTCCTCGCGCAGCTCGGCTCTGGTCGTGCCGCCGCGGAGTGCGTCCACTCCGCGCGCTGGGCGTCGACCGAAGATCTTGTACAGACCATCGGCGGTTATCACTGACACTCGGGCTCCTTCGTCTTTCTCGGGACGTCAGGTCGAGCAGGCGCTGGAGGGCGTTCCCCCGGTGGTCCTCGAAGCGCGAGCATCGGCCCGACCAGCCATATTTCCAAAGTGTCGGACAATCGGCAATCTGGTCGGCGGCTCGCCGGCCCTGTCCGTGACCTGCGGCGAGAGCTCGTCCAGAGCGCGGCAGCTGCCCTCGGCGGCGGAGCAAAAGCTCTCTGGCCTGGCGGCTCGGTCGATTCTGCGGATCTGCTGCGGGTGGAGGCGCTGCCTGGTTCCGCGGCAACATAACTATTCGGTCACGCAGGTGAGCGGCATCTCGTCGCGCCGCTCAGATCACGCTGCGGTGCTGCCCGGTGTTCTCCGGCGCGTCGTCGCGCACGTCGCGCCTCATCGAGCGTCGTCCCGCCTCGTGGCGTGCGGGGCGGGCCTCAGTGGGGCCGGGGGCAGGCCGGGAGGGGGAGGCGTCCCAGCCACTGCTCGAACAGCGGGCCGAGGTCCTCGCCGGAGCACTGCTCGGCGTGGCGGATGAACATCTCGGTGGTGACGCCGGCGCCGGCGTTGTCGGTGAGCCAGCTGCGCATGATCCGGAAGAACATCTCGTCCCCCACCTGCATCCGCAGGGCGTGGACGGTCAGGGCGCCGCGCTTGTAGAGGCGGTCGTCGAACATCAGCTCGGGGCCGGGATCCGCCATCAGCAGGTCCTGGGGGAGGCGGGAGAGGGCGGCGTGGTGGTGGTCGACCCGCTCCTGGGCGGTGGCCGCCCCGGAGTGCTCGGACCACAGCCATTCCGCGTAGCAGGCGAAGCCCTCGTGCAGCCAGATGTCCTGCCAGCGGGTCAGGGTCACGGAGTTGCCGAACCACTGGTGGGAGAGCTCATGGGCGACCAGCCGCACCGATTCCCAGTCCGCGTCCACGAAGTTCTGGCCGAAGGTCGACAGCCCCTGGGACTCCAGCGGGATCTCGAGATCGTCCTCGGTGATCACGGCGGTGTACGAGGAGAAGGGGTAGGGGCCGAACAGCTCGGCGAAGAGGGTGAGCATCTCCGGCTGGCGGCCGAAGGAGGCGGCGAACGCCTCCCGGTCCTGCTTCGGCGGTGCGTAGGTGCGCACCGGTACCGGAGCCCCGGGCTGCTCGATCAGCTCGTAGCGGCCGATCTGCACCGTCGCCAGGTAGGTCGCCATCGGGACGGGCTGCTCGTAGGTCCAGGTCACGCCGCTGCTGCTACGGCGGGTCCGCAGCAGCTCGCCGGCGGCGGCGACGGTGTAGTTCGTCGGCACCGCCAGGCTCAGGGAGTAGGTCGCCTTGTTGTCGGGGCGGTCGTTGCAGGGGAACCAGGAGGGGGCGCCGTGGGGCTGGGCGGCGACGATCACGCCGTCCTCCAGCTCCTCCCAGCCGGTCTCTCCGTGCAGGCGGGAGGGGACCGGGCGGGGCTTGCCGGCATAGCTCATCCGGATCGTGAACTCCTCGCCGGGCCGCACCGGGCGGTGCAGGGTCACGGAGGCGCCGCGCTGGGTGTGCTTGACGGCCCTGCCGTTCACGGCGACCTTCGCGGCCCGCAGCCCGGAGAGGTCCAGTCGGGGCGCATCGGTGGCGGTCAGGGCCCGGCAGCGCAGGGTCGCGGTGCCGTCCAGCCGGTTGCCCTCGACCTTGTAGGCGAGGTCGAGGTCGTAGTGGAGCACGTCGAAGGAGGCATCACCGTGGCCGGGCACGTAGGGGTCGGTGCCGGTGGTGTGACGGCCGGAGTTCATGACTCCTCCTCCCAGGGGCCGATGGGGTTGCCGGTCCAGCGGGTGCCCGCCGGGACGCTCTCGCCCCGCATCACCAGGGAGGCGGGGCCGACGGTCGCATCGCGGTCGATCCGCGCGGCGGGCAGGATCACGCTGCCGGGGCCCAGGGTCGCACCCTCTCCGAGGGTGACGGTGTCCATGCTCAGCACCCGGTCATGGAACAGGTGGGTCTGGACCACGCAGCCGCGGTTGACGGTGGCCCCGGCCCCGAGCTCGACCAGGTCGGTCTCCGGCAGCCAGTAGGTCTCGTTCCACACCCCGCGGCCGATCCTCGCGCCCAGCAGGGCGAGCCACCAGTTCAGCGCCACCGATCCGGTGGTGACGCGGGCGAACCAGGGGGCGGCCAGCAGCTCGGTGAAGGTGTCGGCCAGCTCGTTGCGCCACACGAAGGAGGTCCACAGGGCGTGCTCGCCCACCCGGTGGCGGCCCACGATCAGCCACTTCGCCACCACGGCGATCAGGGCGGCGGTGACGGAGCCGGCCAGCAGCACCGGGCCGCCGAGGACCAGCGCGAGCGCGAGGCCCGGCCCGGAGGACCCGGCGGCGGTGAGCAGCCCCAGCAGGGTCGCGCCGACGGCGACATGCAGCAGCACGGTGAGGAGCATCGAGACGATGCGGCAGGTCTCCACCAGGCCCCGCCGGATCTTCAGGCCCCGGGTGGGGTGGTAGGTGCGGCTGGAGTCCTCCGCGCTGCTGGTGCGGCGCAGCTTGCGCGGCGGGCTGCCGAGCCAGGAGGTGCCGGCCTTCGCCCGGGTGCGGCGCGGTGCGGCGGACAGCACCGCGACCAGGGACCGCTTGGGGGCCTTGCGGCCGGGGGCGAGGATCCCCGAGTTGCCGACGAAGGCGCGCTTGCCGACCTTGACCCGCTCGACGCGGATCCAGCCGCCGCCCAGCTCGTAGGAGCCGACCATCGTGTCATCGGCGAGGAAGGCGTCGTCCCCGATCTGCACCAGCGACGGGATCAGCAGCACGGTGGAGGCCTCGACCCCGGAGCCGACCTTCGCGCCCAGCAGGCGCAGCCAGAGCGGGGTGATCGCCCCGGAGTAGACGGGGAACAGCCAGGTGCGGGACTCGTCCAGCAGCCGCACCGTGCCCCAGATCGCGAGCCCGGCGGCGGAGCGCACGGGATGATGACCGGGTCGCACCGCCAGGGCGAACAGGCGGGTCAGCCCCAGGACCAGCAGCATCAGCGTCACATAGCCGGCCAGCGCCGCGAGCGGCAGCCAGGCCGGCACGGCGAGCAGGGCCCCGGAGAAGCTCTCGGCGGCGAGTGCAGGCAGCACCACGGCCAGGCCCACCAGGATCGAGACCGCGGGCAGGGCCGCGATGAGGGCCGCGACCAGGCCGTAGCCGAGCTGCCACAGGGGGCCGCGGCGCGGACGCTCGGTGTCCCAGGGGCCGCGGGCGCGCGCCTGGTGCTCGGCGGGGGAGCCGGACCAGAACTCGCCGTCCGGCACGGCGCCGAGCACGGCGGAGCCGGGAGCGACCTCGGCATCGGCCCCGATCCGCGCGCCGCCGGTCAGGGTGCTGCGGGCTCCGATTCTGGCGCGCTTGCCGATCGTCACCGTGCCGATGTGGAGCCGGTCGCCGTCGATCCAGGTGCCGGAGAGGTCCACCTCGGGCTCGACCGAGGCGCCGGCGCCCAGCCGCAGCAGCCCGGTCACCGGCGGGAAGGCATGCAGGTCGGTGTCCTTGCCGATCTTCGCGCCGAGCAGCCGGGCGTAGTACGGGAACCAGGGGGCACCGGCGAGATTCGTCGCGGCGAGCTCGTCCTGGATGCGCTCGGCGATCCACAGCCGCACATGCACGTGCCCGCCGCGGGGATGCTCCCCGGCCCGCACCCCGAGCAGCAGCAGACGGGCCAGCAGGGCGGCGAGGGTCATCCGGCCCGGCGGCAGCAGGAACACGATCGCCAGCGGGATCAGCAGCGCCAGGGGGAAGCGCACCAGCCAGTCGGCATCCAGCACGAGGGAGCCGATCGTCGATCCGATCGCCAGCCAGGTGATCCAGCGCAGCGCCGCCAGGGCCCGCAGCGGCACCAGGGCGATCAGCTGCACCAGCTGGGTGAGGCGGGGGACGGGGCCGACGGTGCGGTCGTTGCGCACCGTCGTGGTGCCCATCGCCTCGAGCGCCGCGGCGAGACCGGCGACCGTGGGGTTCGCGTAGACGTCGGCGACGGCGAGCTCGGGATGCTTCTCGCGCAGCCGGCCCACCACCTGGGCGGCCGTGAGGGAGCCGCCGCCGAAGTCGAAGAAGTCGTCCTTGCCGCTGGTGACCTCGGCGCCCAGCACGTCCGCCCAGATCTCCGCGATCCAGGCGGCGGTGCCGGTGAGCTCGGTCCCGTCCCCGCTGGTGGCGGACCGGGAGGTGGGCAGCGGCCAGGGCAGGGCGTCGCGGTCGATCTTCCCCGAGGTGCGGGTGGGCAGCTCCTCGACGATCGCCAGGCGCGGCACGAGCGCGGCGGGCATCCGCTGGCGCAGCAGCTCCTTGGCGATCTCCGGCTCGTAGGCGTCATCGGTGGTCAGGTAGCCGACCAGCAGCTTGTTGCCGGACGCCGTCGAGCGCACCGCGGCGGCGGCCCCGACCACCCCGGGCAGGCGCAGCAGCTGGTCGTCGATCTCGCCGAGCTCGATGCGGCGCCCGCCCAGCTTGATCTGGTCGTCGGCCCGGCCGGCGAACAGCAGCCCCGCGGGGTCGTTGCGGACGATGTCCCCGGAGCGGTAGGCACGGTCCCAGCCCAGGGTGGGCATGGAGGCGTACTTCTCGGCGTCCTTGACGGGATCGAGGTAACGGGCCAGGCCCACCCCGCCGATGATCAGCTCCCCGGACTCGCCGGGCGCGACGGGATGCCCCTCGGCATCGACGA
Organism: Candidatus Brachybacterium merdigallinarum; assembly: GCA_019115335.1. Classification (GTDB taxonomy): domain Bacteria; phylum Actinomycetota; class Actinomycetes; order Actinomycetales; family Dermabacteraceae; genus Brachybacterium; species Brachybacterium merdigallinarum. Next base: position 11,420 of record DXDT01000016.1, read on the forward strand.
CGGCGAGGTCCCAGCCGTCCAGGGGCAGACCGATGCGCACCGGGTCGGTGCCGTCCAGGATCGCGCCGCAGGCCACTACGGTCGCCTCGGTGGGACCGTAGGTGTTCCAGACCTCGCGGCCGGGGGCCTGCAGGCGGGCGGCGAGCTCGGGCGGGCACGCCTCCCCGCCCATGATCAGCAGCCGCACGTTCTCCAGCGCCGAGTTCGGCCACAGCGAGACCAGGGTGGGGACGGTGGAGACGATGGTGATGGAGTTGGCGACCAGCCAGGGCCCCACGTCCACCCCGGAGCGCACCAGGGAGCGGGGCGCGGGCACCAGGCAGGCGCCGTAGGCCCAGGCCAGCCACATCTCCTCGCAGCTGGCATCGAAGGCGACCGACAGCCCCGCCATCACCCGGTCGCCCGGGCCGATCGGCTCCGCCTGCAGGAACATCCGCGACTCCGCCTCCACGAAGGCGGCGGCCCCGCGATGGTTCACGGCCACGCCCTTGGGCTTGCCGGTGGAGCCGGAGGTGAAGATGACCCAGGCGTCGTCGCGCGGGGAGACCTCCCGCAGCGGGGTCGAGCCGCCCGAGCCCGCAGACTCCCGCCGGCCCGCAGACTCCCGACGGGCGGCCGCCTCCCGCCCCGCGGCGGTCTGCGTGATCACCAGCTCGTTGCCGAGGACCGCCACGGCACCGGACTCCTCGAACACCACCCGGGCCCGCTCGTCGGGGTCGTCGGCGTCCACCGGCACGTAGGCGGCACCGGCCACCAGGATCCCGATGATCGCGACGTACAGGTCGGTGGTGCCGGAGACGATCCGCACCCCCACCTTGTCGCCCGGGCCCACCCCGAGATCGGCCAGGCGGTGGGCGAGATCGGTGGCGGCGGAGTCCAGCTCGTCATAGGTCATGGACTCGGCGCCGGTGTCGATCGCGGGGGCATCCCCGTGGGCCGCCACGACGCGCCGGAAGATCTCCACGAGGGTGCTGGGGGAGGGGGCCCGATGACCCGCCAGGAGCTCGGGCAGGAGGGGCTGCGGGGAGAGGGTCATCGCAGGATTCTGCGCCATCGACGCCCTGAACAGGAGGAACTGTGAGCGACGCGTCGATGAACAGGCGCTTTCCCCCGTCCGGACGTCACAGAGTTCACGTCGGGATTCCCCGCCGCGTTCGTCGTCGTGCCCCGGTCGCCCCGGTCGCCGTGGCCGTCGCGGTCCTGCTGACCGCTCGGTCATCACGGTGACCTGCACAGATCGGTGAATATCGGGAATCAGCGCGAAAGGGATGGACACGGGGAGGACAATGGGTCGAAGCGGGCTGTTCCACGGCCTGCATCTCGAAGGGAGAGCACATCATGGGACTTCTCTGGGCGATCATCTCCTGGATCATCATCGGCACGATAATCGGCCTGATCGCACGTGCGATCATGCCCGGCAAGCAGGCCATGGGCTGGGGGATGACGATCATCCTCGGCGTCATCGGTGCGATCGTCGGCGGCTTCATCGGCGGTCTGCTGGGAGGTGGCGGAGTCTCCGCCATCCTCGACAACCCCTGGAGCATCGGCACGATCCTCCTGGCCGTCATCGGTGCCCTCATCGTCATGGTCATCTACGGCCTGTTCACCCGCGGCAGCGCCCGCTGAACCGCTGACCTCCGCCCGGCCGCAGCCGGGTCACCACCACGGCGCCGCCCCGGGGACCACCGGGGCGGCGCCGCGGCATGCGGGGAGTCTCCTCGCCAGGGAACCGGATGGGGGACACTGGAGGCATGGCCCCGCGTGCGATGAGCCGCCACCCCGACGAGACCGAGCAGCTGGACCACCTCGCCGACCGGTTCGGCCTGCACCTGCGCCCGGACTTCGGGCCCCTGGCCGAGCGACACGGCGCCCCCGCGGCCGTGGACCGGGCCCTCGCGATCCCCTTCTACGCCCTGCTGCACAGCGGCAACGTGGTGCCCCGGGAGGCGATCGCCCAGCGGGGCCGACTGATCGGCTCCCTCGCCCTGAACGTGGCCGTGCCGCAGCCGGGCCCCGCGCGGGCCGACGCCCTGGACGTCGCCCGCCACGCCCAGACCCTCGCCCGCGTGCTGATGGCCGAGCTCGACGCCTTCGGTGCGATCTACTCGGTCCAGACCCTGGACTGGGAGCCCACCACCGGCAACGGGATCCTCGCGATCGAGGTGGCGACGGGCCGCGGCGTGGGCGACTCCCTGGCCCCGGTGCGGCAGGGAGATCTCTCCACGGTGCTGAACGCCCTGCTGGAGGCGGTGCTGCCCGGTGCTGCGGCGCTCGCCGTGACCCGGGACCCGGTGGATCTGCGGGATGATCCGCAGTCCTCGTGGCGCTGGATCCACCCGATCGTCCCCGCCGCGCATTCCGCGGAGTTCGAGACGCTGCACCGGGAGATGGCCTTCGAGGTGCTGAGCACCCTGGTGCAGAGCCCGGACGGGTCCTGCCGACCCCTGAAGTCGGTGCCTCGCTGCTACGTCGAGGTGCCCGGCCTGGAACCCCACTGAGCAGCGCGGCCGGACAGTGCAGGGGGTCAGCCCAGCGGCACGTCCGCGATCCGGCGGCCGACCTCCCGGACCTCCACCCGGCCGGCGGACCAGCGGGCCGCATCCGCGGCGAGGTCCGGCAGCTGATCAGGGTCGAGCAGCACGGTGAGGGTCGCGGCGCGGGCGCCGTACGCGGTCGGCTCCACCTGGGCGCGGTGGGCGCCGGCCCAGATCCGCACGGCGTTCTCGGCGATCCCGACCTCCGCCGGCGACACCTCCAGCTCGGCGATCGCGAGCTCGGTGCGGCGCAGCAGGGTCGCGGCGTCCCGGGCCTGCTCGACGCCCGCGGTGTAGGCCCGCACCAGCCCGCCCGCGCCGAGCTTGATGCCCCCGAAGTAGCGGATCACGATCGCGAGGGTGTCCACCAGCTCGGCATGCAGCAGGGACTGCAGCATCGGCATCCCGGCGGTGCCGGCGGGCTCGCCGTCGTCGTTCGAGCGCTGCACCGGCGGCTGATCGCCCCGCGCGGCGATCACCAGGGCAGTGCAGTGGTGGCGGGCATCAGGATGCTCGCGCCGCGCGGCCGCGATCAGGGAGTCCGCCTGCTCGACCGTGGAGACGCGGTGCAGCCGGGTGAGGAACCGGGAGCGCTTCTCGACCAGCTCGGTCTCGACATCGGCGGCGAGAACACGGGCATCGGACATGCCGGCAGTCTACGAGGCCGCCTGCGTCCGCACGGAGCCAGCACCGCGTCCATCCAGCGTCGTAGCGCGAGTACGCTGGTCCCGTCGACCGTGAACGACCGTGGAGGTACGTCGTGACCAGCCCGCCCTTCAACGCCGCCCAGCCCGCCGGCGGCGCCGGCTCCCCGCCCCCGGTCACGTCTCCATCGGCACGGCGCGGGGGCGGACGGGCCGGCAAGCGGCTGATGATCGTCGGCGGCGTGATCATCGTGCTGAGCCTGCTGGTGGGAGGGATCATCTTCGCGATCGGTGCGGTGCGGACGTCGGATCCCGGCATCGAGTTCGAGCTGATCGACGGCGGCGGCACCACCCTCACCCTCGAGGAGGGGCAGGCGGTCCAGCTGTACCACCCCGAGGGGAGTGCGGTGCCCTCCTGCACCGTGACCGGGCCCGAGGGGGCCCAGCCCGAGTTGCTGGATGCTCAGAGCGGCAGCGTGGACATGGACAGCCTGACCTGGGTCGCCTTCGAGGGGCACCGTGCGACCGCGGCCGGGGAGCACGAGATCTCCTGCCCCGGGGAGAGCATCGTGATCGGCCCGCAGATGGCTCTCGGTGCGATCTTCGGGATGGTCGGCGGGATGCTGGCGGTGATCAGCGGCGGTTTCGTGGGCTTCGTGGTGCTGCTGGTGGGTCTGGTCCTGTGGCTCGTGCAGAGGAATCGGGCATGAGCGCCCCCGGCGCCGGCTTCCCGTTGCCCGCGATGCCCGGGGAGCAACCCTTGAAGACCGGCCGCGCGAACCTGCAGCGTGGCGCCGAGAGCGTGGGCGGGACCCTGCACCTGACCACCCACCGCCTGATGTTCACCTCCCACGCCCTGAACTTCCAGCGCGGCGAGACGGTGATCCCGCTGGAGACGATCGCCTCGGTCACCCCGGCCTGGACGAAGTTCCTGGGCACGATCCCCCTGTTCCCCAACTCGATCCTGATCACCGGCCGCGACGGGCAGAGCCAGAGCGCCGTGGTCGCCGGCCGGAAGGACTGGATTGCCGCGATCGAACGAGCCCGCCGCGGAGACGCCTACTCAGGCGGCCACTGAGGTGATCAGGGTCGGTCCTGAGGCGGTTCGGACACCTCGTGACCCGTTAAGATGGGCGGGCCCGTCAGCCGGGCGCGGGCCTGTAGCTCAGTGGTAGAGCATCGGACTTTTAATCCGCGGGTCG
>DXDT01000017.1 GCA_019115335.1 Candidatus Brachybacterium merdigallinarum
TCGCGGGTGGGCAGCACCGGCACGATGGCGCGCTCGGCGAGCATGCCGTGGCCGATCTCGCGGCGCTTCGGGGAGCCGACGCGGCCGGTCTCACCGGTGGAGTAGGGCGGGAAGTTGTAGTGGTGCACGTAACGCTTGTGCGTGACCGGGGACAGCGAGTCGATCTGCTGCTCCATCTTCAGCATGTTCAGCGTGGTCACACCCATGATCTGAGTCTCGCCGCGCTGGAACAGGGCCGAGCCGTGCACCCGCGGGAGCACCTCGACCTCGGCGGAGAGCGCACGGATGTCGCGCAGCCCGCGGCCGTCGATGCGGACACCGTCGGTGAGGACCTTCTGGCGCACGACCTGCTTGGTCAGCGACCGGAAGGCACCGCTGACCTCCTTCTCGCGGCCCTCGAGCGGCTTGCCCTCGGCGGCGAGCTCCTCGGTGACCTCGGCGAGGAGGACCTCGGTCTTCTCCTCGCGCTCGGTCTTCGCGGCGATGGACATGACCTCGCGCAGACGCTCGGCCGCGGCCTGCTCGACGATGCCGTAGGCGTCCTCCTGGTAGTCCAGGAAGAGGGGGAACTCGCGGACCGGCTTGGCGGTCTTGTCGGCCAACTCCTGCTGCGCCTCGCACAGCGAGCGGATGAAGACCTTCGCAGCCTCGAGGCCCTCGGCGACGATCTCCTCGGTGGGAGCGATCGCGCCCTGGCCCTTGATGAGGTTCCACGAGTTGTCGGTGGCCTCGGCCTCGACCATCATGATCGCGATGTCGTCACCGACGATGCGACCGGCGACGACCATGGAGAACACGGCCTCGTCGAGCTGGCTGAAGGTCGGGAACGCGACCCACTGGCCGCCCTGGGCGTTCGGCATCAGGGCGATGCGCACGGCGCCGATCGGGCCGGAGAAGGGCAGACCGGAGATCTGCGTGGAGGCGGAGGCGCCGTTGATGCCGACCACGTCGTATGCGTCGTCGGGGCCGCTGGCGAACACGGTGAGGACGACCTGGACCTCGTTGCGCAGGCCCTTGACGAAGGCGGGGCGCAGCGGCCGGTCGGTGAGGCGGGCGGCGAGGATCGCATCGGTGCCGGGGCGACCCTCGCGGCGGAAGAAGGAGCCGGGGATGCGGCCGGCGGCGTACATCCGTTCCTCGACGTCCACCGTCAGCGGGAAGAAGTCGAACTGGTCCTTGGGCTTGTTGGAGACGGCGGTCGCGGAGAAGACCATCGTGTCGTCGTCCAGGTAGACCGAGACCGCGCCGGCGGCCTGCTGGGCCAGCCGTCCGGTCTCGAAACGGATCTCGCGGCGTCCGTAGGAGCCGTTGTCGATGACCGCGGTCGTCGCGGTGATCTCGGGGCCTTCCATGGCCATGGGTTCTCTCCTTGGGTGGGAGTGGTGCCCTGCCGGTGCGGCGCTCGTCGGTCACCTGCGGCGGAGCCGGTGCGCGCTGCGCTCACCGGGAGTCAGCGCGCGGATCGGGTCCGCAGGTCACTGCCGAGGACCGTACCTGGACGGGGCGGGGGACAGGACGTGCCCGGCGGAGCGGGCACATGGAACCGCCGCCCGCCCTCAGGGGGCGAGCGGCGGGATGATCACCGGCGGATGCCGAGTCGCTGGATCAGCGAACGGTAGCGCTCGATGTCGACGTTCTGCAGGTACTGCAGGAGGCGCTTGCGCTGACCGACCAGCAGCATCAGGCCACGACGGCTGTGGTGATCGTGCTTGTGGGTCTTGAGGTGCTCGGTCAGGTAGGTGATGCGGTGGGACAGGAGCGCAACCTGGACCTCGGGCGAACCGGTGTCGCCCTCGCTGGTCCCGTACTCCTTGATGATCTCCTGCTTGGTGGCGGTGTCGAAGGCCATTGCTCTCCTGGGTCGTTGCGCGGCGCGCCGGGGGCTTCTCCCCCGGGCTCTCTGTGCGAGCACTCTCTGCGCGGCAGCGCTCCCGGTCGCGGATCCGGGAGGGATCCTCGAGGGCGGGCGGCGCGGGCGTGCTCTCCGCGGCCGAGTTCACGGCCCGAGAAGGCTATCAGGAACCGCCCCTGGGCCGGGAGTCCCGGGCCTCGAGAGTGCGGCGGGTCACCTCGACGTCCTGCCGCATCTGGGCGACCAGGTCGTCGATGGAGTCGAAGGCCAGTGTGGGGCGCTGGAAGTCGACGAACTCGAGCCGCACGGTGTCGCCGTAGAGCTCCAGGGTGTGGTCGTCGTGCACATAGGCTTCGACCGTGCGGGCGGGCAGACCCTCACTGGCGAAGGTGGGGTTGGTGCCGATCGAGATGGTGGCGGGCTCCCCGCACAGCGGGGGCGTGCCCAGATGGGAGGGATCCTGGTCGATGACGGTCAGGCGCCCGGCGTAGACACCGTCGGCAGGGATCAGCCCGGAGGGCCGGGGGCCGAGGTTCGCGGTCGGGAACCCCATCTCCCGGCCGCGACGATGACCATGATGGACGACATCGGTGACGGTGTGCCAGCGGCCGAGCATGCCCGCGGCGCCGGCGACGTCCCCGTCGAGCAGCGCTCCCCGGATCGTGGAGGAGGAGATCCTCCCGCCCTCCGCTCCGACGGGCCCCAGGTCCGCGACGGTCACGACCTCGAAGCCGTACTCCTGCCCGAGCTCGCGCATGGTGTGGATGTCCCCGGCGTTGGCGCGGCCGAACAGGGCGTCCTCGCCGAGCACCACGCAGCGGGCCCCCAGGGCCTCGACCAGGAAGATGCGCACGAAGTCCTCGGGTGAGTGCTGGGCGAACTCGCGGGTGAACTCGAGATCCAGCACTCCCCCCATCCCCGCCAGGAGCAGCAGGCGGTCGCGGTCCTCGTGGCCGGTCAGCAGCGGCGGCTCGCCGGCGGTGCCCATCACGTGGCGCGGATGCGGCCAGAACGTGAGCGCCACCGGGACCAGGGAGCGCTGACGGGCCTCCTGAAGCAGCTGGTCGAGGACGAAACGGTGCCCGAGGTGGACGCCGTCGAAGTTGCCGATCGACACCGCGCTCGCGCCGAGGTCGGCGGGCACGTCCTGGACGCTGTGCCAGAGGGGAGCGCGGGTCACGATGGGCGGAGGTCCTTCCGGGGCGGGTGCGGGAGCAGCCGGGATCGGGGCGGGGAGCCGCGACGGCGCCCCGGAGCACGGAACACTCTAACCCCGCTGATCGTTGTGGAGCTGTGACGAAGCTCCGCGCCGCGGTCATGGGCAGGAAGGCCCCCCTCCGGTATCGTGAACCGGAAGGCGACATCTGGGACAGAACTCTGTTCCCTCCCGGGCCACGCCCGGGGGTCCACAGCCGACGCTCGCCGAGAACGGATGGGGAACATGACGAACGCGACCGGAACAGCCGCGCTGAGCGGCCCGTCGCAGCCCCGCGGCCGGGGGAACCGCCGCCGGGTGGGCTTGGTGCTGCTCGCAGTCTTCGCCGTGATCGCCGTCCTGCTCACCGGAGGCGCATTCGCCTGGGCCAAGCAGTTCGACGACCGCGCCCTGCCCGGCACCACGCTGCTGGGCCAGGACGTCTCCGGGATGACCCCCGAGGAGATCAGCGCCCTGGTCACCGAGAAGGCCGAGTCCGTGACCGTGACCGTCGACGCCGGCGAGGCCTCCCACGAGGCCTCGCTCGCGGATCTGGGAGTGAGCGTCGACGCCGCGGCCACCGCGCAGAAGGCCGTCGAGCGCGACGACTCCTTCGGCGCCGTGATCGCCTCGACCTGGTCCGGGGAGCATCCCGTCACCCCGGTGGTGACGGTGGACGAGGCTGCCGTGACCGCGTACGCCAACGGCCTGGTGCCCGAGGACCAGACCGTGCCGACCGATGCCGAGGTCGTCTTCGACGAGGACGAGTCCGCCTGGACCGTCGTCCCCGGCACCAACGGCCAGGGCGTGGACCCCACCGCCTTCGTCGAGACCGTGACCCAGCAGGCCGCGACGCTGACCAGCTTCTCCGTCGAGCAGGAGATCGAGGAGATCGCCCCGGCGATCACCACCGAGGAGGCCGAGGAGGTCGTCGGCACCATCAGCTCCGCGCTCGAGCAGGAGATGACGATCACCGGCGCCGACGGCGAGACCTACGAGGTCCCGGCCGAGCGCCGCAGCGACTGGCTCTCCGTCGCGCCAGACGAGGCCGGGCAGGCCCTGGCCCTCTCGGTCGACGAGGAGGCCGTGCGCGAATGGGTCACCGAGCGCGCCGCTGACGAATCCACCGAGGTCAAGAACGGCATCGAGCAGATCGACGCCGAGGGCAACGTGGTCAAGGTCGTCGCCGAGAAGCAGGACGGCATCGAGGTCACCAACATCGATGCGGTCGTGGAGGGCCTGGTCAGCTCGCTGAGCGGGGTCACTCCCTTCGAGAGCGCCTTCGAGACTGCGACCGTCGCGGCAGAGGTCGAGCAGGTCAAGGCCCCCGAGGACGAGGAAGACGATGCCGCCGGTGGCGATTCCGATGCTCCCGCGGCCACCCCGGAGGGCGAGAAGTGGATCGACGTGGACCTCTCCGCCAAGACCGTGACCGCCTATGTGGGCGACACCCCGGTGTGGGGCCCCAGGTCGATGGTCGACGGCAAGGAGGGCAATGAGACCGTCACCGGCTCCTACGAGATCTACCTGCGCTACGACCAGCAGGACATGACCAACGCCAGCCGCTACCCCGAGGGGCACCCGAAGTACTACTACACCGAGGACGTCCCCTGGGTGCAGTACTTCCACCGCGGCTACGGCTTCCACGGCGCACCCTGGCGCTCCTCCTTCGGCTACTCCGGCTCCCACGGCTGCATCAACATGCCGGTGTCCGAGGCGAAGTGGCTGTACGACTGGGCATCGATCGGCACCCGTGTCGAGGTGCACTACTGATCGCCCCGCACTGATCCCGCCGGAGCCCGGCGCCCAGCACAGGAGGACCCCCTCGACCGCGCGTCGAGGGGGTCCTCCGTTCTCCGCCACGAGTGCGGCAGCCGCCCCGGGGCCTGGTGGCCGCGAGACCGCACTCGGCTCAGCTGCGGTCCGCTGCCGGGACCACCAGGGTGGGACGCCAGAGGTCCTCGCCCTCGGCGCGCAGGATCGCGCACAGGCGTCCCTGCGGATCCCGTGCGGCGTGCAGGCTCTCCTCCGGGGCATCGTCCACGAGCTCCGGGCGCCAGGTCGAGGGCTCCTCCGGCATCGCCTCGGTCCGCGCAGCGGCGGGGGCGCGCGGGATCCGCTTGCCGTCCGCGAGGGCGCGCGCGGCCTCGTCGTCGACGGGCACAACGGGCAGCACCTGGGCGGCGGTGGCGCCCAGTCCCCGCAGCGGCAGGTCGACGTCGTCCCCCTCGCCGCGGGCAGGCACGTGCAGGGCGTCCGCCACGTCGAAGGGTCCCACCCGAGTGCGTCGCAGCGCGGTCAGGTGGCCGCCGACCGACAGCGCCTCCCCCAAGTCACGGGCCAGGGCACGCACGTAAGTGCCCGAGGAGCAGGTGACGACGGCGTCGAGATCGACGTGCGGGCCGCTCTCGCGGCGGCCGGTGATCTCGAACCGGGTGACCCGCACCGGGCGTGCGGCGAGGGTGACGTCCTCCCCCGCGCGGGCCCGGGCGTAGGCACGCCGACCGTCGATCTTGATCGCGCTGACCGTCGAGGGGACCTGCTGGATGTCTCCGCGCAGGGACGTCAGGGCCTCCTCGACCCGGGCCTCCGAGATCCCGCGAGCGTCGCGGATCTCCCCCAGGGCCTCGCCCTCGCGGTCATCGGTGGTCGTCGCCGCTCCCAGCCGGATGGTCGCGGTGTAGGTCTTGTCCAGGCCCACGAAGTGGGTGAGCAGTCGGGTGCCCTGGCCGATGCCGAGCACCAGCAGCCCGGTGGCCATCGGGTCCAGCGTCCCCGCGTGGCCGACCTTCTTGGTGCCGAGCAGCCAGCGGACCCGGGCGACCACGTCATGGCTGGTGCGATCGGGAGCCTTGTCGACCAGCAGGATGCCGCTGCGGTGACTCACGCGCGGGGATCCTCGATGCGCGGGGTGGGCTGGTCCCCGTCGCCCTCGCTCCCCTCAGGATCCTCGATGTCGTCGATGTCCTCGCCGTCCTCACGGGGCACCCGGTAGGGCTCGGCATCCCCGGCATAGGTGGCGCCCTCCTTGGTGCGGGCGAGCTCGGCATCACGGTCCCGGGCCACGCTGAGGAGGTCCTCGATCTGGCGGGCGTTCTCGGGGATCGCATCGGGCACGAACTCGAGCGTGGGGGTCAGGCGGATGCCGGTCTGGCGACCGACCTCGCGCCGCAGCAGCCCGGTGGCGCTGGCGAGAGCGGCGGCGGTGCCCTCGCGCTCCTCCTCGTTCCCGAAGACGGTGTAGAAGAGCGTCGCGTGCTGGAGGTCGCCGCTGACACGGGTGTCGGTGATCGTGACGAAGCCCAGCCGGGGATCCTTCACGCGGGTGTCGAGCATGGTGGCGACGATCTGCTGGATGCGGTCGGCGAGGCGGAAGGCGCGGGGGTTGTCACTCATGAGAGGTCCTCTTCTGGTGGGTGTCGAGAGCGGTGAGCTCCTCGAGTTGGGGGTGCGAGGTGGGGACGGCGAGCAGGACGTCGCGGTCGATCGACTGGTCCACACGGTGCCGGAACGCGCCGTCGGAGCTGATCAGACGCAGGTCGGCGGCGGCCAGCGCATCGGCGGCCTCGGCTTGGGTCAGGGTGTGGCGGTTGAAGGCCAGCGCGAGCCCGGCGCCGTCGCGCAGCACGCTGCGCCAGGCGGGAGCGGCCCGGAGCAGCACCTCGCGGGGAGAGCGCTCGAGGGAGCCGCTGCTGTGGGATCCGTGCTGGACCCCGTAGGGAAGATCGACGACCAGGGCATCGACGGACCGTCCGGGCAGCACCTCGGCCAGGTGGCCGGTGTCGCAGCCGTACACGGTCAGGCTCTGCCCTGCGCCCTCCTGCTGGGCTCGCTTGGAGGCGGCCAGCTCGGCGCTGAGGCGGGTTCCCAGCACGGTGCCGGACACGGTGAGCCGTGAGCTGCCGATGCGGTGCTTGAAGCGGTGAGTGCGCAGCCAGGTGGTCAGGAACGTGCGGTACGCCTCGACGTCCTTGCGGTCGATCTCGGCGCCGATCGGGCTGAGGCCCAGCCTCAGCGCCCGGTTCAGGGTGGTGCCGCGGCCGCACATCGGGTCCAGCAGGGTCAGCGTGCCGTCCAGCAGCCTGCCGCGGTGCTGGGAGAGCGCGGCGGCGAGGTTCACCAGCAGGGCGGTGAACTGCTCATTGGTCTTGCCGGGATACTTCTGGATGGTCTCGAGATCATCGGGGTGCCGGCGGAGGTCGGGCAGCGGCATCGGCCGCAGCAGCGGCCGATCCGCCGCCTCGGCGTCAGGACCGCCGCCCTCCTCCGGAATCGTCTTGAGCACGCCGTAAGTGGTCGACAGGGTGCCCAGCAGCGTCGCGACCAGCTGGTCCGTCGCGCCGCCCGCGGAGTCGGGCACGGTGCCGGGATGCACCTCGAGGGCGTCCATCCCGGCAAGGCGGCGCTCCCGCACCTCGACGGGGCGGCCGAGGTGGGCGCCGAGCACCCACTGGGCCTCGGCGCGGGCCAGGGGCCCGGCCGCGGCGGTGTAGACGCGATTGGCCGAGGCTGCGCGCAGCACGATCAGGGGACTGTCCATGCGGGCTCACCTCCCGAGGGTCGGGCCCGGGCACCGGTGAGGGTGCCCGGGCCCGATCGGCTCAGTTGCGGGGCTTCTCCTGCATCTCGTACGTCGTGATGACGTCCTCGATCTGCAGGTCGTTGAAGGACCCCAAGTTGATGCCGCACTCGTAACCGTCGCGGACCTCGGTGACGTCGTCCTTGAAGCGACGCAGACCGGCGATCTCGAGGTTCTCGGTGACGACCACTCCCTTGCGGGTGATGCGGGCCTTGGCCCCCCGCTTGATGATGCCGTCGCGCACGATGGAACCGGCGATGTTGCCGAACTTGGAGGAGCGGAAGATCTCGCGGATCTCCGCCGAGCCGAGCTCGACCTCCTCGTACTCCGGCTTGAGCATGCCCTTGAGAGCCTGCTCGACCTCGTCGATCGCGTTGTAGATGACCGAGTAGTACTTGATCTCCACGCCCTCGCGGTCGGCGTAGTCGGCGTTGAGGCCCTCCGCGCGCACGTTGTAGCCGATGATCACGGCATCCGAGGCGACGGCGAGGTTG
>DXDT01000162.1 GCA_019115335.1 Candidatus Brachybacterium merdigallinarum
GGATCGTGCACGAGGGCCGCAGCGCCGACTACCTCGCCCCGCACCCGATCCAGGCCCTGCGCAGCGCCCCCGTCGGCCCCGGCTGGGGCCATCGCGGTCAGCCCTCGGCCGGCCATCCCGAACGACGCCTCGACCTCGTCGAGACGGTCGGCCTGCTGCAGCGGCTCGGGATCACGACCCTCGGCGATCTCGCCGCGCTGCCCTCGGCCGCGGTCGCCGACCGCTTCGGCCCGGACGTGGCGACCCTGCACCTGCTCGCCCGCGGGCTGGAGCCCGCTCCGCCCGCCGCGCACCACCCCGCCCAGCCGCTGCTGGCCGAGACGACGCTCGAGACCCCGCTGGTGCGCACCGACCAGGCCGCCTTCATCGCCCGTCCTCTCGCCGAGCAGCTCCACAGCCAGCTGGTCGAGCGCGGGCTGGTGTGCACCCGGCTGCGGATCGTGGCCCGCACCGAGAACGGCCAGGAGATGGAGCGCACCTGGCGGCACGACGGCGCCCTGCGCGTCCCCGACGTGGTGGACCGGATCCGCTGGCAGTGCGACGGCTGGCTCACCCGCGCCCGGCTCGGCGGCCCGGAGACCGGGGCGATCACCCGGATCAGCCTCGAGCCGCTGCAGCTCACCCCCGCGGGGGAGAACACTCCGGCCCTCTGGGGCAGCGCCGGTGAGTCCGCACAGCGGGCCCAGCGGGCCCTCGCCCGGGTCCAGGCGCTGCTGGGGGAGGAGGCGGTGCAGGTTCCCGTCCCCGTCGGGGGCCGCCTGCTCGCCGACGAGGTGCGCCTGGTGCCCTGGCGCAGCGAGAAGCCGCAGCCGGTCGCCGGCCCCTGGCCCGGCTCCCTGCCCCGCCCCGTGCCCGCGACCGTGTTCCGTCGGCCCCCGCCCGTGACGCTGCGGGACGCCGCGGGGGACCCCGTGGTGGTCACCGCCCGCGGCCTGCTCAGCGCGCCCCCGGTCCTCCTGCAGATCGACGCGCCCGTCGCACCCCCGCTGGAGCGGCGCGGACTGCGCGGCGGGAGCACCGCCACCGTGCTCGCCCACAGCGCCCCCACCCTGATCGATGAGCGCTGGTGGACCCCGGACGCGGTCCGCGGAGCCCGCCTGCAGCTGGTGCTGCGCGCCGGCGACGCCGGCACCGCCGACGCCGAGGAGACCGCGGTCCTGGCCCTGTCGCGGACGGGGCGGTGGGCACTGGAGGGGCTCTATGACTGAGCGCCAGGAGTGCTGATGGCCCGCTGGTTCCTCGGCCCACCGGCCTGGAAGGACCTCGAGGCGATCCTCTCGGACCGTCCTGCTGAGCTGGTCTCCCCGCCGATCATCGTCGAGCACACCGGGCAGGACGCCCCAGACGCGTACCGTCCGCGCCATGCTGTGCCCTACGCGGAGCTGCACGCGCACTCCCACTTCAGCTTCCTCGACGGCGCCTCCAGCCCCGAGGACATGGTCCGCCAGGCCGCCCGCCTGGGGCTCGGCGCGATCGCCCTGGTCGACCACGACGGCCTGCCCGGGACCGTGCGCTTCGCCCGCGAAGCCGCCGAGGCCGGGATCGCCACCGTCTTCGGGGCCGAGCTGACCCTGGGTCTCGAGCCCGGGGCGCAGCGGGCCACGACCACCCCCGTGCTCTCCGCGGCCCGCACCGGGGACCCCGATCCGGCCGGCGAGCACCTGCTGGTGCTGGTGCGCGATGAGACCGGATACCGGCAGCTCTCGGCCGCGATCGCTCGCGCCCACCTCGGGGGCCGCACCAAGGGCACCCCTCGCTACCGCCTGACCGAGCTGTCCCGGATCGCCCGCGAGGGCCACTGGCAGATCCTCACCGGCTGCCGCAAGGGCGCGGTGACCCGGGCCGCCGCCGCGCACCTGGCCCACGGGGACCTCGAGGGGGCCGCCTTCGCCGCGGCCGCCGCGATCGAACGACTGCTGGAGCTGTTCGGGACCGGGAACGTCGCCGTCGAGCTGATCGCCGGTGGGGGAGGGGAGGCCGATGAGCTGCACGACGCCCTCGCCCAGGGCGCTCGCCTGGTGCGCGAGTCCCACGGCCTCGACGAGATCACGCTGCCGCTGGTGGCGACCACCAACGCCCACTACGCGGTCCCGGCTGACAAGCACCTGGCCGACGCCCATGCCGCCCTGCGCGCCGGGGTGCCGCTGGCCCAGGCCGATCCGTACCTCTCGAACCGGCCCGCGCACCTGCGCAGCGGGGAGGAGATGGCCCAGCTGCTGACGCGCTATCCCGCAGCCGTGGCGCACGCCGCACGGCTGGGTGACGACTGCTCCCTCGACCTGCGGCTGCTGGCCCCCGACCTGCCGCCGTTCCCGGTGCCGGCCGGGCACGACGAGGCCAGCTGGCTGATCGAGCTGGTCGAGCAGGAGGGTCGGGAGCGCTACGGTCCGCGACCCACCCCGCAGGTGCCCGAGCAGGTCCCCGGGGCCTGGGCGCAGATCGACCACGAGCTGCAGGTCATCACCGACCTGCACTTCCCCGGCTACTTCCTGATCGTCCACGACCTGGTGGCGTTCTGCCGCCGGGAGGGGATCCTCGCCCAGGGCCGAGGATCCGCAGCCAACAGCGCCGTCTGCTATGCACTGGGGATCACGGCGGTCGAGCCCGTCGGCCACCACCTGCTGTTCGAGCGCTTCCTCGCTCCCGAGCGGGACGGCCCGCCGGACATCGACATCGACATCGCCTCCGACCGCCGTGAGGAGGTCATCCAGTACACCTACCGCCGCTACGGCCGGGAGAACGCCGCCCAGGTCGCTAACGTCATCACCTACCGGGCGAAGCTCGCGGTGCGCGATGCCGCCCGGGCGCTGGGGTACGACACCGGCTCCCAGGACGCCTTCTCGAAGCAGATCGAGCGCTCCTTCTCCTCGCTCGCGGACTCCGGGGTGCCCGCCGACGTGATCGCGCTCGCCCACCGGCTGCGGGACGCGCCCCGCCACCTCGGCATCCACTCCGGCGGGATGGTGCTCGCCGACCGGCCGGTGATCGAGGTGTGCCCGGTGCAGTGGGCGGCGATGGCGGACCGCACCGTGCTGCAGTGGGACAAGGACGACTGCGCCGACGCCGGCCTGGTGAAGTTCGACCTGCTGGGGCTGGGGATGCTGACCGCGCTGGACCATGCCCTGGCCCTGGTCGCCGAGCATCACGACCAGCACTTCGAGCTGCGCACCCTCCCGCAGGAGGACCCGGCGGTCTACGACATGCTCTGCGCGGGGGACAGCGTGGGCGTGTTCCAGGTGGAGTCCCGGGCGCAGATCTCCACCCTGCCGCGGCTG
>DXDT01000163.1 GCA_019115335.1 Candidatus Brachybacterium merdigallinarum
GTGTAGCCGCTGCGCTTGCCGAAGCGCTCGGAGATGCGCGGCACCAGGGACGCCGCGGCGATCGTGCCGACGGTCTGCAGGAGGTACAGGAGGGTGAAGTAGCCGGCCCCGCCCACCACGTCGCGGGCGTAATACATCATCACCGCATTCATGGTGAAGGAGCCGCCCAGCAGGAACAGCGCCCCCAGGCACAGGGTCAGCAGCGGGCGGTTGCGCCGCACCATCGCGAGCGTCGTGCGCAGGGTGACGGCGCCGGAGCCGGCGGGGACGATCTCGCGGGTGGTGCGGAAGCAGACCCAGTACAGCGCGAGCGCGACCACGGCGAGCGCGATGGTCGCGATCGTGAACTTCAGCCGGATCCCGTCGGCCGCGGTGTCCTCGAACTGCGGGGAGAGCACGAGCGAGAGCGCGACGCCGGTGACCGCACCGCCGATGGAGCGGGCCCCCGCGAGGCGGGAGCGGTCGGTGGAGTTCTCGGTCATCGCCGCGGAGAGCGAGCCGTAGGGGATGTTCACGAAGGAGTAGAACAGCTGGAACGCGGCGTCGAAGAGCAGGATCCAGGCGACGGTCGCCATCGGTCCGAGCCCGGCCGGGGTGCTGAACAGCGCGACCAGGGAGATCGCCAGCAGCGGGCTGACTCCGATGATCCACGGCCGCAGGCGGCCGTGCCTCGTCTCCCGGCGGCCGACGGTGTTGCCGGCGAGGAGGTCGGTCACGCCCGCCCACACCTTGGTCACGCCGTAGATCGCGCCCGCGATGCCGGCGGAGACGCCGGCGATGTCCGTCATGTACACCATGAGGAACAGAGACGTCATCTGGAAGGCGACGTTGTTGGCGACGTCGCCCATCGCGTAGCCGAGGATCCTCCGCTGCGGCAGGATGTCCGTGGTGCGGGGTGCGGCTGCGGCCTCGCTCGCCATGTCGGGTTCCTTCCCTCCGGGGCACCGGTCCGGTGTCGGAGGCGCCTGGTCGGCTGTGCCGCGCTGCTGCGCGTCGGCATCGGGAGCCGGCCTCCGGGGGATCGTGTGCTGACTCGTCCCCCTGAGCCTTGCACAGCCCGCCCGGATCGGCGAGAGCCGGACGTCCTCTTGCCCCCGGTTGCCGGACGACGGGTGGGTCACAGCACGAACGGCGAGGAGGTTCCGGTCCGTTCCGGGAGTTCGGAGCGGGCTCGGGATCGCCCCCGTAGTGTGAGCAGTGATACTGCCCCGGAGTCGATGCGGGGGCGGGAGGACACGACGAGGAGGACGATGATGTCAGCCGAGAACCCGGATCTCGCGATCGCGCAGGCGGCGACCCTGCAGCCCATCACCGCCATCGCAGAGAGAGCCGGCATCCCCGCGGAGGCGCTGGTGCCCTACGGCTCATACAAGGCCAAGGTGGACGTGCGCCGGATGACCCCGAGCGGGAAGGAGGGGCGACTGGTGCTGGTCTCGGCCATGTCCCCCACCCCCGCCGGGGAGGGGAAGTCCACCACCACCGTGGGCCTGGCCGACGCGTTCTCGCTCATGGGCCACCGCACCATGGTCGCGCTGCGCGAGCCCGCGCTCGGCCCGATCATGGGCATCAAGGGCGGCGCGACCGGCGGCGGCCACGCCCAGGTGGTGCCGATGGAGGACATCAACCTCCACTTCACCGGCGACTTCCACGCGATCCAGATCGCGAACAACACCCTCGCCGCGCTCGTGGACAACCACATCCACCAGGGCAACACGCTGGGCATCGACCCGCGCCGCGTCCAGTGGAAGCGCGTCATGGACGTCAACGACCGCGCCCTTCGCCGAACTGTGATCGGCCTCGGCGGCGCCACCCAGGGCGTGCCGCGCGAGGACGGCTTCGACATCGTCGTCGCCTCGGAGATCATGGCGGTGCTGTGCCTGGCCACGGACCTGAAGGACCTGCAGGGACGGATCGACCGGATCGTCGTGGGCTTCACCTATGAGCGCAAGCCCGTCTCCGTCGCGGACCTCGAGGTGGGCGGCGCGATCACGATGCTGCTCAAGGACGCGCTGCTGCCGAACCTGGTCCAGACCCTCGGCGGCACCCCCGCTCTCGTGCACGGCGGCCCCTTCGCGAACATCGCCCACGGCTGCAACTCCCTCGCCGCGACCACGCTCGCCCTGTCGCTGGCGGACATCACCGTCACCGAGGCCGGTTTCGGCTCCGACCTCGGTGCGGAGAAGTTCCTCGACATCAAGTCCCGCCTGGGCGGCCTCTCCCCGGACGCCGCGGTCGTCGTCGCGACCGTGCGCGCACTGAAGATGCACGGCGGCGTCGCGAAGTCCGACCTCGGCACCGAGGACATCGACTCCGGGCTGAGAGGCACCGAGAACCTCGCCCGCCACGTCGAGAACCTGCGCAAGTTCGGCATCGAGCCGGTCATCGCGCTGAACCGCTTCCCCAGCGACACCGAGGCGGAGCTCGAGGCCGTGCTCGGCTGGGCGCAGGAGCAGGGCTTCCGCGCCGCGCTGTCCGAGGTCTGGTCCCAGGGCGGCGAGGGCGGCACGAGCGTGGCCGAGCAGGTGCTCGCCGCGTTCGAGGAGGACGCCCCCGACTTCCACCACCTCTACGATCCCGCGGGCGGCATCGAGGAGTCCCTGCGCACGCTGGCCCGGGAGATCTACGGCGCCGACGACGTGGTCTTCGAGGATCGCGCACCGATGCAGCTGCGGATGCTGACGCGCAACGGCTGGGACACCCTGCCCGTCTGCGTGGCGAAGACCCAGTACT
>DXDT01000164.1 GCA_019115335.1 Candidatus Brachybacterium merdigallinarum
CAGCAGCAGCGGGTCCACGGTCGCGCACATCTCGCGGGCCGAATGCATCGACAGCAGCGTGATGCCGACGTCGATGGTGGTCATCCCCAGCCGGGTCGCGGTGATCGGGCCGATCGTCGAACCGCAGGGCATGGCGTTGTGGGACACGAAGTGCTGGGAGGGCACCTCGGCGGCGGCGCAGGCCGCGGCGAAGGCCGCGACCCCGGTGGCGTCGGTCGCATATCGCTGCTGGGCGTTGATCTTCAGCATCGGGCCGTCGCCCAGGCGGGGCCGGGAGACGGGATCGTGGCGCTCGGGGTAGTTCGGGTGGGCGGCGTGGCCGGCATCGGCCGAGAGCACCATCGAGGAGGCGAGCACGCGCCGCCTCGTGGCGTCGCCCCCGCCGCGGGCGGCGTGCATCCGCACCAGGACGTCCTCCAGGAAGGGCCCGCCCGCGCCGGAGCGGGTGGCGGAGCCGACCTCCTCGTGGTCGTTGGCGACCAGCATCGCGATCGGGGCCTCCCCGGACGTGCTCGAGGCGGCACTCGCGGGGGCGGTCCGCTCCCCGGCGGCGACCTGGATCAGCGCCTCCACCTCGGCGTGGACGGAGGTGAGGTTGTCCAGGCGAGCCGAGGCGAGGAACTCCTCGTGCGCGCCGAACAGGGCGGGGGCCTGCGCATCCACGGTCACCACGTCCAGTCCGGCGATGTCCGCAGCGGACACCCCGGCGTGCTCGGCGAGGGTCTCCAGCACGTTGATCGGACCGAGGCCCAGGATCGGCTGCATGTGCCGCTGGGGGTCCAGCAGCAGGCCCTCCTTGTTCACCGCCCGGTCCAGGTGGACCGCCAGCTGGGGGATGCGCAGCAGCGGCGGGGTGTCCACCAGGTGCGCGCTGCCGTCCAGCAGCGTGATGCGTCCGGCCAGGCGCAGCTCGCGGTCCAGCCAGGAGTTCAGCAGCGGGCCGCCGTACACCTCGACCCCCACCTGGGTGATGCCCTCCGCGCCCAGCTGCGGGTTCGGCTTCAGCTTCAGGGCGGGGGAGTCGGTGTGGGAGCCGACGATCCGCCACGGCGTCTCGGCGGTGGCGGTGTCCGGAGCGGACCAGGCGATGATCGCGCCGTCCCGGATCACGAAGCGGTCGCCGCTGACGTCCTCGGCGCTCCAGGAGTCGGTCTCCACCAGCTCGACGAAGCCTGCCGCGGCGAGCCGGCGCCCCGCCTCCCGGGCGGCGTGGAAGCTGGAGGGGGAGGCCGTGACGAAGGCGCCCAGATCCAGTGCGGTCTCGCGGGCGAGCGGGGAGGGCGCGACGGCGGCGGAGGGACTCATCCGTTCATTGAACCATCGACGCCGCGGCACGGGAGCATCTTGAGCAGCTTCGCCTCGCCCACCTGGAGGACCACCTCGGCGGCGCCGGTCTCGGAGATCTCGTTGAGCCCGGTGTAGGTGGCGCGTTTGCCGTGCATCTCCCGCGGCCCGAAGTCCAGCGCGTATTCGACGTCCAGCTCGGCGGCGGCGTCGCACACCTCGGGGTTCGTGTTCGCCTCGTCCAGCTCGGCATTGAGCAGATGCACCTCGGGCTCCGCCTCGAAGCCCATGTAGATGTTCAGGACGTCCCGGTCCGAGATCGCATAGGCCAGGGAGCTGCCGTTCCAGGCGTTGGTGGCGATCACCTCCCCGGGCTCGACCACCTCGGGCAGCCGCTCGAGCAGCTCGCGCTCGTCCGCGCTGAGCAGCTCCGGCTCCTGCCAGGCGAACACGCTGTACCCCTCGTTGACCCGCGTGTTCGGGGCGACCCAGCTCAGCGTCAGCAGGCTCGCCGCGATCAGCACCGCCGCCACCGGAGCGAGCCGGGCGTGCCGCGGGCCGCGGTCCTCACGACCCGTCCCCCAGCGTGCCCAGGCCCAGCGGGCGGCGGCGTCGATCCCGACGGCGAGGATCGGGACGGCGATCAGCACCGGGATCGCGGCGATCCGGTTGTTGTCGCTGTAGAAGCCGCCGGTGATCAGGTAGCGCAGCTCACCCACCGGGGTGGCACGGGTGGCCACCGACAGGAACGCTCCGGAGAGGAAGGCGAGCAGCATCCAGCGCGAGCGGCTCAGCAGCGCCACCGAGAGCACGGCAGCGGCCATCACCACTCCCAGCGGCTCCCAGGCCGGGGTGGCATTGCCCGCCAGCGAGCCGACCTGGCCGATGGCCTCGACGAGCGACGCGTTCGGCTCCCACACGGCGGACGTGATGCCGGGCCGGGCCACATACCAGACCGCGGCGCCGCCAGCCAGTCCGAGGACGGTGACGACGGTGAGCGGCCACCGACCGCCCAGCAGACCGCCGCCGTGGTGCACGGTGCCGGCGACGGGCTCCGTCCTGCCCTCCCGCCAGCGCAGCCCCGTGGCCCACACCATCATCGGCAGGCCCAGCGCCAGCGCGACCAGGGCGCCCTGCGGATGGGCGATCGCGACCGCGAAGCAGGAGGCGATCAGCAGCACCACCTGGGTCAGGCGCGGCGGCGGATCGGGCCGGTTCGGGACCAGCCCGATGATCTGGGCGATCGCCAGCAGGGCCAGGGGGAGCACGCACAGCGAGAGCAGGTACGGCAGGATGATGCCCCAGCTCATCATCGTCAGCGGGAAGGCGCTGCTGATCGGCACCAGCGCCCCGGTCAGGAACACGCCCAGCGGGCCGGCCGTGGTCGTGCCGCGCACCAGCGCCATCAGCGCCACCGGGAACACGATGCAGCCCACCACCAGCATCTGCACGTTCGAGACCAGCACCAGGTCCTGCCCCGAGAGCTGGACGACGAGGGAGCCGAGCTGATGCCACAGCGCCGGATAGAAGCTCTCGTTCCCCGGCAGGCTGTTCATCCCGCCCACCAGCCAGGCGCTCGCATCCTGGTGGCGCAGGATGTGCCGCACGGCGGAGAGGTGGAAGACGTTGTCGTAGGTCTGGCTGACCGCCGTGATCGACCCCATGATCCGCAGCTGGCGCAGCACGAGCACCCCGCCGCCGATCAGCAGCCCGCCGGCCACCGCTGCCGGCCACCAGCGGCGCGAGGTGTCCGGCTCCGCCGCGGCGGGGGGAGCGGACGGCTCCTGCCCCGGGACGGCCTGCAGGCGGCGTCGTCGCCAGGGGCGGGTGACCAGGGACAGCCCCAGGGCCAGCAGGAGCCCTGTCGCGAGCGGGACCAGGAGGTTCCAGGAGAGCCCGAGCAGGCGGCCCAGCTCCGCGCTGACCGCCACCACCGCCATCGACAGCGGGGCCGCGAAGGCCGCAGCGGTCAGCGGGCGCAGGCGCAGCACGAGGGAGGCGGGGAGCCCGGGCAGGACCAGCACCGCCAGCACGGCGATGAGGGCGGCGAGGATGCCTCCTGCCTCCACGGGGGCTCACCTGCTTCCTGGGTGGGCGGGCCACTGGGGCAGTGGCGAGGGCGGGCGTGCGCAGGGGACGGGCGCTGCGGGGACTGGCACATCCTAGTGGGTCCCGCTCACAGGCCTGCTCCGGTGCAGTGCCCGTCACGGACCGGGCCCACCGCGGGCCGGGCGTGCGGCTACTGCCCGCCGTCGCTGGGGCCGCTGCCCGCGCCCGCCCCGCCCAGGCGGTCGGAGAAGACCGGGGCGAGGGTGCGCTGGACGAACAGCTCGGTGAGGTGGTTGTCATCGAGGTACACGTAGACGTCGCCGAGCACGGGGGAGCAGCGGCCCGAGGGGCAGATCGCGGTGCTGGGGTCGAGCAGGGTCACGCTCGAGCCCGGCCCGCTGAGCTCGGCGAGCGCTGCGGCCGGGTTGCTCGGGGCATAGACCTGCTCGATGTCCGCCCCGCAGGCGTCGTCGGCCTCGAGCGGGGTGCCGCCGGCCTCGATCACGCTCTCGGCGCACTGGAACTGGTCCTGCTCCCAACGGGGGGTGTCACGGGTGGCGATCACGTCGATGCCGCGGTCCAGGATCGCCTGCACCCCGGTATCGGTGCCCTCGAGCATCGTCTCGACCTGCTCACCGGGTGCGGTGCGAGTGACGGTGGTCAGCACGGTGTCGACCTCGTGGGTGTCCAGGTACTCCAGCACCCAGTCGTCGTACCCGCGGCAGTAGCCGGAGCGCTCGGCGCCCGCCAGGAACTCGCAGCCGTCCATGCTGAGGTTCACCACCTGGGCGCCGCGGGACTCGGCCAGTGGCAGCAGCGCCGGGATGAACTGGCGGGAGTGTGAGCTGCCGACCACCACGATGGTCTCCTCCGCGGCGGCGTCCGCCGGCAGCAGCTGCTGGCAGCGCACGTTGTTCCAGGACCCCGCGGGCGCCCAGGGGCCCGAGCACGGCTCGGGCAGGTCCGGCCACTGGTCGCCCAGCTGCCAGCCGTGGGGGAGCACCTCCAGGGGCGCGACGGTGGCGACCTCGTCGGTGGGCACTGCGGCGGTCGCGGGCGGGGCCGCGGTCCCCTCCGTGGAGCGCTGCAGGCTCGTCCACCAGCCGCCGGCGGCTCCGGCGACCAGGGCGACGCTGGCGGCGACCGCCGCCACGGCGCGCCACGACCGTGCCTCGAGCCACCTCGAGCGCCGCACCGGGGCGTCGACCGCCCGGGTCAGCACCCAGGCCAGCAGCACCGAGGCCGTCAGCACCACCAGCCCATCCAGCAGCCCGGCCCGCTCCTGCCCGCTGTGGTGCAGCCAGACCACCAGGATCGGCCAGTGCACGAGGTACAGGGCGTAGGAGATGTCCCCGGCGAAGGCGGCGGGCCGGGTGGACAGCAGCCGGTCCACGCCCCAGCGCCGCCCGGAATGCCCGGCGACCACCACGGCGCCCGCTGCGGCGAGCGGCCAGATCGCGATCCAGCCCGGGAACATGGTGGAGACGTCCAGTGCGATGCCGCAGGCCAGCAGGGCGGCGATGCCTGCCCACCCGGTGAGGGCGCGCAGGGTGCGCAGTCGCGGGGGCTGCTCGTCCTCAGGGCGGCGGGCGCCGGAGATCCGGTCCAGCAGGGGCAGGCTCAGGGCGAGCAGGGACCCGGCCGCGAACTCCCACAGACGGGCGGCGGTGTCGAAGTAGGCCACCTGCTGCTGGGTCTGGGTGGAGATGATCGACCAGGCCAGGGAGGCGCCGCCGATCAGGGTGATGACCGCGATGAGGGGCCGACGGATCGACTTCCCGGCCCGGGCCCTCCCCACCACCAGGGCGAACAGCAGCGGCCACACGATGAAGGCCTGTCCCTGCATGCTGAGCGACCAGAAGTGCTGCAGCGGGGAGGCGTCCCCGGCGTCGCGGGCGTGATAGTCGACCTGCTCGAACACCAGCAGGGCGTTCTGCAGCTGCACCATCGAGGCGACGGACTGCTGCATCACCGTGGGCCAGAACGAGGAGGGCAGGAAGGCGGCGCTCGCACCGAGGGTGAGCAAGATCGTCACCGCCGCCGGTGGCAGCAGGCGCTTGAAGGTGTGCAGCCAGTAGCGGGGGATGCCGAGCGGGCGCCCGTTCTCCAGGCGGCGCACGAAGGTGCCGGTGAGGAAGAAGGCGGAGAGGAACAGGAACACGTCCACACCGCCGGAGACCCGCCCGAGCCAGATGTGGTAAATCGCGACCAGCCCCAGGGCGAGGGCGCGCAGCCCGTGCAGCTCCCGGCGGAACGCGGGGCGGGAGGGCTGCGGGGTGGAGGTCCCGGCGGCCTCCGGCTCCGCCGCGGTCGTCCCGGCCGCTGCCGACCCGGTCGCGCTCGTCTCCGCCGTCGCCGTCCCGGCCGTCGTCCCGTCGGGCGGGACGCTCTCCCGGTCCGGGGTGCGGGAGCGGGACGCCTCCCCGCGGGGGCGCCAGGTCCCCGAGACCGCCCCGGCGGTGGACCAGGCGTCCTCCGCCTCCCGCTCCGCGTGCTGCTCGATGGGGCCCTGCAGCCAATCGTCGAGGGAGGAGGTCTGCGAGGGCAGCGCCTGCGCGGTCCACTCCGAGAGCTCCGAGCGGGGCGTGGGGCGGGTCCGGAACGGCCGCGCAGGTGCCAGCGGTGCCGGTTCGGGCCCGGTCTCGGGTGCGGGCGGCTCTCCCTCCGGGGCGGGATCCTCTGCGGGGGCCGGATCATCCTTGGGGGCGGGAGCCGGGTCCGGGGTCGGGGTCGGATCCTCTGCCGATGCGGGGTCCTCTACCCAGGGGGAGAGGTCGTCCCCGGGCTGCACCCAGTCCTCGGCGGACTCGGCCTCTCGGCGCGCAGCGAGCTCTCGCTGCCGGGCCTCCTCCTGCGGGGTCAGCGCTCGACGGCGCCGCCCTCCGCGCCGTGGGGGCGGCGGATCGCTGGGCGCTCCGATCGTGATCCCCTCCTGCCGGCGGTGTGCGTTTCCCGGTGCTGCCGGTGATGTCAGTGCTGTGCGGGTCTGCCCGGTGCTGGGCTGGATGGTAGTTCATCGGCTCGGGCCTCGCCCTGGTGCGGGGTGCCTGCCGGTCGCGCAGGTCAGTCGCGCGGATGCACGGGCTGCGACGGGCCCGCGCTGCCGGGGGCGAGGCTGGTGCGGCCGGTGCCCTCGCCGGGGCCGGGCGCGTCGGCGGCCTCGGCGGTCGCGTTCGCGGTGAGCACGGCGGCGACCACCGCCGCGGCCAGGGCGAGCGTGATCCCGAGGATGTGCACGAGCGTCCCCACCAGGGGCGGGAGGCCGGGCGCGCCACCACCTGCCCATAGCATCGAGGAGATCGTCGAGACGATCGAGCCCAGGATCAGGGTGAGCCAGACCAGCCCCAGGCTGAGCACGGCAGGGCGTGCCGCGACCCGGTTCGCCTGCACCGCCAGCAGGATGCCGGCGCACATCACGAGCGCGAGCGCGGTGCTCTGCGCGACGGACGGCACGAACGTGAGGGCGAGGCCGGGACCGTCACCGAAGGTGTCGAGCGGGAGCAGGCGGACCACCAGGTCCAGCAGCGGGCGCGCCGCGGCGAGGATCACCAGCAGCCCGGCGAGGGCCACGGCGGTGAGCGTCGCCGACCACGGGATGCGCAGGCGGCGCCCCGACCCGGAGGCGCGCAGCGCCACCACGAGGGCCAGCGCGGCGATCGCCAGCAGCACGATCACGTCCGCCGCGGTGCCCAGGATCGAAGTGACCGTTGCCGCGGAGCTGTAGCTCTCGTGGCCGAGGATGCTGAATCCCAGCCCGAGCATCGCGAGGTTCGCCGCCCCGATCAGGTAGTTGAGACCGAAGGCCACCATCGACGCCAGGGTGAGGATGCCGAGGCTCGCGCGGCGGGGTGCCGCGGGCGGGGATGCCGCACCTTCGGCCCCCGCCTCGAGGGCGCGATCCCGTCGGGCCAGGACGATGACGCTGATGCCCAGCGCCGCTATGAGCACCAGGGGGATCAGCGTGGTGACCCCCTGCACCAGAGTGCCGAAGGTCGACACGGGAGGGACGAGCACGAGGAGGAGCCAGGCAAAGGGTCTCGAGAGCAGCATCAGCACCGCGATCCCGGCCGTGACCAGGCCGGGCGTCCGCAGTGCGGACGGGGCGCGGGCGGCAGTGCTGGGGAGGTTCGACACGGTGCAGAGCCCTTCGACGCAGTGCGGCCACGGCTGGTCCGGGCCCGGGGACAGTCTACGGAGGCCTGCCCGCTCCCCGGCGGGGACGTCCACCCGAGGCCGGAGCGACCCGACCATGTGGGCCGGTCATGGGACCATGACCGGGTGACTCCCGCTGACGCCGCATCGCCCTCGCCCGTCGTCCCCGCCCCGGACTCCCATCCGGGCCGTTCCGGGACCGGGTTCGAGATCACCGCGCGCCATGGGGACAAGGCCCGCGCCGGCGTGATCACCACCCCCCATGGGCAGATCGCCACCCCCGCCTTCATCCCCGTGGGCACCAAGGCGACGGTCAAGGCGGTGCTGCCCGAGGCGATGGCGGAGCTCGGTGCCCAGGCCGTGCTCGCCAATGCCTACCACCTCTATCTCCAGCCCGGCCACGACCTGATCGACGAGGCGGGTGGGCTGGGCGCCTTCATGAACTGGCCCGGTCCCACCTACACCGACTCCGGCGGGTTCCAGGTGATGAGCCTCGGCGCCGGGTTCAAGAAGGTGCTCTCCAGCGAGTTCGCCGGCGGGGAGAAGGCCCGCACCGCCTCGGGGGAGGACGATGCCGTCGCCGCCGGCAAGGAGCGCCTGGCCCACGTGGACGATGACGGCGTCACCTTCCGCTCCTTCCTCAACGGCGACATCCACCGCTTCACCCCGGAGATCTCGATGCAGATCCAGCACGGGCTGGGAGCGGACATCACCTTCGCCTTCGACGAGTTGACCACCCTGATGAACTCCCGCGGCTACCAGGAGCAGGCCCTGGAGCGCACGCGGCTGTGGGCGATCCGCTGCCTGGCCGAGCACGCCCGGCTCAGCGCCGACCGCACCCACCGGCCCTACCAGCAGCTGTGGGGGGTGATCCAGGGGGCCCAGTACGAGGACCTGCGCCGCCGCGCCGCCCGCGATCTCGGGGCGATGGACGTCGAGGGCTGGAGCTTCGACGGCTTCGGCATCGGCGGCGCCCTGGAGAAGGAGAACCTCGGCACCATCGTCGGCTGGGTCACCGACGAGCTGCCCGAGTCCAAGCCCCGTCACCTGCTGGGCATCAGCGAGGTCGACGACCTCTTCCACTCCATCGCCGCCGGCGCCGACACCTTCGACTGCGTCTCCCCGTCCCGGGTGGCGCGCAACAGCGCCGTCTACACCCGCACCGGGCGCGTGAACCTCACGGGCTCGAAATATCGTCGCCAGTTCGCACCGATCGACGAGACCTGCGACTGCTACACCTGCACCCACTACACCGCGGCCTACATCAACCACCTCTTCCGTGCCAAGGAGATGCTCTCGGCGACCCTGTGCACCATCCACAACGAGCGCTTCGTGGTGCGCCTGGTGGACCGCATCCGCGCCGCGATCGTCGAGGGCACCTTCGAGGAGCTGCGGGAGGAGACCACCGGCGCCTACTACGGGTCGCCGCGGTGAGCTCGCCGACCAGCCCGGAGGAGCCCGCGGAGCCGGAGCTGATCGAGGCCCTCCCGGACTTGGGCGCCGACAGCGCCGATGCCCCCGCTGACGACTCCGCGGAGGCTCCCGCCGCCGGTGTCGCGGACGTGCCCGAGTTCGTCTCTGCCGAGGAGACGCCCGAGCAGCCCTCCCCGCACGAGCCCGGGTCCCGGTGGCGCCTGGATCCGGTAGCCGCGACCGGCGTGGCCGTGGTGCTGCTCGCGCTCGCCGGGATCAGCGCCATGGTGGGCGGTCACTTCCTGCTGGGCGGGCTGCGGATCGCCGCCGGGGTGCTGGTCGGGGCCGGTGCCGGGGCGGGCCTGGTGGCCCTGCTGGGCACCCGCCGCGGCTCCGTCCCGGTGGCGGTGCCGGCCGCGATCCTCGCCGTGCTGATGGCGCTCGCCCTGACCGTGCCGGGGATCCTCAGCCACCGGGTCGCGCCGCTCGAGCGGCACGCCACCGCCGTGCTCGCGGCCGTGACCGAGGCGGACCTGGTCGCCTCCGCGCCGGTGCCCGACTCCCCGCTCCTGATCCGTCGGGCGTCGGGAGGCGCCGAGCTGGTGCGCGGCGAGCGCGTGGATCGCCTGGAGGTCGCCGAGGGGCCCGAGGGTGCCTCGGAGCATGTGCTCGCGCTCAGCGCCGACGGCCGCTACCTGCTGCACGTGCACGCTTCCGCCGGGGAATCGTCCGACGGCGGCGCGACCGACGGCGAGGTCCCCGACGACGGCTCCTCGGGCGAGGGCGGGGAGCCGAGCACCGAGGTGTTCGATCTCGCCGATGCCGCGGCACCGCCGAGGCTGGTGGCGCAGCTGGAGGGGGCGCCCCTGGCGCTGGAGGGCGAGATCGCGGTGATGCGAGTGTGCTCCGAGGGCATATGCCGCCTGAGCGGTCTCGACCTCGCTGCCGAGCTCGCAGGGCAAGGGCAGCCGGATGCGGAGCAGACGGACGGGGAGCAGGCGCGGGAGCCCGCGGCGGCGCTGTGGACCGTCACCCATGGGAGCCAGGAGGATCCCGCCCGCGGCCCCGATCCCGTCGGCACCCCGGTCCCGGCCCGGGCCGAGGAACCGGCCGGCCTGCTCGATGCCGCCCGCACCACCGGGCTGCTGCCCGCAGTGCCGCTGAAGCATGACACCGCCCAGGGGTGGGTGCAGCTGGATCCCACGACCGGCTTCCCCCTGGGGAGGATCCTCGCCGGCCCCGAGGCGCCGTGCCGGATCGGTGCGACCGCCCCACCGCCGAGCGGTCCGAGCCTGCATGAGGCCGCCCCGACCGTGCTGACCGCCTGCACCGATGAGGAGGGTGCGGTGACCGTGACCGCCTTCGCCGAGGGTCGGGAGCTGTGGACCTCCGAGCCCTCACCGGCGGGGGAGTGGACGCTGCGGCTGGAGGCCGGGCGGGTGCTGGCCACGGGGACCGAGGCGGGCACCGAGGTCACCGGCGAGATCGTCGCCTCCGAGCAGCAGGCGGCCTGGTCGAGTCCCGGTGGGGAGGCCCTCGCCGATGCCGCGACGTTCACCACCCGCCTCGGCATCGACGGTGCCCGGATGGTGGTCACCAACGACATCGGCCAGCTGGTCGCCTATGACACCGCGACCGGCCAGAACATCTGGACCCTCGCGGTGACGGGGAGCGAGGGGATGCGGGGGGACCTCTCGGCCGGCACCGCGGTGGTGCTCGATGCGACCGCCCGCACCGCCTCGCTGCAGCCCCGCTCCGCGCAGCGGCTGCGGGTGATCGATGCGGCCACCGGCGAGGTCACCGGGCAGTGGCGGACCGCCGAGCAGGTCGATGCCGTGCGCGGCGTCGGCGCAGGGCGCGCCCTGGTCACCACCGGTGACCGGACCCTCCTGCTGGGTGCCTGATCCGGCGGGATCAGGCACCGGACCAGGCGCTGGCAGGACCAGGCGCAGGAGGATGGGTGCGTCAGGAGTTCTGACGCACCCACGCCCGGGTCATCCACGCGCCCACGATCATCGCGACGACGAACAGCAGCATGCGCCCGATCTCGAGGACCGCCCAGATCAGGTTCACGGCACCGGCGCCGCTGGGATCACCCATCCCGGCCGCGATCACGCCGAGGACGAGGCTCAAGATCCAGTACACGACGACGGCGAGGAGCACGGCAGCGGCGACCACGATCGCGCCGGTGCGACCCCGGCCGGAGGTCTGGAAGATCAGGATGATGGCGACCACCAGCAGGGCCAAGGAGAGGAGCAGGTTGACGATGCCCAGCAGGATCGAGGCGATCCCACCCAGCCCCAGCGCCGCGGCGGCGCCGTCCATCGAACCGGCGGCGCCCGCCGCCCCCGAGGCGAAGCCCGCGATGAAGGACACCACCAGGGTCAGGATGCGCAGCACGCCCACCCCGATCGCGAGATAGAGCAGCCACGGCGCCAGGGAGCGGGCCGTCGAGCTGATCGCCGTGCCCGGCACGAACGTCGGGGTCCCCGACGGACCGGCCGAAGCCCCTGCCGGGGACGCCCCCGGATAGCTCGACCCCGCGGACGCCGCGGGGTAGGGGGAGGCGGCGGGATACGGGGAGGCCGCCGGTGCGGGGCTCGCCTGGCTCCACTGCGGGGCGGGCTCCGGCGCGGATGGGGCCGGGCTGGCCTGCCCCCACTGCGGGGCGGGGGCAGGATTGGGCTGCCCCCACTGATTCGGCTGCTGAGGCTGCTGTGCGTGCGGATCCCCCTGGCCCCACTGCTGCCCATCGTTCCGCTGCGGTCCGTACCCCTGGGTCATATCTCTCCTCGTGCGGTGGTGGACGCGGCAGCGTCCCGACCCAGGCTACCGGTCACGACTCGCCGCCGGTGGGGCGGATCCCGACGGGATGGGCAGCGGCACCGCAGGTGTCGGGTCGACGCAACGACGGACGCTAGACTCTGCCCCCGTGACCACGTCCGAGCCGAATCGGTGGAGCGATCGCCGCAGTGACACCGTGTCCGTGCG
Organism: Candidatus Brachybacterium merdigallinarum; assembly: GCA_019115335.1. Lineage (GTDB taxonomy): Bacteria > Actinomycetota > Actinomycetes > Actinomycetales > Dermabacteraceae > Brachybacterium > Brachybacterium merdigallinarum. The sequence continues at coordinate 11,890 of DXDT01000164.1, forward strand.
CAAGGAGGCCTACGAGCAGCTGCGCCGGGCCAGCACCTGGCGCCTGCTCGCCGCCACCAAGGCACCCGCAGTGCTCGCGATCCTGCAGTCCGTCTTCCCCGCGGGGGACCGTCGCCTGCCGCGCAGCGAGCTGATCGCCCGCGTCGGCGCCCACCTGGCGCTGCTGCACGACGAGGATCCCGGCAGCGAGGGACCCACGGAGCAGGCGACGGGCGGCGCGGGCCGCAGCGCCGCCGACTATGTCGACGGCTGGGTGCGCGAGGGCTACCTGACCCGCCGCGACGACCCCCAGCGGGTCGAGACCACCTTCGAGCCGTCCCCGGCCACTATCGACGCGATCCAGTTCATCGCCTCCCTCGAGGAGCACCGCCCCACCACCACCGAGTCGCGTCTGCAGCTGGTCGTCCAGCAGTTCGAGCGCCTCGCGGAGGAGACCGAGACCGATCGCGACGTGCGCCTGGCCGACCTCCAGCACCGCCGCGAGCGGATCGAGGCGGAGATCCGCGAGCTCGCCGAGGGGGAGCTGCTGCTGCCCAGCGCCGAGGCCTCGGTGGACCGGCTCCGCGACATCCTGCAGATCGCGGCCGAGCTCTCCGGGGACTTCCTCCAGTACCGCGAGGACCTGCGCGCGGTGGACCTCCACCTGCGTGAGCAGATCCTCTCCCCGGATACCTCTCGCGGCGAGATCCTCGAGCAGCTCCTGGCAGGAGACGATCTGCTGGGGCAGTCCACCGTGGGCCGCACCTTCACCGCGTTCTTCCGGATGCTGAACGACCCCGTCCAGACCCGCACCGCCCAGGAGGTGGTGGATCGCCTGCTCGAGCGCGACTTCGCCCGCACCCTGGGTCGCGCCGAGCGGGAGCGCCTGGCCAACGTGTTCAGCGACCTCTACGAGCCCGCGCAGGAGGTGCTGGACGTCAAGACCGAGCTGTACCGCTCGCTGGCCCGCTTCGTGCGCTCCCAGGACTTCCGTCAGCACCGGGTGCTGCTCGAGGCCCTGCAGGAGGCGCAGGGCCTGGCCCTGTCCCAGAAGGACGAGGTGGCCACCCGCACCCCGTTCCCGCTCGAGCTGGATCTCTCGCGGGTGCAGCTGAGCTCGGTGGCCCAGCACCGCCTGAAGGACCCCACCGATCCCGGCGCGCCCGCGGAGGCGGAGGTGCACGACGCCACCGCCCTCAGCGTCGACGTGCTCGAGGATCTGGTGCGCAGCAACGACATCGACATCGTGGGCCTGACCGGCACCGTCAACGCCGTGCGCGGGAGCGCGGGGCAGGCCACGATCGCCGACGTGCTGCGCGAGCATCCCGCCCAGCAGGGGCTCGCGAGCGTGATCGGGCTGATGTTCCTGGCCACGCAGCATGCCCAGGAGCGCGAGGGGTCCACCGAGATCGTCACCTGGCGCGAGCTGGACGGCAACGACTACGCCGCGAAGGTGCCCGCCTACTTCTTCCTGGACGACGTGCCGGTGGAGTGACCGGGCCGGGCGGGCTCGTCCAGCTCGGCGAGCCCGGCCGCCGAGTCCGCGCGCAGCTGCTCGAGGTCCGCTCCGAAGTCCGTCATCCGGCAGCCGCGCCCGTTCTGCTTCACGGCGATGCCCTCCGCCCGCCAGTGGGGGAGGGCCCGGGCCAGCAGCGGATGGTCACCGTAGGAGTTCGTCACCCGCCACCAGGGCACCGAGGAGCCCCACTCCCGCAGTATCCGTCCCACCAGGCGGGGCCCGACCCCGACGATCGCGCCGACCTCCCCGTACGCGGCGACGCGCCCTGCGGGGATCGCTTCGACCACCCGCAGGACGCGCTCGACCGTGAGGTCATCCATCCTCGTCCGGGAAGGGGTCAGGGACGCGGCCGCCCGCCCTCTCGCGGGTCGATGTCGCTCCGCGGGTCGATGTCGTCACGGGGCCCGATGCCGTCCTGAGGTGCGCCGTCCTGGGGGACTGCGCCGTCCTGGAGGGGTGCGGTGCCCTGCTGCGGAGCGGCGCCCTCGCGGGACGGTGCCGGCGGGCGCGGCGCCCGGCCATCGCCCTCGACCGGCTGCGGCGGTGCATCCTGCACGGGCTGGCCGTCCTGCACGGGCTGGCCGCTCTGCGGGGCGGCGCCCTCGGTCGGGCGCGCCGCGCGGCGGCCGTGCTCCGAGGAGGGCTCGCTGCCGGCACCCGGGGCGGTCACCGGACGCGCCTCGTCGGCCCGCGCGGGCTCCGCGGCCTGCCGATCGCCGGGCACCTCGCCCTGCGCATCACCGGGCCGTGGGCTGTGCCGGACGTCGGGCCGATCGTCGAGCCGATCGTCGCTCTGGACGTCGTGCCGCATGCCGTGCTGCGCGTCGTGCCCGGCATGGTCGTCGCGGGCGGCGCCCCGGGAATCTCCGACCGGCCGGTCGGTCGTGCCGTGAGCGGAGTGCGGTCCCACGGCGTCGTCGCGCTCGGCGCCGGCCACCGCTCCTGCGCCCGCAGCCGTCCCGGTCCGGCTGGCGGGTTCGGCACCGTCGGCACGGTTCGGCGTGTCAGGGTCCAGGCGATCGGCCTCGGCGCGACGCTCCTCGAGCGAGGCGCGGGACTGATCGAGCTCCTCCCGCTCACGCTGCGCCTCGGCGGCCCGGCGCTGCGCGGCCAGCTGCTCCTGCTCGACCTCCTTCGCCTTGCGCTCCGCCTCGAGGCGCTCGCGATCGGCCTGCAGCTCGTGCTCACGCACCGAGAGGCCCTTCTCCTGGATCGCCTGCTCCTGGCGTGTGGTCTCGTCACGGATCTCGGCAGCGCGGCGGCGGTCCTCCTCGCGCTGGCGCTCCTTGCGCCGGCCGGCGGCGATCACGCCGAGGATGATGGCCAGCACCACCACGAGCACGATCACCACCCCGATGGCGATCAGTGTGGGTGTCGGGACATTGGACATGGTCGACTCCTTGCCGTAGTCATCGACGCCGGATGGGCGCCGAGTGGCGTGCATCACGCATGATTCCATCAGATCATCGCCATGAATGCACAATGCGGGGGCGATCGCGTCGGAACGGAGCCCGAATCGGCGCCGGTAGGGTATGTGTCCGTGACCAGCTCCACGTACCGCACCGACGAGGACCCCGCGGCGGACGACGCCCCCGCACCGCCCGGGAGCGCGCTCGCCGACGAGTCCCGGCGCGTGCTCGTCCACCTCCTGCAGGGCCCCTACCTCGACGGGCGCCGCGACACCGGCCGCTTCGGCCAGCTCATGCGGGACCGGGCCGCGATCGAGGCCCGCCTCGCCGACCTCTTCCTCGAGCTGGTCGTCGACGACGACGCCCAGGTCGCCTTCGTGCGACAGAGCGAGGATGATCCCGACGCCCCGAAGCTCCTGCGCCGACTGACCGGGCTGAACCGGCTGGACTCCGTGCTGCTGCTGGTGCTGCGCCAGATGCTGCTGACCCAGTCCTCCCGCGGCCAGCGCACCGTGGTCTCCGAGGCCGAGATCCAGCAGGCCCTGGCCGCCTACCGCCGCACCACCTCCACCGATGAGGCCGGCTTCGCCAAGGAGCTGCGCGCCTCGATCGCCAAGGTCCAGCGGGCCGGACTGCTGGACGAGCAGGGCGATGATTTCGAGGTCTCCCCGGTCCTGCGCCTGATGATCGGCCCGGACACGGCGCGCGAGTTCATCGGCCTGTACCGCCAGGCCGGGGTCGACGGGCTCGAGGACCCGGCCGACGGCGGCGACGAGGACGGTGACGGCGACCCTTCCGATCGCGCCGCCGGGGATGCTGCCGACGGTGTCGGCCAGGTCACCTCGCAGGACCCCACCTCGCAGGAGTGATCTGCACCGCATCGTCGCGATGGGGGCGGCGGTGACGTGCAGGGACATCGCGGTCGTGGGTGCCGGCGGAGCGTGAGCCCCCGATTCTGATTGTGGACCTTCCGGCGTGCGTAATAAGGTCAGGCTCGCCTAACGGCCCACCCGGGTCGTGCTGACGAGAAGGACCACCATGACGATCTCGCGCCGCGCCCTCGTGCTCTCCGCCGTGACCCTGCCCGGGCTCGCCGCCTGCAGCGGGGACAGCCTCGGCACCGACACCTCCGGCACCGACGCCCAGGGGGCAGGCGCCTCCGACGCCGGGGGCGGAGCCACCGGCACCTTCCCGATCACCATCAGCCACCTCTACGGCGAGACCGAGATCGCCGCCGAGCCCGCCCGCATCGCCACCGTCTCCTGGGTCAACGCCGACACCCTGCTGGCCCTGGACGTGGTGCCCGTCGGGATGCCGCTGGTGGAATGGGGCGGCAACGCGAACTCCTCGACCGACTGGATCGATGCCAAGCTCGAGGAGCTCGGTGCCGGCTGGGACAGCGACGACGCCCCGACCATGTACTCCGAGGCCGACGGCATCAACGCCGACGAGATCGCCGCGCTCACCCCCGACCTGATCATCGCCGCCTACTCCGGCCTCACCCAGGAGGAGTACGACCAGCTCAGCGGGATCGCCCCCACCATCGGGCCGCTGGCCGCCAACTACACGGCCTCCTGGGAGGACGTCCTCACCGCCGTCGGCAGCGCCACCGGACGCACCGAGCAGGCCGCCGAGCTGCTCACCGACCTGCAGAGCCGGCTCGCGGCCGTCGGCGAGGAGAACCCCGCGGTCGCCGAGTCCACCTTCATCGCCGGCACCCTCGGACTGAGCGACGACACGATCAACCTCTACGTCGGGGAGGACACCCGCCCGCGGTTCTTCACGGCGCTCGGCATGACCCAGGCCGAGGTGGTCACCGAGGCGACCGCTGACGCCGAGACCTTCTACCTCGAATGGTCCGCCGAGCGCGCCGACGAGCTGGTCTCCGACGTCTTCTACACCTGGGCCGCCCCGGGCGACACCATCGAGTCCTTCCAGGCCCACCCCCTGTTCGCCCAGATCCCCGCCGTGGCCGGCGGTGGCCTGGTGCTGACCGATGACGACCACCTCACCCTCTCGATCTCCGCGGTCAACGCCCTGTCGATCCCCTGGGCGCTCGAGAACTTCGTGCCGGACGTGATCGCCGCCGCCGAGATCGCCCAGGCCTGATCGAGCCCCGCCATCGTCACCGTCACGCCCGCGCAGGCAGCCCCGGCGACCGCATCGCGGCCCGCCGGGGCGTCGCGCGGACGCCTGGGGGCGGTGGTCCTCGGCGGGCTCCTCGCCCTCGCCGCCGCCATCCTGCTCTCCCTGCTGGTCGGGGCGCGCAGCGTGCCGCTGTCCTCCCTCTGGGAGGCGATCACCGCCTTCGACCTCACCCTCGCGGACCACGCCGTGCTCCAGTCCCGCCTGCAGCGCACCGCCGCCGGGATCGCCGTGGGCGCCTCCCTGGCCGTCGGCGGCGCCGCCATGCAGGGCATGACCCGCAACCCGCTGGCCGATCCCGGGATCCTGGGGCTGAACGCCGGCGCCGCCGCCGCGGTCGCCCTCGGCGTGTACCTGCTGTCGATCTCCCAGGTCGTCGAGTTCATGGTCCTCGCCTTCGCGGGGGCGGGGATCGCGACCGTCGCCGTCTACGCGATCGCCGCGCGCGGCCGGGATGGCGCCACCCCTGTCAAGCTCGCGCTCGCCGGCGCTGCGATCACCGCCGGTCTCAGCTCCCTGGTGCACGCCCTGGTGATGCTGGACCAGGCCTCCCTGGACCGGATGCGGTTCTGGCAGGTCGGCACGCTCGGGGCCCGCAGCCTCGTCGATGTCGCCCTGGTGGGGGTGTTCATGCTGGTCGGGCTCGTGATCGTCCTGGTCATGACCGGGACCCTCAACGCCCTCGCCCTCGGGGACGACGCCGCCGTGGGCCTCGGCGTCTCCGTGGGGCCGGCTCGCCTGCGGCTCGGCGCGGCCGTGATCCTGCTGTGCGGGGCGGCGGTGGCCCTGGCCGGTCCGATCGGCTTCCTGGGCCTGGTGGTCCCGCATGCCGTCCGCTTGCTCGTCGGTGGCGATTACCGCCGGGTGGTGCCGCTGTGCCTGCTGGGAGGACCGGTGCTGATCCTGGTCGCCGACGTCATCGGGCGGGTCATCGCCCCGCCCGCCGAGGTGCAGGTCGGCGTGATGACCGCCCTGGTCGGAGTGCCGGTGTTCATCACCCTGATCCGCACCCGTCGGCAGGTGGGACTGTGACCCCTGTGAACGCACCCACCACTGCGCCCCCTGCCGGCCGGGCGGGGCTGCCGTCCGAGCCCGCCGCCTCGAGCACCGCCGTTCGGCGCCGTCGACGCACCCGCGGTGCCGTCATCGCCGCCGTCACGGTGCTGCTTCTCGTGGCGCTGATGACGGTGCGGGTCCTGGTCGGCACCCCGATGGTGTACGCCGACCATGCCCTGCGCGCGATCCTCGGCGAGCAGCTCCCCGGGATCAGCTACATCGTGGTGGAGAGCCGTCTGCCCGCCGCGATCATCGCGGTGCTGGCCGGCATCGCCTTCGGACTCTCCGGCACCACCTTCCAGACCCTGCTGCGCAATCCTCTGGCGAGCCCCGACGTGATGGGCGTGAGCCTCGGGGCGTCGGCCGGCGCGGTGATCGCGATGGCGTACTTCGGCGCCCAGGGAACCACCCTGTTCTGGTGCACGCTGCTGGGCGGGACCGGCGTCGCCGCCCTGGTCCTGCTGGTCGCCGGGGCCGCCCGCACCGGCACCGGCGGAGCGGTCGACAACCGCTTCGTGCTGGTCGGCATCGGTGTGGCCGCCGCCCTGCAGGCCCTGATCTCCTACCTCATGACCCGCGTGAACTCGCAGACCGCGGGCGACATCATGCACTGGCTGATCGGCTCCCTCTCGACCTCCACCTGGGACCGGGTGCGCATCCTCGCGCTGGCCCTGCTGGTGCTCGTGCCGATCCTCGCCGCCCTCCTGACCCGGCTGCGGATCCTCCAGCTCGGCGATGACACCGCCACCAGCCTGGGCCTGCCGGTGCCCCGCACCCGGATCGCCCTGGTGCTGGTCGCGGTGGCGCTGACCTCCCTGACCGTGGCCGTGACCGGGCCGCTGGCGTTCGTCGCCTTCCTCTCCGGGCCGCTCGCCCGGATCATCGCCGGCCGCCCCAGCGTCTCGCTCGCCGCCGGGATCGGCGCCCTGATCGTGCTCGCGGCGGACGTGATCGGCCAGAACGCCTTCGGCGACGTGGACCTGCCCGCCGGGGTGATCACCGGAGTGCTCGGTGCCCCCTTCCTGCTATGGCTGCTGACCCGCGGCCCGAGCCCCGGAGAGGGGAAGTGACCCGCCGATGACCGTCCTCGAGACCCGTGGCCTGCACCTGGCCTACGACCGCCGCGAGATCGTCCGCGACCTCAGCCTCCGCCTGCCCGAGGGGCGCGTGACCATCATCGTCGGCGCCAACGGCAGCGGGAAGTCGACCCTGCTGCGCGGCCTGTCGAGGCTGCTGCCGCCCCGCGCGGGGACCGTGCTGCTGGACGGCACGGACATCCACCGCCTGCGCGGCAAGGAGCTCGCCCGCCGCCTGGGACTGCTGCCGCAGACCCCCATCGCGCCCGACGGCGTCACCGTGCGCGAGCTCGTCTCCCGCGGCCGCTTTCCCCACCAGGGACTGTTCCAGCAGTGGCGACCCGAGGACGACTCCGCCGTGGCCTCCGCCCTCGCCGCGACCGGCACCGAGGACCTCTCCCACCGCCTGCTCGAGGAGCTCTCCGGCGGGCAGCGCCAACGGGTCTGGATCGCGATGGCGCTGGCCCAGCAGACCGAGGTGCTGCTGCTGGACGAGCCCACCACCTACCTCGACGTCACCCACCAGCTCGAGGTCCTCGACGTGGTCCGCGACCTGAACCGCCAGCGCGGCACCACCGTGGCCATCGTGCTGCACGACCTCCACCTCGCCGCGCGCTACGCCGACCACCTGATCGCCGTCCGGGACGGCGAGATCTTCGCCCAGGGCACGCCGGACGAGGTGATCACCGTCGAGACCGTGCGCGAGGTCTTCTCCCTCGAGGCCCGCATCGAGACCGACCCCGTCACCGCCACCCCGATGGTGCTGCCGGTGGGCCGCGACCGGCGCACCCCCGACCCCGAGCGCATCTCCGCCCCCGAGCGCACCACGGGCACCGAACGCACCGAGCACACCCCCGATATCGACCCCGCCGACGAGCGCGAGCACCACGACCAGCGCGACGAGCACGACCCGCAGGAGGGACCCATGAACACCGCCGTGACCACGCAGGACCAGTTCGTGACCACGCAGGACCATCTCGTGCCCGCCCTCGACCACAGCGCCATGCTCGCCTTCGACCTGCGGGTCGTCGCCCGCCGCGAGCTCGGCCCCAGCCTGGTGCGGATGACCTTCGCCGGCGCTGATCTCGAGCACTTCGGGACCAACTCCCACCCGCTCGACCTGCGGATCAAGCTGATCATCCCCGGCCCGGCCGCCACCGCCGACCACTTCGCCACCGTGCGCCCCGACGCAATGCTGGACCCCGAGATCCATGCCGACTGGTACCGCCGCTGGCTGCAGATCGATGTCGAGGACCGCGGCTGGATGCGCACCTACACCGTGCGGGACCAGCGCGCGGCCTGCCACCCGGGGAACCTCTCCGACCTGCCCGAGATCGACATCGACTTCGTCCTGCACCTGGAGCCCGAGGAGATCCCCGGCAGCGGGGTCGCCGCCCGCTGGGCCCGGGACGCGAAGGTGGGGGACACCATCTCGATGCTGGGGCCGAACCGGCACCTGGTGGGCCCCGACTACGGCGGCATCGAGTTCCGCCCCGGCACCGCCCGCACCGTGCTCCTGGTGGGCGATGAGACCGCGGTGCCCGCGATCGGCTCGATCCTCGAGGCCCTGCCCGCCTCGATCAGCGGCCACGCCCTGCTGGAGGTGCCCGACGGCGCCGACCAGCAGCGCATCCCCACCCACTCCGGGGTGCAGGTGACCTGGCTGGCGCGCGGCGACCGCCCCCACGGCGAGCTGCTGGACGCCGCGGTGCGCGAGCTGATGAGCGAGAACGCGCAGGCCTTCCGCGACACCGGGGACGAGGTCGCGCACGCCGGACCTGCCGGCTCGCACACCGGAGCTGCCGACGGGGCTGCTGGAGGAGCGGCCGACGAGGCCGCCGGACCGGAGGAGCTCGAGGACGTCGACATCGATGCGACGATCCTGTGGGAGACCACCACCGGTCACGGCTCCTTCTACGCCTGGCTCGCCGGGGAGGCGGGCGTGATCAAGACCCTGCGCCGCCACCTGGTCAGCGAGCTCGGTCTGGACCGCAAGCAGGTCTCGTTCATGGGCTACTGGCGCCACGGCCGCCCCGAGAACTGAGCAGCGACGGCGAAGGCCGAGCTCTGCTGCGCTGAGGACCGGTGTGGCGCTGCGGACCGGTCGTAGGTGTGACAAAGCTGTCCGGCGCACGCTCGGCACCGGCGGCGGGCTCGGCCCCGGTACTCTGCTGGGGTGGAATCCGACGCAACGACCCTCGACCTGCCCGGTGTCGGCGCTGATCCCGCCGCACAGCAGGCGGCAGCCCAGACCGACCCAGACCACCCTCACCCGGGGCAGTGGCGGCTGACCCAGCTGCAGGTGTCGAACTGGGGCACCTTCCACGGCACCCATGAACTGGCGATCTCCTCGAAGGGCTTCTTCCTCACCGGCGGTCCCGGCACCGGCAAGTCCACCCTGCTGGACGCGATCAGCGCCCTGCTGACCCCGCCGCGCACCCTGCAGTTCAACGCCGCCGCGTCCGACGCCGGGCCCGCCCGCTCGAAGTACCGCCGCACCGTCGCCAGCTACGTGCGCGGCGCCTGGGCGATGCACTACGACCAGGCCACCGGCGAGTTCAGCCAGGACGTGCTGCGCGAGAAGACGACTCTGTCGGTGCTCACCCTGCGGTACAGCGACGGGCTGGGCGGCACCGTCCAGCTCTCCCGGCTGCTGCTCCTGCACGCCGGCCACACCTCCGACTCGGACGTCAAGAGCCTGTACGTCATCGCGGACCGGCCGCTGGACGTCTCCGATCTGCGGCCCTTCGTCTCCTCCCAGATCGAGGGCAAGGCCCTGGAGGCCGCGTTCCCCGGCACCGAGACGTTCCGGCAGTTCCGCGAGTACCGCGCCGCCTTCAGCCAGAAGCTCGGGATCCCCGACGAGAAGGCGCTGAGCCTGCTCCACAAGATCCAGTCCGCCAAGGAGCTGGGCGACGTCAACGCCCTGCTGCGCGACTGCATGCTCGAGGAGCCCCGCACCTTCGACCTCGCCGATCAGGCGCTGGCGAACTTCCACAACCTCTCCCAGGTCTACGAGGCCCTGGCCACCGCCCGCGAGCAGCGTGACCTGCTGCGCGGCCTGCGCCAGAACCACACCGACTGGACCGAGATGCGCCGCCGCGGCGGGGAGCTGGTGGACCGCCGCGGCGACATCGACGTGTTCGCCGCCCAGCACCTGGTGCGCCTGCTGGACGAGGACCAGGAGCGCCTGCAGCTGGACCGCGACCGCCTGCAGGCCCAGCAGCGTCGCCTCACCCAGGACGTCGCCGAGGCGAGAGCCGACCTCACACAGCTCAAGGAGCAGCGCAAGCACGCCGGTGGCGGCGAGATCGACGACTGGAAGCAGCAGATCGCGGGGCTCGAGGTCGAGCGCGACCGCCGCCGCGAGCGCGGCTCCGAGTTCGCCGGCCAGCTCGCCACCCTCGAGCTGTCCACCCCTGCCGGGGAGGACATGTTCCTGGCGCTGCAGCGGGAGGTCGCCCAGCGCCGCGAGGCGCTGGAGGCCGAGGAGAAGGATTCCGACTCCCAGCGATGGGAGGCAGAGGCGACGGTCCGCGAACTCGCCGGCCAGCTGCAGCGCACCAAGGAGGAGCTCGCCTCCCTCACCTCCCGCGCCTCGAACCTCCATTCCGAGGACGTCGCCCTGCGCGACGCGATCGCCGCCGAGGTGGGCATCGCCCCCACCGAACTGCCCTTCGCGGCGGAGCTGCTGCAGGTCAGAGCCGGGGAGGAGGAGTGGACCGCCGCCGCGGAGCAGGCCCTGCGCGGGCTGGCCCGCTCGATCCTGGTGCCCGACCGGGCCTACCGCGACGTCGCCGCCGTCATCGACCGCACCAAGCTGCGCCGGCGCATCTCCTACAACCGGGTCAACACCGACCTGCGCCGCCCCGTCAAGCAGATCGACGAACGCTCTCTGGCCGCGAAGCTCGACGTCAAGGACGGCGAGTTCCACACCTGGCTGACCTCCGAGATCGCCTCCCGCATGGACTACACCTGTGCGGAGGACCTCCAGGAGTTCACCGCCCTGAACCGGGCGGTGCTGCGCTCCGGGCAGATCAAGCACTCCGCGACCCGCCACGAGAAGAGCGCCGATCGCCAGATCAACGACCGCTCCCAGTGGGTGCTCGGCTTCGACAACCGCGCCAAGCGCAGCGTCTTCGAACAGGAGCGCACCCGCGCCGAGCAGGCCCTGTTCGAGGCCCAGGCGCGCCGCAAGGACGTCGAGACCCAGCAAGAGCGCCGCCGTGAGCACCTCTGGGCGCTCCAGGCCATCAGCACGGTGACCTGGGACGACATCGACGCCGCCTCGGTCGCTCGCCGCATCTCGAACCTCCGCGACATGGTCCGCGCTGCGGAGGACGGCTCCGCCGCGCTCACCGAGCTGGCCCGCCAGATCGACGACGTGGAGCGCTCGATCGCCGAGACCGACGAGGAGCTGCTGGAGGTGGTGCGCACCGCCGGGAAGCTCGCCGAGCAGGCCGAGCGCTCCGCGGAGCGCCTGGCCGCCGCCCAGGAGCGGATCGCCGGCGTCACGCTGGATCCCGCGGTCGAGGAGGAGCTGGCCCGCCGCTTCGCCGCGATCTCCCCGACCCTGCGCGTGGGCACCATCGACCAGGTCACCAAGGACGCCTCTGCCACCCTGGACGCGGAGCTGATGGACCTCACCCGTCGCACCTCCCGCGCGGAGGAGGACATCCGCACCGCGATGCGCGAGTTCTCCCGGCGCTGGCCCGCCCAGGCCGGGGACACCGCCGCCTCGCTGGACGCCGCCGAGGACTACCTGGCGATCCTGCGCCGCATCGAGGAGGAGAAGCTGCCGGAGGTCGAGGATCGCTTCTTCGAGTTCTTCACCGGCAACACCCTCGGTGACGTGCAGGCCCTGGCCACCGCGATCGCCCGGGAGCCAGCGGAGATCCGCAAGCGCCTGCAGCGGATCAACGCGCTGCTGGCGCAGGTCGAGTTCCATGCCGGGCGCTACCTGCAGCTGTCGATGCGCCCGGTCCACCTGGCCGCCCTCGACGAGTTCAAGGCCGCCCTCGAGGACGCCGTGGCCGAT
>DXDT01000018.1 GCA_019115335.1 Candidatus Brachybacterium merdigallinarum
GCCGTCCTGGAGCACCTGGTCCGAGGTGTAGGCGTGGATCGTGGTCATCAGGCCCTTGACGATCCCGAACTCGTCGTTCAGCACCTTCGCCACCGGCGCGAGGCTGTTGGTGGTGCAGGAGGCGTTGGAGACGATGTGGTGGTTCGCGGGGTCGTAGTCGCCCTCGTTCACACCGATCACGAAGGTCGCGTCCTCGTTCTTCGCGGGAGCGGAGATGATGACCTTCTTGGCGCCGGCCTCGATGTGAGCCTTGGCCTTCTCGGCGTCGGTGAAGATGCCGGTGGACTCGATGACGACGTCGGCGCCGATCTCGCCCCACGGGATGTTCTTGGGATCGCGCTCGGCGTAGGCCTTGAAGGTGTTCTCGCCGACGGTGATCGAGGTCTCGTCGTGCGAGACGTCGTAGGGCAGCACACCACCGATGGAGTCGTACTTGATGAGATTAGCGAGGGTCGCGTTGTCGGTGAGGTCGTTCACGCCGACGATCTCGATGTCCGCGTTCTGCTCGAGCGCGGCACGCAGGAAGTTGCGCCCGATCCGACCGAAGCCGTTGATGCCAACCTTAATGGTCACGGTTCCTCCTAGATCCACAGCGATGCCGTGGAAGTCAACAGATGGCGCGCACGCCCTCGTACGCTCGTACGGCGCCGGAAGTGACCGACGTCCGCGACGATCCTATCAATGCCCGGCGTCGGGTGACGGGGGCAACTGGTCCTCGTCCACGCCGTCGTCCGTCCCGGGGATCCCGAGCTCCTGCGCGCGCTTGTCCGCCATGGCGAGCAGTCGGCGGATCCGACCGGCCACGGCGTCTTTGGTCAGCGGTGGATCCGCGTGCTGGCCGAGCTCCTCGAGACTGGCCTGGCGATGGTCCAGCCGCAGCTGCCCGGCCACCCGCAGATGCTCGGGCACATCGTCCCCGAGGATCTCCAGGGCGCGCTGGACGCGCTGACCGGCCGCCACCGCCGCCCGCGCCGAGCGGCGCAGGTTGGCATCGTCGAAGTTCGCCAGACGATGCGCGGTGGCCTTGACCTCGCGCCGGTTGCGCCGCTCCTCCCAGGTCGCGGCCGTGCGGGCCGCCCCCATCCGGCTCAGCAGCTGGGAGATCGCCTCGCCGTCGCGCAGCACCACCCGGTCGGTCCCGCGGACCTCCCGCGCCTTGGAGGCGACGCCCAGACGGCGGGCGGCACCGACCATGGCCAGTGCCACCTCCGGTCCCGGGCAGCCCAGCTCGAGAGCCGCCGATCGGCCGGGCTCGGTGAGGGATCCGCGGGCCAGGAACGCTCCGCGCCAGGCCGCCTCGGCGTCCACGGCCGCGCCGCCCACCACGGCCGGGGGCATGCCCCGCACGGGCCGGCCGCGGGCATCGAGCAGACCGGTCTGGCGGGCGAGCATGCCGCCGTCCTTCTCGACCCGCACGATGTAGCGGGTGGAGCGGCGGATCCCGGTGGGGGCCAGCACCGCGAGCTCGGGCCGATGCCCGTACATGTCGAACAGGATGCCGTGCAGGCGCCGGGCCACAGCCGCGGAGTCCAGCTCGGCCTCCACCACGATCTGCCCTCCCACCAGGTGCAGTCCCCCAGCGAAGCGGAGCATCGCGGCGGCCTCGGCCTTGCGGGCCGAGGGTCGGGTCACCTCCAGCTCGCTGAGCTCCTCCTTGGCATCACCGGTCAGTGCCATGCACTCCTCCTGGGGTGTCTGCTGGGCCGTCGTGGGCGGGATCGAGGACGTCGCCCAGGACGTCGTCGAAGAGATCGCGATAGGCGGTGGCCAGTCGCAGCGGATCGTGTCGCGGAGAGCCGTCCCCCACGCTGACCTGGCGCAGCAGGGCCCGCATCCCGTGCTGCTCGGCGGCCTCGGCGAGCTCCGGCGCGTCCTCGAGCGCGGTGGGGTCCGCCACCAGGGCGTCGAACCGGGTGTCGCCGGCCTGCTCCAGCAGGATCTCGAGCAGGTCGCCGCTGCTGCGCCCCTCCGCCTCCTGCGCGCCGGTCGAGAGGTTCATGGTGATGCAGCGGCGGGCAGGGCTGCGGCGGATCGCCTCGGCGATCTCCGGGATCATCAGGTGCGGCAGCACGGAGGTGAACCACGAGCCGGGGCCGACGATGATCCAGTCGGCCTGCTCGATCGCCTCGATCACGTCCTGGGGCACGCGGGGGCGGGTCGGCTCCAGCCGCACCTGCTCGACCCTGCCCTCGCAGCTCGCCACCTGCCACTGGCCGCGGATGGTGCGCAGGGCGCCGTCGACACCGCGCACATCGGCCTCGATGTCCAGGGGGTCCAGCGCCATCGGCAGCACGCGGCCACGGGCCCCGAGCAGCTCGGCCATCTGGTCGAGCGCCTCGACGGGATCGTCCAGGATCTGCCACAGCGCCACGATCAGGAGGTTGCCCAGCGCGTGGCCGTCGAGCTCGCCGGAGGTCGCGAAGCGGTGCTGGATGACCTCTCCCCAGATCGACCCCCATTCGGAGTCCTCGCACAGGGCGGCCAGCGCCATCCGCAGGTCTCCCGGGGGCAGCACCGGCATCTCGGTGCGGATCCGTCCGGAGGAGCCGCCGTTGTCCGCGACGGTGACCACCGCGGTGATGTCGTCGGCGAGCAGGCGCAGCGCCCGCAGGTTCGCGGCCAGTCCGTGGCCGCCGCCGAGGGCAAGCACCCGCAGCGGCTCGGGTCGGATGCCGGCGCGCGCGTGGCGGGCCCGAGGGTTGAGGGAGGTCGAGCGCCGGTGACCGCCGGCGCGGGGGGCGATGCTCATTCCCGCCCCAGATCGCGGTGGCGGATCCGGACCGCATGACCGGCCCGCCGCAACTCCTCGCCGATCTTCTCGGCGACGGCGACCGAGCGGTGCTTGCCGCCCGTGCAGCCGATGGCCAGGGTGGTGAAGTGCTTGTTCTCCGCCCCGTAGCCGCGCAGCACGGGGATGATCATCTCCAGGTACTTCTCGACGAACTCGCCGGCGTTGGCATCGCCGAGCACGTACTCGGAGACCTCCTGATCGGTGCCTCGCAGCGCCTTCAGCTCGGGCACCCAGTACGGGTTGGGGATGAACCGCACGTCGCTGACGTGGTCCGCCTCGATCGGGATCCCGTACTTGAAGCCGAAGGAGAGCATGGTGACGGTCAGGCGCTGCTCGGCAGTGGTGCCGAAGGCCTCACGCATCTTCATGGTCAGCTGGTGGACGTTCAGCGGCGAGGTGTCGATCACCAGGTCCGCCATCCGACGGTAGGGGGCGAGCATCTCCCGCTCGCGGCGGATCCCCTCCAGCACCCCCTCCTCGCCCTGCAGCGGATGCGGCCGGCGCACGGAGTCGAAGCGCCGCACCAGGGTGGGCTCGTCCGCGGTGAGGAACAGCAGGCGCAGTCGCAGGTCCGCGCGGCGCAGCGTCATCACCACGTCGGAGAGCTCGGAGAAGAACGGGCCCGAGCGCGGGTCGGAGACGACGGCGAAGCGCACGTCGCGCCCCTCGGCGCTGGCCTGCAGGTCGTACAGGGTGGGGATCAGCTGGGGGGCGATGTTGTAGACCACGTACCAGCCCATGTCCTCCAGGGCATGGGCCGCGGTCTCCCGGCCGGCGCCGGCGAGGCCGGTGATGATCACCACATCGCCACCACCGGTGCTGCTCGCCGGGGCGGCCGATTCGGGGAGGGTCTCCTCGGCGTTCATGATCGTCTCCTTCCGGGGCGCGGGGGGTCGAGGGCAGGTGCTCACCCGTCCAGGATCTCACCGGTCGCCATGTTCACGGCGACGGCGGGGGCATCCGCCTCGGTGCCGCTGCCCGGTTCGGATCGTAGCGCGGCGGCGATCTGGGCGGCCACCGCGGGACCGATGCCCTCGACCTGGGTGAGCTCCTCTTCACTGGCCTCCCGGATCGCCGAGACGGTCACGAAGCGGTCCAGCAGCGCGCGCCGACGGGCGGGACCGAGCCCGGGGATGCCGTCCAGGGCGCTGGCCTGCATGGCGCGGCCGCGCTTGGAGCGGTGGTAGGTGATCGCGAAGCGGTGCGCCTCGTCGCGCAGGCGCTGGACGAGGAACAGCGCCTCGCTGGTGCGCGGCAGGATCACCGGGTACTCCTCGCCGGGCAGCCAGATCTCCTCGAGCCGTTTGGCGATGCCGGCCAGGGCGATGTCGGTGATGCCGAGCTCGTCGAAGGCGCGCTGGGCGGCGGCCACCTGGGGCGGGCCCCCATCGACCAGGATCAGGGAGGGCGGGTAGGCGAAGCGCTTGAAGCGGTCGGTCTCCTCGCCCTCCACCGGCTCGGGCGGGTCGAGGTGATGCTTCAGGCGGCGGGTGATCACGTCGTGCATCGAGGCGGTGTCATCCCGCGCCGCCGCGCCGGTGACCGCGTAGCGGCGGTACTCGCTCTTCTTGGGCAGGCCGTCCTCGAAGACCACCTGGGAGCCGACCACGTTGGTGCCGTGCGAGTGGGAGATGTCGAAACACTCGATCCGCAGCGGCGGCTCGGCGAGGTCGAGCGCCTCCCCCAGGTCCTCGAGGGCCTTGGTGCGGGAGGTGAGGTCCCCGGTGCGCTTGAGGCGGTGCAGGCGCAGCGCCTCGGTCGCGTTCTCGGCGACGGTGAGCAGGAGGTCCTTCTTCTCGCCGCGCTGCGGGACGCGCAGGTCCACGGTGCGGCCCATCAGCTCTCGCACCTGGTGGAGGTTCGTCGGCAGGATCGGGACCAGCACCTCCTTCGGGGCGCTCCCCTCGGTGTACAGGGTGGTCAGGGCGCGCTCGATGAGGTCCGGGGCGGTCGACTCGTCGAGGATCTCCGCGGTCCAGCCGCGCTGGCCGCGGATCCGCCCGCCCCGCACGTGGAAGACCTGCACGGAGGCCTCGAGCTCGTCCTGGGCGAGGCCG
>DXDT01000165.1 GCA_019115335.1 Candidatus Brachybacterium merdigallinarum
ACTCATCGAGATCGGCGCCACCCACTGACCGGACCTGCGCCCCACGGCTCAGGATGTGGCGATTATGCCAGGAGGCCGAGAAGGATCCTGCCCGGTGGCGCCCATGGTTCCGGTTTCCCAGATTACCGGGGATCGGTATCGTTCGATCGCGAATTATTCCTCGGGGGTCGTAGCTCGCAGTTCGGGGTAGGCGCCCCAGGTTGCATTGGTGTTTGCGGCATGTTTGAGGGCGGTTGCGATGTTGATGCCGACGACGTCGGCCACGACGCTGGCGGGGACCTGTTGGACGAGCTGGTCGATCCGGGCGCGCCGGACTTCTCGCACGCGGATACCGCGTGAGGAGAGATGAAGGGCGACGTTGGCCTCGCTCGTGTGGTGCTGGGGCATGGCGCCGGCGAAGAGCCATTCTGAGCCGCTGCCAACGAATGGTCGCTCGGCCCGTGACTCGTCAAGGTGCTGACGAAGCAAACTGGTGATCGATGCAGGGAGCACAACCGGCGTCTTGCCGAACGCGATGGAGACTTCGCCGTTGTCGTCGACGACGTCGGTTCGTCGCAGGCGGACGCAGTCGCACAGCCTCTGGGCGAACACCAGGATGAACAGGCCAATTATTCGACTGGGCAGGGGGATCGAACGGTCCTCGAGGAGAAGGTCGATCTTGCTCCAGATGACCTCATCTGTCATCGAGGCATCGGGTCGAGGGGGCTTCCTGCCGGGTACGGCGACGGGACCCGTGAGGTGGTGACGCACGGCCCAGTTGAGGAAAGTCCTGTGGACGCTCTGATGCTCATGCTCGCCGAAGAATCGATCCAGGGCGGCCTGGTTCAGCGTGGACAGTGTTAAGCCCTGGTCGTCGAGCCATGCCAATAGACCTGCTATCTTGCGCAGCTCGGAATACCGAGAGTCGGCGGTACTGGCGGTCACGGGTTGAGTAGTGGCGCGTTGGCGGAGCTTGCGCAGCATCTCCCAGGTGAAGTACTGCTTCAGGATCGCGGCGTGTCTATCAGGAAGACCCGCGATGAAGGCGGTGGCCTTGAGCTCGAAGTCGTTCAACTCGACGTCGATGGCGGAGAGTGTCCCTGCGCTGATGAGCATGCGGCGGAGGTAGCGAACACGGGGCGACAGCGGGAGCGCGTTCAGTGTGCCGTGGCTGATCGCTGCTTGCCCAGTGGCCATCGCTCGGAGTGTCTCCCCGATTGGCTCACGCCGGAGCCATCGTGTGACCGAGCGGGGGTCGCGCGCGGTGAGCAGGTGTTCGTGTAAGGAAGCCAGGTCAGGGTGGATGCGCCCATGCTCGTCGGAGAGGACTTCCCGGAGGCGGTCGGTCAGTCGGCATGTCCCGCACTGGGACCCGGTGAGCTGGTCTTCGCTACCGCAGCTGGTGCAGCCGAACCGCGGCGGTGCGCCAGCGCAGCTCGCGCAGACGACACGCCTGTCACTGTCGTAGAACGCGAGGACTTTGACCTGACGGCATCCGGGGCACTGGCCAGGATGTCGCCTGAGCCGGGAGTAGCAGGCATTGCAGATGCGCCGCTCGAGGATGGCGTACCGAGCAGGGCCACCGCTTCCGCAGGAGTCGCAGCCGATTTGCACCGGAGTCATAGAGGCTGCCTGCTCGTCTTACTCGGTCGGGCGATGAATCTTGGCCGGGATGGGCCGGAGGGAGCCGATAGCGGGGCCTTCTGTCCGTGGCGAGCCTCCAGCTCGGCGCGCGCGTTTGGCTTGGGCCGGCGGGATCTCGATGAGGTCGTTCGGGGTGCAGTCGAGGATGCGGCAGAGCGCCGCGAACACTTCGACGTTGAGGCGTTCCGGCGTCTTGGTCACAAGGCGGAAGACTTGCTCCCGTGAGAGTTGCACTCCCTGGGAGCGCAGTGGCTCGATGAGGTCGGTGGTTTGGAACATCCCCGCGGCAGCCATTACCTGGCGAAGCTGCCAGGTGATCGGAGTGCCATCACTGGGTGGTGTCATCAGGTCCTCCATAGACACGAGAGAGCGCTTTGGCGATCATCCGGTTCTTGTAATCGTCGCCCACGGAGGTGTAGATCGCCGTGGTCGAGGCATAGGCATGCCCTACTTGGTCCTGGACGAACTTCTCCGCATAGCCCCACTCGATGAGGTTGGTGACGTAGGTGTGTCGCAGCGCGTGCACGCTAAGCTCGGCCGGCCATTCCAGTTGGTCGCGGATCGCGGCGAACCGCAGATCAATGTAGCGCGGCGACACCCGGCTGCCTCGCTCGGTTGGCCAGAGCGGCCCCGATGCCGAGTCGGTGAACCGTGGGCGAGCCTGGTCGATCCATTGCGTGAGTATTCGTAGTCGTGGGAGCCACCCGATATTGCCTTCGGGGGCCACCGATCGTGCCGGCGGGGGCCAGTAGCCGTCGCTGTGGGGGCCACTGGCTCCCGCCAGCGTTCCGTCACTGGGTCATCGCGGTGTGCTCGCGCATGTTCTTGGTGCCGGTGTCGATCCAGATAGCGTTGTGGACGATGCGGTCCATGATCGCATCAGCGCGGACTCCCGAGCCGAGGCGAGGGTGCCAGTCCTTCTTCGCGTACTGGGTGCAGAACACCGTCGAGCCGGTGTCATGGCGGCGCTCGAGCAGTTCCAGCAGCATGGCGCGCATGTCGTCGTCGGGATGGTCCAACAGCCATTCATCGATCACGAGCAGCGTGAACGCGGCGTACTTCCGCAGGAACTTCGTGTGACCTTGGGGTTTGTCCTTCGCCAGGGCCCAGGCTTCGGCGAGGTCGGGCATGCGAATGTAGTGCGCCCGGATCCTGTGCAGGCAGGCCTGTTTCGCCAGGGCGCAGCCGAGGAACGACTTCCCGGAACCGGTGAAGCCCTGGAAGACGACGTTCTGCTGGCGCTGGATGAACGAGCACGAAGCGAGCTGCGTGATCGTGTGGCGGTCCAGGCCCCGCTCCTCGACGAGGTCCAGGCGGCGCAGGTCGGCGTTCGGGTAGCGCAGTCCGGCCCGGCGGATCAACCCTTCGACCTTGCCGTGGGTGAACGTGGAGTGGGCCTCGTCCACGACCAGCTGTATCCGGTCCTCGAACGGCATCCCCAGCACCAGGGTCTCGTCCTGGGCCTCGATCGCCTCCAGCAGCGCGGTCGCGCCCATCTCGCGCAGCTTCCGCTTGGTCTCGATATCGATCCCGGTCATCGCGCACCTCCTCCGGCGTAGTAGTCCGCTCCCCGCACGAATCCGCCGACTTCAGCGGGTTCCTCAAGGGGTGGACGGAGGCTGGCGGTCTTGTCCTGCCCGGTCGCCAGAAGCGGCTCCAAATGCGCGTAGCGAGGTGACCTGATCCGTCCTACCAGGGCAAGGGCGCAAGCTGCTTCGACCCTGGTCGCGGAGAAGCGGCGCGAGAGCCGCAGCACGGCCAGCGCCGGATCCAGGCCCTGCTCGATGATGGGGACGGACTCGAAGATCCGCTCGACCACGGTCACAGTGGCCGGTCCGATCCGCTCGGCCCAGGCACGAACCCGGGCCGCGTCCCAGGGCTGGTAGCGGTCCCCGGCGGGTAGGTCCGCGTCATGGGTGCTGTACTCGTTCCGAGCGGTCTCCGGGTGCAGGAGGTGGCTGCTGAGGCGCTGGGAGCCCTGGTAGATCTCCAACGTCCGGGCCGTGATGCGCAGATCCACCTTGGCACCGATCTGCGCGAACGGTGCCGAGTAGAAGTTCCGCGCGAACGCCACGTGCCCGTTCCTAGCCACCCGGCGGCCGTAGTGCCATGTCGAGATCTCGTAGGGCACCGCCGGCAACGAGGTCAGCAGCGGTTTCTCCTCGGCGTCGAACACGCTCAGCCGGGAGCCGGGACGCTTCTGGAACGGCTCCGCGTTATAAGCCTCCATCCGCGCCTCGATGGCGGCGGCGAGCTCGGGCAGCGTCGTGAACTGCTGCTCCCGCAGCCCGGCGATGACCCAGGTCGCCACGTGCGCGACGGTGTTCTCCACGCTCGCCTTGTCCTTCGGCTTCCTCACCCTGCCCGGCAGCACCGCCGCCGAGTAATGCGTCGCCATCTCGCGATACGCATCGTTGAGCACGATCTCGCCCTCGCGGGGATGCTTGATCACGCCGGTCTTGAGGTTGTCCGGCACGATCCTCGGCACCGACCCACCGAATGCTTCGAACATCGCCACGTGGGCCCGCAGCCAGGAGGACTGCTTCATATCCAGGGCCGGCCAGCAGAACGCGTAACGGGAAAACGGCAGGCAGGCGACGAACAAGAACACCGGCGCCCTCGCGCCGGTGATCGGATCCAGCAACTCCATCGTGGGGCCGGACCAGTCGACCTCCACGCTCTGGCCCGCCTTGTGCCCCACCCTCGAGGCAGCTCCCGTGACCAGGACATGTCGCTGGTAGGTGCGGCAGAACCGGTCATACCCCATCACCGGATCCCCGGCCGCCGCCGCCGTATCCACGTACTCGCCGTGAAGGAGCTTCAGCGTCACCCCGACCCGCGCCATCTCCCGATGGACGCGCTCCCAGTCCGGCTGGGCGAACACGCTCTCGTGCTCACCCCGGCCCGGGAACAGCTTCGCGTAGACCTGCTCGTCCTCGAGCTCGGCCACCTCGTCCCACCCGATACCGGCCGCTTCCGCGGCGTCCAGCACCGCGGTGATGCTCTTGCGCGACATGCCCTGCGAGGCCGCGATCGCCCGCCCCGACAAGCCGTCCGCACGCAACTGCAGAATCAGCTTCGCTCTGATCTTCCGTACCATTTCTGATTGCTCCTTCCGCCGCGTGCCCAATACACGCGGCGGAGGGAGCGTAAACAGGGTGGCCCCCGAGCACACCATCACTGGCCCCCACGCCCCCTACCGAGCGACGAGCGGGCTGGCCCCCAAACCCGCTACCGCTGGACGCCAGCGAAGCGAATATTCAATTGCGCGAGGCCGTCGGTGATCCAGCCCAGCTCGGGCAGGGTCAACACTGATCTCCGGCGGGGTCCGGATCCGTGGGACCCCTTTCCCCACCGCACATCGACAGCGCCAAATCGCCCGAACCGGGAAGCCGCGCCGTTAGGTCGCAGATCTGCCACGTCCAGTCCGGTGGCTTCCGCCCGCCTCAGCCCGTAGGCATAGATCGTCTTGAAGATCTGGGCATCTCGGAGCGCAGAGAGAGCTCCCTTCCGGCCGCGGTGAACGATGGTCTCGACCCGTTCGTCGACTGCGGTGAAGAATTGCTCCAGCTCGTCGTAGGTGAGGGCGCGCCGCTCCACGCGCCCTTCGTAGTCGAGTAGATGAGTAGCCGTGTTCCACTCGTGACAGATCTGCTGAGGCGTCGATCCGAAGCGTTCCTCGCACTCCGTTGCCCACTCGTACCGTGCGTCGGTGAGGTAGTCGCAGAACAGGCGAATGATCGTGTGATACCCGCGGATCGTTGATCGCGCCGCTGGATGGGGACGCGACTTCGCCTGCGTGGTGAAGTCCTCCAAATCGCCCGGCGACCACTCCCACGGATACCGACCCGTGAACTCCCCAAACCGCCGCACAACTTGTGCCCGGCTCGCGATCGTCTGCCACGAGAGCGCCCTGCTGGCCTGCTGATCACTCCACCCCGAGAGCATCGCGTCAAACACGAACTGCTTCTCGTCCAGCGCACGCACGTTGCCGAGCCGTCGAAGCGGAGACACTCCGGGATGTTCGTGGACCATCGGGACAGTATTGCATCTGTTGCATCATTGATGCATCCCCTCTAGGGTGCATCCAGAATTCGTGCCGAACCTACGGGTTGCTTAGTGCTCGTCGCCGAGTTTGCCGGAGAGGCGCTCCAAGCGCTCGAGGCTGGCGCCGTCGAGCCCGATGATGCGTGTTTCCTTGCCGCGGGCGGTGTATTTGGTCTGCACGGCGTCGAGGGCGGCGACGGTGGAGGCGTCCCAGATGTCGGCGGCGGTAAGGTCGATGATCACGGTCTGGGGGTCTCCGGCGTAGTCGAACTGGTAGACCAGGTCGTTGCTGGAGGCCCAGAACAGCTGACCCTTGACGGCGTAGCGGCGGACGTCGATGGTGCCATCGCTGTTGACGTCGGTTTCCCAGACCTTCTCGATGTGCACCAGGTGGGCGACGCGGCGGGCAAACAGGATCATCGCCGTGATCACGCCGAGGATCACGCCGATGGCGAGGTTATGGGTGGCGACGGTGGCGATGACGGTGACCAGCATGACGGCGGTCTCGGACCAGGGCATCAGGCGCAGGGTGGAGGGCCGGATGCTGTGCCAGTCGAAAGTGGCGACGGAGACCATGATCATCACGGCGACCAGGGCTGCCATCGGGATCAGGCCGACGATGTCTCCCAGGGCCAGGACGAGGATCAGCAGGAAGACGCCGGCGAGGAAGGTGGAGATCCGGGTGCGGGCTCCGGACTGCTTCACGTTGATCATGGTCTGGCCGATCATGGCGCAGCCGCCCATACCGCCGAAGAGCCCGGAGGCGATGTTCGCGATGCCCTGCCCCCAGGACTCGCGGGTCTTGTTGGAGTGAGTGTCGGTGATGTCGTCGACGAGTTTGGCGGTCATCAGCGATTCCATGATTCCCACGATCGCCATCGCGAAGGCGTAGGGGGCGATGATCTGCAGCGTCTCGAGGTTCAGGGGCACATTGGGGATGAACAGGGACGGCAGCGATTCGGGCAGCTCGCCCTGGTCGGAGACGTTGGGCAGCTTCCATCCGCTGACCAGCACAGCGCCGGTCAGCAGGACGATCGCGATCAGTGGCGCGGGGACCACGGTGGTCAGGCGCGGGACGAGGACCATGATCGCCAAGCCCACCAGCACCAGGGGGTAGACGATCCAGGGGATGTCCTCCCCGAAGAGGTGTGGCAGCTGGGCGGTGAAGATGAGGATTGCCAGGGCGTTGACGAAGCCGGTCATCACGCTGCGCGGGATGAACCGCATCAGCTTCGCAACGCCGAGCAGAGCCAGGACGACCTGCAGGAGTCCGGCGAGGATCACGGTCGCGATCAAGTAATCGAGCCCGTACTCAAGGGCGATGGGCGCGATCACCAGGGCGATCGCGCCGGTGGCGGCGGAGATCATCGCGGGCCGGCCACCGACGAACGCGATCGTGACCGCCATGACGAACGAGGAGAACAGCCCGACCTGCGGGGGGACGCCGGCGAGGATGGAGAAGGAGATCGCCTCTGGGATCAGGGCGAGAGCAACGACGAGACCAGCGAGGATTTCGGTCTTGAGCCGGCGGGGATTGCGCAGGGCCGAGAGAACGGTGTCCGGCTGCTGCTGGGAGTGTTGGGGTCCGCTGTCGACGGGCGCAGTGCTGAGGGAAGTCACGGGGGAGTCCTAGCGAGAGGAGAGGGATGGGCCCCGGCGGCACGGAACGTTTCCGTGAGGGACTCAATGGCCAACCCTCACGTTACGTTAGCTTTCACCTCGTGAATACGAGGTCTGTGTCACAGACCACCCTCGCGTCAAACCTCGCGCTCCCCTGCATCGTCCTGGTGAGCGGGGGTCGAGAGGTCGCGGAGACGCGAGAGGAACTCATCGGCCATAGCGACCTTCTTCTCCAGCGCGCTGCGTCGTTCGATCGCGATGGCCTCGATCTCGTGCAGCTTCTGCCTTGCTTCGAGCGGTGCGTCGGGCTGGGCGACATCGTGGGTGACGTCGAGCAGCTCGCGCATCTGCTCGAGCGTGAAGTCCAGCGGCTTCATGCGACGGATCAGCAGGATCCGCTCGACGTCGGCTTCGGAGTAGAGCCGGAACCCTCCCTCGCTGCGCTCGGACGGGTTGACCAGACCGATCTCGTCGTAGTGACGCAGCGTCCGCAGGCTGAGCTCCGTGCGCTCAGCGACCGCACCGATGTGCAGTAGCTGCGGGCGACCGTTGTTCTGGCTCATGTCCTCAGTTTGCCCCACCGTGATGACGCTCCCAGCACCTCGGGCGAACCTTGGCGCCCGCGCCCGAGGCACACCTCGTGATGCGCGTACCGCACTGAAGGGAACGCGATCCGGATTAGGGCCGGTACCACACCTGCCCACCCGCCCGTGTCGACCGTGCGACCGGTCTTCATACCCCGCGCCACCAGCACCACGCGCATGTAATCCAAGGGCGAGACCTGGGTTGCTCGATGGGTAGCCGCGGGTCACTGTTGCATCTGTTCAATAATTCTCAGATCCTTCGACAGCGTGAGGCTGCCCCACACGACGACCCTGCCGTACGGCGCGATCGCCTCGCGCAGGGCGTCCACCCCGCCGCGCACGATCTGCGCCTCGCCCTCGCCCCACGGCGCGGACTCGAGGGTCTCGCTGACCACGAGCTTGGGCAGGGCGTTGATCGGCCCGGCGAGCCGGTCGTGCTCCGGATCGGCCGTCGGCCAGTACGTGGAGAACATCTCGTAGGTGAGGCGGCCCAGCACGATCGCATCGACCGTCGCGACGAACTCCATCTGGTGCTCGTCGGTGCGGTCGAGGTCCTCGAAGCTCACCGCCTCCACGAAGCGCATCCCGCCGTCGGGCTCGGCCGCGAAGCCGTCGGCCGAGACGAGCTGCTCGAGCACGATCCGCGGACGGCCCGTGCCGGCGCCGACGGCGAGCTCGCCGAGCAGCGGCACCAGCACCTCGTCGAGGGCGGAGCGCCAGCCGTCGCGGACGTCCTCGTACTCTCCGGCCTCGGCGGGCACACGCCGTTCGAGCGTGAACTCCATCCGGGTGCGCTCGGCGCCCGCCTCCTCGAGCGCGACCGTGATCAGCGGCGAGACCTCGTCGGCGTCCTCCGGGCCGCGCCAGGTGAAGCGCAGCAGCTCCGGCTCGCGGATCCCGAGATAGGTGCCGGCCGTCGGCCAGCGCTGCCCGTCCACGGTCATCGTGTAGGCGTACCGCCCGCCCTCGCGCAGGTCGATCGCGACCGAGCCGGGCTCGACCTCGACGCCGGCGGGATGCCACCAGCGGGCGGTGAGTGCGGGATCGGTCCAGGCGCGCCAGACCAGCGCCCGCGGCGCCTCGAGGGTGCGGGTGAGGGTGAAGGAAGTCGGGGTGGTCATGTCGTCGTCAGTCATGCGGGGTCTCCGTCCTGGGGAGCCGGGTCCTGGGGATCCAGCGCACCCTCGGTGCTGTGCACGCTGGGCACGCTGCGCAGCACGTCCTCGAGGGCGTCGAAGCGGCCGGACCAGATCCGTCGGTGCTCCTCGACCCAATCGGTCGCCGCCTCGAGCGGCTCCGGGGTGAGGGTGCACAGGCGCCACTGCGCCTGCGGGGTCCGGGTGATCAGCCCTGCCTCCTCCAGCACCCGCAGGTGCTGGCTGATCGCGGGGCGGGAGACGGCGAAGGGCTCGGCGAGCTCGCCCACGCGCAGCGGTCCCCGGGAGAGGCGCTCGATCATCGCGCGCCGGGTGGGGTCCGCCAGGGCATGGAAGACCCGCGAGAGCGGATCCGCCGCAGACTGCATGTCACCAACTCCTTAAGTAAGGAACTGGTTACACAGTCCTCCTCTCGGTCCCGCGTGTCAAGGGGAGGCTGAGGTTCCTCGACGTCGCCGGCGGTGTCGATGCGAGCGTCGCCGGGGGCACAGCGGGGCTCAGTCCGCCTCTGGGCGGCGAGACCTGATCGCTGCTGTCTCAGATCCAGCCCTGACGGCGGGCGATGGCGACGGCCTCGTGCCGGTTCGCGGCCTGCAGCTTCGCCTGGGCGCTAGAGAGGTAGTTGCGCACGGTGCCCTCGGCGAGGTGCGTCCGGCGGGCGATCTGCTCGATCGCCGCACCATCAGCTGCGTACTCGAGGACGTCGGACTCCCGCGGGGTCAGCGGGGAGTCTCCCGAGGAGATCGTCTCCGCGGCCAGCTCCGGATCGATCGCGCGGCGGCCCGCAGCGACCGAGCGCACGGCCGCGGCGAGCTGCTCGGCCGAGGTGGTCTTGGGCAGGAAGCCCAGCACGCCCTGGGCGAGTGCACGCTTGAGGTAGCCGGGCCGGGCGTGCGAGGTGAGGATCAGGCAGCGGGTGGCGGGGGAGGTCTCCGCGATCCGGGCGCACAGGTCCAGTCCGTCACCGTCGGGCAGCTGCAGATCCACCACCGCCACGTCCGGCTGCTCGGCCTCGACCAGTCGCACGCCCTCGGCGACCGATCCGGCCTCGCCGCGCACCTCGAGGTCGTCCTCGAGGGTGAGCATGGTGGCCAGCGCCGAGCGGATCAGGTGCTCGTCGTCGATCAGGACCACGCGCAGCGGGGCCTCGGCGAGCGGGGCGTCAGCAGGCGGGGGAGGGGCGCTCATCGGGATTCTCCGGTGTGCTCGAAGCGGACATCGAGGGTGAAGGTGCCCGCCTCGCGGCGGGCGGTGAGGTGGCAGGTGGGGTCCAGGCGTTCGCGCAGCCCGGTCAGGCCGCTGCCCTCGAGCACCTCGGTGCCCGCCGATGCCCCGTCGTTGACCAGCGTGATCCCCTCGGGACCGAGGGTGATCGTCACAGTGGTGGCATCGGCGTGGCGCAGGATGTTGGTGCCGCCCTCGCGCAGCACCCAGGCGGCGGTCTCGGTGAACTCCGCGGGGACGTCCTCGGCCGTGCCCTCGATCTGCACCGCGGCGTGGGCGGAGCGCAGCAGGGAGGCCGTGCCGCGCAGCTCAGCGGCCAGATCCGCCTCCCGGTAGCCGCGCACCAGGGCTCGGATCTCGGCGAGCGAGGTGCGGGCGATCTGCGCGACCTCCCGCCCGTGCTCGACCGCACGGGGATCACCGCGCTCGGCGAGCTGGGCCACCAGCTCGGACTTCACCGCGATCACCGAGAGGTCCCGCCCGGTGACGTCGTGCAGGTCGCGGGCGAAGCGCAGCCGCTCCTCGGCGACCGCCAGCTGGGAGTGCGCCTCGCGGGCGTCCTCGAGCTCGCGCACCACCGCGGCCAGCCACAGGGTGGCCCGGGTGCTCGTCACCCCGGCCAGCACCAGCGCGAATCCGACGGCGATGGGCGGGGCGGCCGCACCGAGGGCGATGCCCACCAGGCCCAGCGCAAGGGCCGCCAGGGCCCCGACCCACCACGGCCAGCACAGCCCGGCCACCACCAGCAGCAGGGCCATCGAGGCCAGCAGCAGCCGTGGATCCGAGCCCGCCGGCACGGTGGCCACCGCGATCACGGCGCTGAGGGCCGCGAGCAGCAGCAGGCCCGGATCCTGCTGCAGGATGCCCAGGCGCGGGAGGTCCCAGCGGCCGTGCATGGCCGTGGCGGGGGAGCGGGACCACCGGCGCATGATCCGCCAGCCGGACCAGCCGCCCACGAGGATCTGCACCAGCAGCACAGTGGTCGCCACCGGCTGCACGACCATCAGGGCGGGGAATCTGGCGTCGAGCAGGAGCAGTACGCCCAGCGGCACCATCATCAGCACGGCCACGGTGGAGTACGCGGTGTAGCCGAAGAAGATGCTCCATTGGCGGGTGGTGGTCACTGCTGTCCTTCCGGGGCGCTGTCCCTGTTGGGGCGCTGATCGTGCTCGGGCACTGGTCGGGAGCCTACTCATGTCGGGCTGCTCGGCCCTGTCCTCACGCGATGGCGCCGCCGACCAGATTCCCGAACAGGCCGAACAGGACGCCCCAGGCGAGGATCGAGATCCCCATCCACACGTAGACCTGGCGGCGGGTGGCGCCGAGGGCGATCAGGGTGGGGGCGGTGATCTGCGAGGCCACCACCAGCGGGCCCAGCAGGCACACGCCGGGCACCCCGTACTTGTCCAGGGCGGTCGCGACCTTGCCGCGCATCCCCGAGGGGCGGGCATCGGCGGGCGCGTCGGCAGGAGCATCGGCGGCAGCGGCGTCGGCGTTCGCTCCGCGGCCCCGGGTGACCGCATCCCGCGCCCGTCCGGTCAGGGCGATGATCGCGAAGGTGCACAGCAGGTTGCCCAGCACGGCGGCAGGGACGGCGACCAGGGGATGGATGCCGACGATCGTGCCGAGCATGCTGCCCAGGTACGACTCGATGAACGGGATGGCGCCGACGGGGACGAGCGCGAGGATCTGCTGCCAGACGGCGAGGCCGTCGACGATGTCGGTGAGCTGGGCGAAGAGGTCATTGATCATGGGGTCTCCTGGAGAGGGCGGCGAGTACGAGGGGACAGGGTCGGAGCAGCTGCGGTGGCGATTGCGGTGCCGGCGGCGGCGTGGTGCGGGCCGGTGCGGGAAGGGTCAGCCCCGCGGCTCCCAGCGGAAGTGCTGGCTGACGAACCACAGGCCCAGGGCCAGCCAGGCCAGCAGGATCGCGGACTGGCCGGCGAGCAGGGTCCAGACGTCGGCGCCGGTGACTGCCGCACCGGTCGCGTCGATCCCGAGCCAGCCCACGCGCACCAGCTCGGTGATCGGTGCGGAGGGGACGAACCCGATCAGGCGCACGAACCAGTCCGGCATGATCTCCAGCGGCAGGGCGGCGCCCGCGCCGATCACCAGCACGGCCATCAGCGGCAGGCAGGTGACCTGCGCGGCCTCGACGGTGCGGGTGATGTTCGCGGTCATCAGTGCCAGCGGGACCATCACCGCGGCGCCGAGCACCAGCCCGACCACGAGCGCGAGCGGGTGCTGCGGCAGCGGCAGCTCCAGCAGCGGGAGCGAGATCGCGCCCATCACCAGGATCATCACGGCGGCGACCAGCAGGGCGGGCACGGCGGTGGCGCCGAGCACGGCTGCATCGGAGGCCTCGCCCGTGCGCAGCCGCTTCAGCACCAGGTCCTGGCGCCGGGCGACATAGGCCGACAGCAGGTTGTAGTAGACGATGAACAGCAGGGCGACGACGAACATCGTGCCGAGCGCCGCGGCCAGCGCCTCGGGGGTGCCGCCCCGGCGGGCCATCGGCAGGAACAGGAACGGCACCGCGAGCGGCATCAGCAGCGCGGTGACCAGCTGCATGCGGTTGCGCAGCAGCAGGGTCAGCTCGGCGCGGGCCAGGCCCACCAGACGGGGCATCCGGCGGGTGCGGGTCGCAGGCGCGGAGCTCGCCGGGGCAGGGCTCCCGGGGGCAGCGGCGGAGAGGGGCGCGGTGGTCATCTCAGACTCCGATCGGGGTGGGGTCGGCAGCGGGATCCAGGGAGGCGGGATCGGCGGGGACGGAGCCCGCTGAGCCGCCGCCGGCGATCTCGAGGAACACCGATTCGAGGCTCGCGGCCCGGGCATCGAGGCCGTCCAGGGAGACGTCGTGCTCGCGCGCCCAGGTGAGCAGGGTGTGGAGATCCACTGCCAGGTCCGGGGTGGGGATGTCGAGTCGGCCGTCCCGGCCTCGTCCCACTGAGCCGAGCAGATCCATCAGGACGCTGCGCTCGGCGACGGCGGACGGGACGGGGTCAGCGGTCGAGGCGGGGGAGGTCTGCGTCGTGTTCATGGCCCCAGCTTCCCCGCGCGGGCGCTCCCGCTGTAGGGCGTGAGCACATGGCTTCGCGGGCATCCTTCACGGGCGGGGCATGAGAAATGTCAGATGCCGCAGGTGCTGCCCTGTGACGAGGGTGCCGTCGGCACCGGGGCGGCCCCACCGGCCGCGTGCCCCCTCCTGCCGCGTGACCCCCTCCACACCCGGATGTGCAGGCCTGTGAGGTTTGTTGCGCACTGTGACGTACTGCTTCAGCAGGGCCGGGCCGGGGTGCTGTACTGCCCTGGTGATCACTCTCGGCGGCCTCACGAAGGTCTTCCCCGCGCCCGGTGGGGGAGACCCCGTCGTCGCGCTCGACGGGATCGACCTCCACCTCGAGCCCGGCCGGGTCCACGGGATCGTGGGTCGCTCCGGCGCCGGGAAGTCCACCCTCATCCGCTGCCTGACCGGGCTCGAGAAGCCCACCTCCGGGCGGGTCGAGGTGGACGGCACCGATATCGCGGCGCTCGACGGGGCCACGCTGCGCGCTGCTCGTCGCAACATCGGAATGGTGTTCCAGCACGCGAACCTGCTGGACTCCCGCACCGCCGCCCAGAACATCGCCCACCCCCTCGAGATCGCAGGCGTCCCCGCCGCGCAGCGCCGCCGCCGCGTGGCCGATCTGGTGGAGCTGGTGGGGCTGACCGGCCGCGAGCACAACCATCCCGCCCAGCTCTCCGGCGGGCAGATCCAGCGCGTCGGCATCGCCCGCGGGCTCGCGGCCGAGCCCAAGGTGCTGCTGTGCGACGAGCCCACCAGCGCCCTGGACGGCTCCACCACCCGCCAGATCCTGCGCCTGATCAGCGACCTGCGCGAGCGCCTGGGGATCACCGTCGTGATCATCACCCATGAGATGGGCGTGGTGCGCGAGGTGTGCGACACCGTCACCCTGCTGCAGGAGGGCCGCATCACCCAGACCGGTCACCTGCTGGAGGTGGCCGCGGATCCGCACGGTCCGCTCAGCTCCGAGCTGATCCCCCTGCCCCCGGCACCCACCGGCATCGACGCCCTCGTGGTCAACTGCGACTACGGCAACTCCGAGCGCTTCCGCACCAGCGAGGACCTGGTGCGACTGGCCGAGACCTACGAGGCCGAGGCGACCCTGGTCGCCGGCACCATCGAGACCATCGGCGGGCGCCAGGTGGGCCGCGTCCAGCTCGCGCTGCGCAACCACTCCGGGCAGCCGATCTCCCGGGAGGGTCTGGACGCCTTCCTCGCAGAGCTCGAGGCCGCGGGCGTCGTCACGAAGGAGGTGACCGCATGATCGAGACCCTGCAGGAATGGCTCTCGAACCCGCTGCTGACCCGCTGGGACGGCGGTCCCTGGCAGGCCACCGTCCTCACCCTCTACATGACCGCGGTGACCATGCTGCTCACGGTGCTGCTGGGGCTGCCGCTCGGCGTCGCCCTGTTCGAGACCGACGGCTCGCCCTCCCCGCTGGTGCGCCGCATCAACCAGGTCACCGGCTTCGTGGTCAACGTGCTGCGCTCCTTCCCGTTCTTCATCCTGATCATCGCGCTGATCCCGATCACCTCCGCGATCACCGGCCGCTCCACCGGCCCGAACGCCGCGATGATCGCCCTGACCATCGCCGCGGTGCCCTTCGCCGCACGCCTGTTCGAGCTGAACCTGCGGGAGATCCCGGCCGGGAAGATCGAGGCGGTGCGCATGATGGGCGCCAGCCGCTGGCAGGTGATCCGCCAGGTGCTGATCCCCGAGGCGCTGCCCGGCATCATCGGCTCGATCACCACCACCACGATCGCCGTCATCGGCTACACCGCGATGGCCGGCTCCGTGAACTCCGGTGGCCTCGGCCAGCTCGCCTACAACCGCGGCTACACCGGCTACCAGACCGAGATCATCGTGGTCACCGTGGTCCTGCTGGTCATCATCGTGATCCTGGTGCAGCTGCTCGGCGATCGGCTCTCCCGCCTGGTCGACCACCGCGCCCGCACCGCCTGACCCCCTCAGCCACCGACGGTCCCCGTCGG
>DXDT01000166.1 GCA_019115335.1 Candidatus Brachybacterium merdigallinarum
CCAAGGCGCTCGAGCGCGCCTACAAGAAGCGCGGCATCACGTTCTCCCTCGGTGTCTTCACCGAGAAGGCCGAGCAGACGGACACCGGCGTGAAGGTGACCCTCGCCGACGGCAAGGTGTTCGAGGGCGACTACCTGCTGGTCGCCGTCGGCCGCGGCCCCGCCACCTCCGGAATGGGCTACGAGGACCAGGGCATCGAGATGGATCGCGGCTTCGTGCTCGCGGACAAGCAGACGCTCGAGACCAACGTCCCCGGCGTCTACGCCGTCGGCGACATCGTCCCCGGCCTGCAGCTCGCCCACCGCGGCTTCGCCCAGGGCATCTTCGTCGCCGAGCGGATCGGCGGCCTGAACCCGGCCCCGATCGTCGAGTCCGGCATCGAGCGGATCACCTACTGCGAGCCCGAGGTCGGCTCCGTGGGGCTGACCGAGAAGCAGGCCGTGGAGGAGTACGGCGCGAAGGGCATCACCACTTACGAGTACAACCTCGGCGGCAACGGCAAGTCCCAGATCCTCGGCACCACCGGCTTCATCAAGCTGATCCGGGAGAAGGACGGCCCCATCATCGGCGTGCACATGATCGGTGCCCGCACCTCCGAGCTGATGGGCGAGGCCCTGCTCATGGTGAACTGGGAGGCGTACCCCGAGGACGTCGCCTCCCTCATCCACGGCCACCCCTCGCAGCACGAGGCCATGGGCGAGGCCGCCCTCGCCCTCGCCGGCAAGCCGCTGCACGCCCACGCCTGAGACTGAAGCACTAGAGGAGCACACCCCATGTCTGAAACCGTGAAGATGCCCGCTCTCGGTGAGTCCGTCACCGAAGGCACCGTGACCCGATGGCTGAAGGCTGTCGGGGAGACCGTCGAGGTCGACGAGCCGCTGCTCGAGGTCTCCACCGACAAGGTCGACACCGAGATCCCCTCCCCCGTGGCCGGGACGATCGAGAAGATCCTGGTCGAGGAGGACGAGGACGCCGAGGTCGGCGCTGATCTCGTGGTGATCGGCGACGGCTCCGGCTCCGACGATGCCGGCTCCGACGACTCCGGTGCCGAGGCGGAGCAGGAGCAGGATGCTCCCGCCGAGGGCGAGGACCTCGCCTCCGACGAGACCGCCGCACCCTCCACCGACGAGCCTGCCGAGGAGCAGGAGTCCGCTCCCTCCGGTGATTCCGGGGCCGGCGGCGGTGGCTCCGGCCAGGAGGTGACGCTGCCCGAGCTCGGTGAGTCCGTCACCGAGGGCACCATCACCCGTTGGCTCAAGGAGGTCGGCGACAGCGTCGAGGTCGACGAGCCGCTGCTCGAGGTCTCCACCGACAAGGTCGACACCGAGATCCCCTCGCCTGTCGCCGGCACCCTGCTGGAGATCCGGGTCCAGGAGGACGAGGACGCCGAGGTCGGTTCCGTGCTCGCCGTCGTCGGTGATTCCTCGGGGTCTTCGGCTGCGGCGGAGCCGGCTGCTCCGGCCGAGCAGAAGCCCGCCGAGGAGAAGAAGCCCGAGCCGAAGCCTGAGGAGAAGGCCGAGGCGAAGCCTGAGGAGAAGCCTGAGCCGAAGGCTGAGGAGAAGGCTGAGCCCGCGCCGAAGGGCGAGGCTCCGGCCCCGAAGGCCGACGAGTCGGTCACCGGTGCGGAGTCCTCCGGCTACGTGACCCCGCTGGTGCGCAAGATGGCGGCCGAGGCCGGCGTCGACCTGTCCACCGTCAAGGGCTCCGGCCTGGGCGGGCGCATCCGCAAGCAGGATGTCCAGCAGGCGATCGACGCGCAGAAGTCGGCTGCTGCAGCCCCCGCTGCTTCCGCAGCGGCTCCGGCCGCGTCCTCTCCGGCGGCGCCGAAGGTGGAAGCCTCCCCGCTGCGCGGCACCGAGGAGAAGATGACCCGGATCCGCAAGGTCACCGCCAAGCGGATGATGGAGTCGCTGCACGGCATGGCGCAGCTGACCACCGCGGTCGAGGTCGACATGACTCGCATCGCCAAGCTGCGTGGACAGGCCAAGGACGCCTTCGCCCAGCGCGAGGGCGCGAAGCTGACGTTCCTGCCGTTCATCATGCAGGCGGCGGTC
Source organism: Candidatus Brachybacterium merdigallinarum (assembly GCA_019115335.1). Classification (GTDB taxonomy): domain Bacteria; phylum Actinomycetota; class Actinomycetes; order Actinomycetales; family Dermabacteraceae; genus Brachybacterium; species Brachybacterium merdigallinarum. Next base: position 2,055 of record DXDT01000166.1, read on the forward strand.
GAGGCACTGAAGACCTACCCGAAGCTCAACGCCACCATCGACGAGGACCTGATCAAGTACGCGGCCTCCGAGAACATCGGCATGGCGGCGGACACCGAGCGCGGCCTGGTCGTGCCCGTGATCAAGAACGCCGGCGACCTGAACCTGGCGGGCCTGGCCCGTCAGATCGGTGAGCAGGGTGCGAAGGCGAAGAACAACAAGCTCACGCCGGACGACCTGGCGGGGGCGACCTTCACCATCACCAATACCGGCTCGGGTGGAGCCCTGTGGGACACCCCGATCGTGCCGGATCCGCAGGTGGGCATCCTGGGCTGCGGCACCATCACCAAGCGGCCCGCCGTGGTGAAGAACGCCGAGGGCGATGACTCCATCGCGATCCGCTCGATGATGTACCTGTTCCTGTCCTACGACCACCGGCTGGTCGACGGCGGTGACGCCGCGCGCTTCCTCACCCACATGAAGAAGCGCCTCGAGGACGGAGCGTTCGAGGCCGACCTGGGTCTGTGACCCGGCGGCTCCACGCCTGAGCAGCACGGCCCGGCATCTTCGGATGCCGGGCCGTGCTGTGTCGGCGACCGGTTTCAGGCGGGGGCGGCGCGTGTGATCTGCCAGGCGTTTCCGTCCCATTGCACGGTCAGCTCGACCCGCACGGTTCCGGTCTCGGGGAGCTGACGGGCGGTGCCGTCGGCGGTGAGGACCTCCTGGGCGGGGGTGGAGCTCTCGATGGAGAGGCGGGCGATGCCCTCCGCGTCCGGAGCGGCGACCAGTTCGGCGCTGTGGACCACGGGATAGTCCCCCGCCACCGTGAGCTCGGCGTAGGCCGCTCGGACGGCATCGTCCTGCTCCCGGGCCGGGGAGCCCGCCCGGGAGACGGGGGCGTCGGAGGCACCGATCACGTAGGCGTGGCGGGCCGTTGCCAGCTCATCGGCCACTCGCCGGGGATCCTCGATGCTCGGAGCAACAGACACCGCAACGGGATCCGGTGCTGCTGGCGCTGGTGCTGGTGCTGGGAGCATCGCCCAGGCTCCGACTCCGAGCAGCGTCCCGCCGAGCAGCACTCCGCCGGCCAGCAGCGCGCGAGATCGGGATGTGAGCTGTCCCAGGATCTCCCGGGGCGCTCCGAGCCAGCGCCCGCGCATCCGGCGTCCGGCACCGCGCGGCCGCGGCAGGGCGAGGCGCTCTGCGCCGTCGCGCTCGTCTGCCTCTCGGCACTCCTCTGCCGCGCAGCTGCTCTCCGATCCCCCGTCCCCTTCTGTCTCCGCTGCCCCGCCGGCAGGCACGAGCCCTCCCCTCTCCGTGGTGCGCTCCCGGTCCGCCTCCGGCCGAGGGCTGGGCAGGCCGTCGGGCACGGGAACGGGATCCAGCTGGTCGATGCGGCGCTTCAGCGTGCGCTGCTGATCGTGCAGCACCGAGTCGATCCAGAGCTGGTCATCCAGGCGCGGGGAGATGCCGGACGTCGCGAAGAGCCCGCTGAGGTCGTTGACCACTACGGTGCCGTCGGACCGGATCCCCAGTCCCTGCCCTGGAGCGGCACCGAGCACCCAGCCGCGGGCGTGCAGGGAGCTGATGAGTGCCTCGAGATCATCGCGCGCACCGGCAGCCGCCCTCCGCTCCTCGGTACCGGGAGTGGCGTCGTCCGCGGAGCGTCGGCCTCGGCGCGGGGTCTGCGACGGAGCGGCTTCACGGACATACCCGTCGTCCTCCAGGCTGAGCACGGAGGGGGCGGCGCGCAGCCCCTCGACCTCGAGGGCGGCGAGCAGCTGGGCCTCGTCGAGCACGGGCTGCCGGCTGGACGGCGAGGCGGCCCGCACCTCGACCAGGCCCTGACCGTCGGGCCGCAGATGCATGACCTCCTGGCGTTCGGCATCCTCGCGCAGCACCTTCCCGGCGACGCTTCCCGCTGCGCGGCGGCGAGGCCTGTGACGAGGTGCGAAGGCATCCTGCAGCGCCCCACCGGGCTGGCCGAATCGGTCCGGATCGAAGCTCTCCATGGGCACAGTGAAGCGCAGCGGCTCCCCCGATCCGCGAGGTTTTCCACAATGTCCAGGCCATGAACGCACAGGCGTACCCTGGAGGGGTGTTGGACGTGATCCGTGTGGGCTTCAGCGAACCTCTCCCTGGCGGGGACAGCCATGCGGAGTTCGGCCTGCCCCCGGGACCGGTGGAGTACCGGGCCGGCTGGGACCTGCAGCGCCGTATCCATGCCGAGGTCGTCGCTGGGCAACGGCCCAACACGCTGCTGCTGCTCGAGCATCAGCCGGTGTACACCGCCGGGAAGCTCACCGCCGAGGCGGAGCGACCGCGCGACGGCTCCCCCGTGGTCGACATCGACCGGGGCGGGAAGCTCACCTGGCACGGTCCGCAGCAGCTGGTGGGCTACCCGATCGTGAACCTGCCCGTCCCGATCGACGTGGTCGGCTTCGTGCGGGCGCTCGAGATGGCGATCATCGAGGTCTGCGCGGATCTCGGCGTCACGACCGTCCCAGTCGAGGGCCGCAGCGGGGTCTGGGTGCGTGCGGACGGTGTCGAGGACCGGAAGCTGTGCGCGATCGGGCTGCGTGTCTCGAAGCGGGTGACGATGCACGGCTTCGCCCTGAACTGCGCCAACGAGCTGGGCTGGGCGGAGAACGTGATCGCCTGCGGGATCGAGGATGCGGGGGTGACGAGCCTGAGCGAGCAGCTGGGGCGCCGGGCCGCCGTGGCCGAGGTGATCGATGTCGCCGAACATCGGCTGCGGCGGCTGGTCGAGCGCCGCGCCACGGCCCGCACCGGCTGAGCCGCCGGCAGTCGCACGCACCGCTGCGTCGTGGCGGAGCCCACCCGCGGTGCCCGGCGCCGTCGGCTGGTCCCCGGCCCCCGCCGCGACGCTGCTCGATAGACTCGGTGGACGGATGATTCAAGGAGGCACCAGGGTGACCATCGCTCCCGAGGGCCGGCGCATGCTGCGCGTCGAAGCACGCAACGCCGAGGTCCCGATCGAACGCAAGCCCGGTTGGATCAAGACCAAGGCGGTCATGGGCCCGGAGTACAACGCGATGAAGAAGCGCGTGCACGGCAAGGGTCTGCACACGGTGTGCGAGGAAGCCGGCTGTCCCAATATCTTCGAGTGCTGGGAGGATCGTGAGGCGACCTTCCTGATCGGCGGGGACACCTGCACCCGACGCTGCGACTTCTGCAACATCGCCACCGGCAAGCCGATGGCCGTGGATCCCATGGAGCCGTTCAAGGTCGCCACCTCCGTCAAGGAGATGGGGCTGCGCTACTCCACCATCACGGGCGTGGCGCGCGATGATCTGCCCGACGGCGCTGCGGGCCTGTTCGCCCGCACCTGCCAGCAGATCCACGCGATGAACCCCGGCACCGGGGTGGAGCTGCTGATCGACGACATCAAGGGCAAGGGAGAGCACCTTCGGCAGGTGTTCGATGCGCAGCCCGAGGTGTTCGCACACAACCTCGAGACCGTGCCGCGGATCTTCAAGCAGATCCGCCCGGCGTTCCGCTACGAGCGGTCACTGGATGTCATCTCGATGGGCAAGGACGCCGGGATGATCACCAAGTCCAACCTGATCCTGGGGATGGGTGAGACCACCGACGAGATCCTCGACTCGCTGCAGCGCCTGCGCGGCGCCGGATGTGACATCATCACCGTCACCCAGTATCTGCGCCCCTCGAAGTTGCACCACCCGATCGATCGGTGGGTGAAGCCTCAGGAGTTCGTCGACATCTCCGAGGCGGCCGAGGAGATGGGCTTCCTCGCGGTGATGGCCGGGCCGATGGTCCGCTCGTCGTACCGCGCCGGGAAGCTCTGGGCGCAGGCCATGCGCAAGCTCGGCCGGGAGATCCCGGCGAACCTGCGCCATCTGGATCAGGAACAGCCCGCACGTCAGGAAGCGGCGAGCGTCCTCGCTCGCCAGCAGGCGGCCGTGAGCTGAGGCTCACCCCGCTCGGAGAGGAACACACAGCCGTCATGGCCCGCCAGAACGAGACCAGCCCCGAGAAGGACACCACGCGCCGCGGGCGCAAGAAGAAGTCCGACGGGGAGAAGAAGCCCGGCCGTCTCAAGCAGATGCTCGAGGTGTACAAGTACACCGCGAAGACGGACCGCAGCACCACCCCGCTGATGCTGCTGGGGCTGCTCGGCTCGGTCGCCGTCGGCGTGCTGCTGACCGTGCTGATCTTCGACAGCCCCTGGTACGGCGTCTTCCTGGGTCTGGCAGTGGGCGTGCTGGTCGCGATGCTGATCCTGGCCCGCAAGGCCGAGCGTGCGGCGTTCGCCCGGATCAAGGGCGAGCCAGGCGCGGCGCTGGCGGCGATGCAGTCGATCCGGCGCGGATGGAACGTCTCCGAGGAGCCGGCACAGGTCGATCCGCGCAGCCAGAAGATGGTGTTCCGTGCCGCTGGGCGGGCCGGGATCGCGATCGTGGCCGAGGATTCCACGTCCCTGTCGATGAAGCTGGTCGACAAGGAGCGCAAGGCGGTGCGTCGTGTGCTGGGCCAGGAGACGGTCCCGGTGCACACCGTCGTGGTCGGCGACGGGGAGGACGAGGTGGCCCTGCACAAGCTGCCCTCTCACCTCACGCGGATGAAGAAGGTGCTCACCAAGGATGAATCCGCCCAGGTGAACAAGCGCCTGCACGCCCTGGAGGTGCAGCGTTCGATCCGGCAGTCGATCCCCAAGGGCATCGACCCCAACCGGGCGCGCCCGAACCGCAAGGCGATGCGCGGCCGCTGAGCTCCCAACTCTCCCGTCGGCTGAACCACCAGCTCCCCCGCCGCTCGCGGCGGCGCTGCCCGGGGCCTGGTACCGCCCGACCGTGCGCCGCTGCGCCCGCTCAGATGCGGATGACGGCGGTGCCGGCGATGACGTCGTGCAGAGGCTGGGTGTCGCGGTTCCAGACCACGGCGGGCAGGATCAGCATCATCGCGGCGGTGCGCAGCAGAGCCCGCAGCACCATCGGGGTGCGGCGGGAGACCGGTAGCACCCGCAGCCGCAGCACGAACTGACCGGGCGTGGCCCCGAACAGGGTCAGGAACAGCACGTTCAGCGCCGCGAACAGCAGCAGGGTCGCCAGCGGGTCGTAGTCGAAGGCCAGCATCGAAATCGCCACCGTCAGCGTCCAGTCGATCAGCATGCTCAGCACGCGGCGCCCGAAGCCGGCCACAGACCCGGAGCCTTGGGCGGGCAGTCCCAGGGCGGAGCCCGGAACATATTCGGGGTCCCCGGGAGGGCCCTCCATCCAGCTGCCCAGTTCCTTGCGATCGATCACCCCAGCACTGTATGTCCTCTCGCTGAGACCGTAGGTAACGATCCGGGCATCGCCGTGACACCGATATCGGTGCGGAGCCGGATTCTCATAGGATGGGCGCCGACTCGGGGCGTGTCCCCGGGCGCCGTCGCCGAGTGGGTCACCGCTCCTCGGGGGTGGGAACCGATGAACGCACCGCACGGTGCGGATGGAGGAGACGTGTTCAACAATCCCAGCGAGGTCTTGAAGTACATCGAGGAGGGGGGCGTCGAGTTCATCGACATCCGCTTCTGCGACCTGCCCGGTGTCATGCAGCACTTCAACGTGCCGGCGAGCAGCTTCGACGAGGAGTCCATCGCCACCGGTCAGCTCTTCGACGGTTCCTCGATCCGCGGGTTCCAGGCCATCCACGAGTCGGACATGAAGCTGGTGCCGGATCTGGAGACCGCGTACATCGACCCCTTCCGCGAGCGGAAGACCCTGATCGTCAACTTCTCGATCGTGGACCCGTTCACGGACGAGCCCTACTCCCGCGACCCGCGCACCGTCGCCGCGAAGGCCGAGGAGTACCTGAAGTCCACCGGCATCGCCGACACCGCCTTCTTCGCGGCCGAGGCCGAGTTCTACATCTTCGACGATGTGCGCTTCAAGACCACCGTCAACTCGGGCTTCTACTCGATCGACTCCGACGAGGCCGTGTGGAACACCGACCGCGACGAGTCCGAGCACGGCGGCAACCAGGGCTACAAGACCCGCCTGAAGGGCGGCTACTTCCCGGTCCCGCCGAACGACCAGATGGCCGATCTGCGCGATGAGATCTGCGCGGTCCTGGACCAGGTCGGGCTCGACGTCGAGCGCGCCCACCACGAGGTCGGCACCGCGGGCCAGCAGGAGATCAACTACCGCTTCAACACGCTGCTGCAGGCGGCGGACGACGTCATGAAGTTCAAGTACGTCGTGAAGAACACGGTGTGGGACGCGGGCCGGACCGCCACCTTCATGCCCAAGCCCCTGTTCGGCGACAACGGCTCGGGGATGCACACCCACCAGTCGCTGTGGAAGGACGGCGAACCGCTGTTCTTCGACGAGCGCGGCTACGGCGGCCTCTCGGACATC
>DXDT01000167.1 GCA_019115335.1 Candidatus Brachybacterium merdigallinarum
GTCAGCGAGGGCACCCCGCAGGGCACGTTCGGCTCCGGCTCGATCTTCACGCACGACACGATCGACCTGTGGGCCCGTCAGCACGGCGAGATCCTCTACACCCAGGACGGGCAGATCGGGGTGAGCGTCGACACGGTGGCGGGCTTCTTCGAGTTCTCCCGGGAGCTGATCGAGTCCGGTGCCGCGCCGAGCGCGGAGGAGCTGGTGGAGATGACCGACGTGGGCCCGGAGCAGACCCTCATCGGCCGTGGCCTGGCCGCCTTCATGCTCACCTGGTCCAGCTCCCTGACCGCCCTCTCCGACGCCGCGAGCGCCGAGCTGGAGATCGTGAAGATCCCCGGCGAGTCGCAGGAGAGCGGGGTGTGGCTGCAGTCCTCGCAGTTCTACACGATCTCCGCCCGCTCGGAATCGACCCAGCTCGCCGCCAGGTTCGTGAACTTCCTGGTCAACGACCCCGAGGCGGGCCGCCTGGTGCTCACCGACCGCGGAGTGCCCGCTGTCGAGTCCGTGCGCCAGGCGATCCTGGACGACCTCTCCCCCACCGCGCAGCGCGAGGTCGAGTACATCTCCGCCCTCGGCGAGATGGAGCTGAAGGACACCTGGGTGGGGCCGGCCGGATCCACCGCCGTCGAGGAGATCACCCCGCGCCACCAGAACTCGGTGCTGTTCGGCGACGCCACCGCGCAGGATGCCGCCCAGGCCTGGCACGACGAGGCGACCGCCGCGGTCGCCCCATGACCCCCGGGACCGACCGGCACACGATCGACCGACACACGACCGACCGACAGGCGATCGACAGGCGGGCGCTCGTCGAGCGACACTCCCCGCGCCTCCGACCGCAGGACGACGCCGTGGCGTCCGTGGGCAACGGGAGGTTCGCCGCCGGGGTGGACATCACCGGCACCCAGTCCTTCTGCGGTCCCGGATGGACCGAGACCCGCCTGAACACCCTCGCCGAGTGGGGCTGGCACACTGCTCCGGATCGGCCGGAGCAGCCCTGGGCGAGCCTGCTGCGCACCTATGCCACGCCTCGTGGCGGGGCGGAGTTCATGGACCTCGAGGGCGGGACGGAGGATCCTGGCCCGCTGGCCGGCTGGTTCCGCGAGAACCCGCACAAGGTCTCGCTGCTGCGCTTCCATCTCGTGGAGCGGGCCGACGGCCCACAGGGCGCACCGCGTGAGATCACCCCCGGCGACATCACCGCGGTCTCCCAGCACCTGGACCTGTGGACCGGTCTGATCACCTCCCGCTTCCGGTTCCGGGGTCGGGACTGCACCGTGCTGACCGCCGCCGACCCGGAGCTCGATGCCCTGGCGCTGCGGATCGACGCCCCGGGGCTGGAGCTGATGCTCAGCTTCCCCGGCGCCACCGGCGACTGGGACCGGGCGGCGGGCTGGGATGACCCGGCGGCGCACAGCACGCGCGTCGACGACACCGGCATCCTGCGCCGCCTCGACGACTTCTCGTACCGCGTGGAGGTGCACGGCGGCGTGCCCTCCGCCGCCGGCGCGCACGATGTGCTGCTCGGGAGCGGGACCGGCGACGGCGCGGGGCGCGGCTCCGGGCCCGGCCCGGGCGACGGCGCCATCGACGTGGTGCTCGAATTCAGCCCGACGGACGCCGAGGATCGCCCCGCTGGGCCCGGCGGCCCCCTCCCCCTGCACGGTGACCTGGTGCGTGAACGCTCCGCCCGCTTCTGGCAGCAGCACTGGCAGCAGACCGGGGCGATCGAGCTGGATGGTGGCGATGACGCGCGTGCGCAGGAGGTCGAGCGGCGCGTGGTCCTCTCCCGCTATATCCAGCGGGTCCACGCGGCCGGGACCCTGCCCCCGGCCGAGACCGGGCTGCTCGCGAACTCCTGGCGCGGCAAGTTCCACCTGGAGATGCACTGGTGGCACGCCGCGCATTTCGCGCTCTGGGGCGACGCGGACTCCCTGCGGCGCAGCCTCGGGTTCTACTCCGACGCTCTGCCGGTGGCGCAGGAGACGGCCCGGCGCCAGCGGTGCCGCGGGGCCCGGTGGCCCAAGCAGATCGGCCCGGACCTCCTGGAGTCCCCCAGCGACATCGGCCCGTTCCTGCTGTGGCAGCAGCCGCATCCGATCCATCTCGCCGAGCTGCTGCGGCGGGCCGATCCCGCAGCGGGGCAGGATCCCCGCCTGCAGGAGGTGGTCGAGCAGTCGGCGCTGTGCCTGGTGGATCTGCTGCGGGACGACGGTGACCGCCTGGGGCTGGGAGGTCCGCTGATCGGTGCCCAGGAGCGGCATGTCGCCCAGCGCGCGCACCTGCAGGATCCCGCCTTCGAGCTGGCCTATGCCGCGTGGGCCCTGCTCGTCGCGGACCGGTGGCGTCATCTGCGCGGCGCCCGCGACGCCGGGGAGCTGAGCCGCATCGCCCGCCGCATCCACTCGCCGCTGACCGCGGAGGGACAGCTGCGCACCTTTCGCAGCGGGCCGGCGATGGACCGCTCGGACCACCCCTCGCATCTGCTCGCCTACGGGATGGTCCCGCCCACCGGCACGATCCCCACCGCGGCCGCCTCGCGCGCCCTGGACGACGTGCTGGCGCAGTGGGACTGGGAGTCGACCTGGGGCTGGGACTACCCGGCGATGGCGATGACCGCAGCCCGCCTGCAGCGCCCGGACACCGCCGTCGACGCCCTCCTGCTGCCCACGGTGAAGAACCGCATGGACGCCGCCGGGCACTTCCCCCAGCGCGCGGGACTGCCGGCCTACCTCCCGGCCAACGGCGGCACTCTGATCGCGGTCGCGCTCATGGCGGCGGGCTGGGGCGGAGGACCGCCCCGGCCGGGACTGCCCCCGGCGTGGGGCGCCCGGATCGAAGGGATCATTCCGCTGCCTGACTGAGCTGCCAGGCTGAGCTGCCGGACCGAGCTGCCGGACCGAGCTGCCGGACCGAGCCGCGCTGCCCGGGAGCACCCCGTTCACCCGCTCGTCATGCGCGGCCGCTACCGTGCGCGGAGAACTGCCGGGGACCCGCTGCCGGGGCCCGGTGTCATGGACCGCTGACATGGACCTCGAGAGGCGCGCGTGGACATCGCCGGGATCGCCATCCGCCTCATGGAGCTGCTGGGCGGGCCGGGCACCGCCCTGGTGATCGCCGCCGAAGCCCTGTTCCCGCCCGTCCCCGGGGAGATCCTGCTGCCCTTCGCAGGGGTGAGCGCAGCGGCCAACGGGCAGCACGTGCTGGTCCCGATCTTCTGGACCACGCTGGGCTCGGTGCTCGGCGGGCTGGGCGTGTACGCGATCGGGCGGCTGCTGGGGCTCACCCGCACGAAGGCCCTGATCTCCCGCATCCCCTTGATGGAGGCGAAGGACGTCGACGCGGCGATGCGCTTCTTCGACCGCTGGGGGTTCCCGGCCGTGGCGCTCGCGCGCTTCGTGCCGATGGTGCGCACGTTCATCTCCATCCCGGCCGGGATCGAGAAGATGCCGGTGGGCCTGTTCGCCGCTGCCACCGGCCTGGGCTCCGGGATCTGGAACGCGCTGTTCGTGGTGGCCGGGTACTTCTTCGGGCAGGCCGGCGGAGAGACGCTCGAGGGCTTCGTGCGCATCTACTCCGCCGTCCTGGCCGTGATCGGGATCGCGGCGCTGATCGGCCTGATCATCCAGCGGCTCCGCACCCGCCGCCGGCGACCTACCCTGGAGCAGTGAGCTCCCCGGCCCCCGATCCTGGTCCCGGTCCCGATCCTGCGGTGGGTCCGGCGGCGGACGTCGGCCGCTGGTTCTCCTCCGCCACCCCCGCGCCGGGCCGACGAGGGCTCCCGCGCCTGCCGGCCTGGGGGCCGATCCCCGACGGCAGCTACGGCCGCACCAGCGCACCGGAGCTGATCGATCGCGGGCTCGAGCTGCTGGCGGGCGGATCGATGGCGGTGCTGACCGGAGCGGGGATGTCCACCGGTTCCGGACTGCCGGACTACCGGGGCCGGGACGCGGTGGCCCGCACCCCGATGACCTATCAGGAGTTCATGGGCCATGACCTGGCACGGCGCCGCTACTGGGCACGCTCGACGGTGGGCTGGACCCAGTTCGGCCGTGCCGTCCCCAACCCCGGGCACCTGGCCCTCGCGGAGCTGGAGGCGAGGATCCCGGTGACCGCGGTGATCACCCAGAACGTGGACGGCCTGCACCAGCGGGCCGGTTCCGCCCCGGTGATCGATCTGCACGGGCGCCTGGACCGGGTGCGCTGTCAGAGCTGCGACGCGCTCTCCTCCCGCGAGCTGCTGCATCAGCGGATGCTCATGATGAACCCCGACCTCGCCGCCCGTCTCCCCCAGCTCGCCGCCGACGCCGCCCAGGCCCCCGACGGCGACGCGGAGGTGGACCGCACCAGCAGTTTTCGGTACCCGCCCTGCCCCCTGTGCGGGGGGATCCTGAAGCCGGACGTGGTGTTCTTCGGGGAGTCCGCGCGGCGGGAGATCGTCGCCGCCGGCTTCGACGCGGTGCACGCTGCGAACGCCCTGCTGGTGCTGGGCTCGAGCCTCACCGTGCAGTCCGGGATGCGGTTCGTGCGGGCGGCGGCCCGACGCGGCCTCCCGGTGGTGGTCGTCAACGACGGACCCACCCGGGCCGACGACCTCGCGACGCTGCGGATCGAGGGCCGCATCGAGGACGTGCTGTCCCGCTGGGTCGCCCCACCCCGCCGCTGATCAGGCGGGATCCAGCACGGCGGCGAGCACCGCGATCTGGGCGTCGAAGACCTCCTGCGTGAACCCGTCGAAGGTCGGGCCGTACTGGCGGGTGATCTCCCCGGTGACGGCGCCGACCACGGCGCTCCACACCACGGTCGCGCGCAGGGTCACGGGCCCGGTCGCGTCGATCCCGATTTCGTCCGCCGCAGCGACCAGGCAGGCGTCTAGCCCGTCCTCGAGCGGTGGCACGAGGGCCGAGGATCGCCCGGCCGCCGCGGCGATCTCGACCAGTCGGGTCATCACCCGGGTGCCCGGGCCGGTCGTGGTCTCGGCCGGGGCGGCGTATCCGCGCACCGGGGTGCCGTACAGCAGCGACCAGCGGGTGGGCTGGGCGAGCGCCCAGGTGCGCAGTGCCTGCGCGAGCACGGTGAAGCGCACGGCGGGGGCGGCATCGGCCGCGGCGGCCTCGAGCGCAGCGTCGACGGTGTCGGCGAGATCGGTGTAGGCGTCGACCAGCAGCAGGGTGAGCAGCTCGTCGCGGCTGGCCACATAGCGGTAGACCGCGGAGGAGACCATCCCCAGGCCCCGGGCGACCTCTCGCAGGCTGAGGCCCTCCGGCCCGTGCTCCCTCAGCTGCTCGTTGCCGAGCTCGATGATGCGCCTCATCGTGCGTTCGCGGGCTCGGGCGCGAGGGCCGGCGGGGCGGGCGGAGTCGGGGGCGTCGTCGGTGCTCATGCCCCCATCCTGCCATTGCCGAGAGCACCGCTCTTGATCTTCATTCGAGAGCAGTGTTCACTGTTCTGCACGATGTGAGCGGTGCTCACAGTCTTGGGTGTCGCTCCGGCGACCGACGATGAGGAGTGGTGGACATGCATCATCTGGTGATCGGCGAAGGACAGGTCGGCCGCGAGATCGTCACGAGAGAGCTGGCGGACGGGGACACGGTGACGATCCTGCGCCGCAGCCCGGTCGAGGGCGAGGACCGGCCGGGCATCACTCGCATCGCGGCGGATGTGCTCGACCTCCCGGCGCTGACCGCGGCGATGGACGGGGCGGACGCCGTCCACGCCACCTTCCACGCCCCCTACGATGCGCGGATCTGGGAGGCGTACCTGCCGCCGCGCGAGAGGGCGGTGCTCGACGCCGCCGCCGAGCACCGCCTCCCCGTGCTCTTCCCCGAGTCGATGTACGGCTACATCGGCCACGCCGCGGACCTGCAGGAGGGCGCCGACTTCGCCCCACGGGACGCGAAGGGCAGGATCCGGCGCCGGCTGATCGAGCAGCGTCGCGCCCACCGCACCCCCACCCTGAGCCTGGTCGCGGCGGACCTCATGGGCCCCACGAGCATCGGCACCTTCTCCTCGGTCGCCACCGCGATGGTGGTCGAGCCGATCCTGGCCGGGAAGCGGGCGATGGTGCCGGGCGCGCTGGACGCCCCGCACTCGCTGACCTTCACCCCGGACCTCGCCGCCGCGATGGTCCACGCCGCACGGCGCATCGACGCCCTCCCGGCCGATGCGGTCCTGCACGCCCCGACCGCTGCAGCGCACTCGATGCGGGAGCTCGCCGCTCAGACCGCACAGCTGGCAGGCCTGCCCGAGCGCCGGGCGCTGCAGATCCCGCGGCTGGCCACCCGGGTCGGCGCTCCCTTCAGCACCCTGATGCGGGAGCTGTCGGGCATCTCGGACCTCTGGTACGGCCCCGCCGTGCTGCAGCCGGGCATCCTCACGACCGCGGAGGGGCTCACGCCGACGCCCTGGCGGGACGCTGTCGCGCTGACCGTGCACGCCGCCCGCTGCCCCCCGGACCTTGCGAGCTCAGGGCCCGGCGAGCTCAGGACCCGGCGAGCTCAGGACGCAGCGAGCTCGGTGATCAGCCGGTGCAGCGCCTCACGGTCCACGGCCCGGATGCGCAGCTCCGGGTCCTCCTGAGCAGGGTCGAGGGGCTCGATCACGAGCACCTCGTCATCGGTCACGTACACGCTGACCTGCCGCACCGCGCTGTCCGCGGTGCGCACAGCGGTCAGCACGCTGGCGGCGCGGGTCTCGGCCAGGCGGGCGCCGACGGGACTGGTGGGCAGTGCGGAGGTCGTGACGGTGACGGCCGGCGCTCCCCCGTCCGCGCCCCCATCTTCCTGGGCCGGCGCTGCGGCGATGCCGTCGGGGTCCAGCAGCACGGTCATCCGCTGCGGCACCCGGTCGATGGGGACCGGGGTGAAGTGGTGGACGCCGAAGGCGGTGACCTCCTCCTCGAGCGCCCCATCGGGGTGGAGGTAGTAGTGCAGGCGGTGGCTCTGAGGACCGGCGAGGGTGTGCACGGTCCGCTCCCCGGTGAGGAAGGTCTGCGCGGTGCGGCGCAGCACCAGCACACCGCTGAGATCCCCGGCGGCGGACCACTGCTGGCGGCCGGTCTCGGCATCGGCGACCAGCCCCACCTGCTCGGCGGCGATCAGGGTGCGCAGCGCGACCGAGGCCGCGAAGCGCTGCCGCTCGGGCTCGGGATGGTCCTCGAGCCAGGGGGTGGCGGCGAAGCGGGGGCGGGCGTAGCCGTCCAGGCCCAGCAGCTGCTCATCGGTCAGGGACAGCAGCCGATCAGGCTGCTCGGCGCGGGCCTGCGCGAGCACGGCCCGGGCCCCGGCCACATCCCGCTGGGTGTACCGGACGGGGGCGTCGGAGCCTGCTGCCGATCCGATGCCGGCGGGCAGGTCAGGGACCGGATCCGCCATCGGCGGTCAGCTCTCGAGGCCGATGAAGAGGCAGACCAGCTCCTGCAGCTCCTCGGCGTCCACGGCGCGCAGCCGCACCTCGGGGTCCTCGGACTCCGCGTCGGTGGCCTCCATGGCGATCACCTCGGAGGTGCTCGCATAGATGCTGACCTGCCGCGCCTCGTCGGAGCCGGTGCGGACCGAGGTCAGCACCGAGACGGCGCGGGCGTCGGCGATGCGGGGGGCGAACTCGTGGCCCGCCGTCAGGGCCGAGGCTCGCACCGTGACCGGGTCACCGGAGTCGGAGACGACCTGGTCCTGGTCGATCAGGGTCAGCATCCGGGCGGGGACCTGCTCCCGGCGCAGCGGCGTGAAGTGGTGGATCCCCGAGGCGGAGACCTCCTCCTCGAGCACTCCCTCCTCGTGCACGTAGTAGTAGAGGCGGTGGACCTGGCGTCCGTGCGCGCCCTGCACGGTGCGCTCGACGGAGGCGAACAGGTCCGCGGTGCGGCGCAGCACCAGGCAGCCGTCCAGCTCGGGGACCGCGGTCCAGACCACCTCGTCGGAGCCCTCGACGGTGACCGGGGCGACCTGGCCGGCGGCGATCAGGGTGCGCAGCCCCACCCCGGCGGCGAAGGGGAGCTGGTCGGGCTGCTCGTGCAGCCACGGCAGCGCGGCCAGCTGGCGGCGCAGGTACCCGTCGGCCCCGGCGATCTGCTCATCGGTCAGCGACAGCAGGGTCTCGGGCTCGCCCTCGTCGGCCCGACGCAGCACGGCCAGGGCGGAGGCGACGTCGTACTCCGTGTACCGGATCGGTTCGTCGGGGCCGTCGGCGTGACCGATGCCGGCCGGGAAGTCCGGTGTCGTCGCGGAGGGCTGGGCAGCGGTCTCACTCATGGTCCGAGCCTATCTTTCGCGCTCAGAAGATGGAGTCGACGGCCGAGCGGATGCCGCCGGTGATGCCGGTGGCGACGTTCGCGAGATCCCCGAAGCCTCCGGCCAGCTCACCGAGCGGGGAGTCGGAGCCGACGACGGAGCTGATGGTGCCGGTCACGCTGGAGACGGTGGAGGCGACCGAGTCGACCGTCGCCATCACCTGGTCGGCGTTGTCGATCGCCATGCCGATGCCGTTCGCGGCGAACGATGCGCCCATCACCAGCGGGGCGTACGGCCCGGCGAAGGGCGCGGCCAGGCGCAGGCCCCCCGCGACCGCGTCGACGACCCCGCCCAGACGGTCCATGCCGCTGCCGGCCGTCAGCGCCTGGTGCAGGCCCATGCCGACGTCGATGATCGGCGCGAACTGGCCGAGCGCAGCCCGCGCCACCCCGCCCAGCGGAGAGTTCATCACGGTGCCGACCAGGCCCGCGACCGTGCCGAGCGCGCCGTCCTGGACCGCGCCGATCAGCCCGTCGACGCCCTTGCCGATGAGGCCGCCGACAGTGTCGATCAGGCCCCCGCCGATGGTCTCCTTGACGGCATCGAAGATCCCCTTGCCGGTCTCGACCACCGAGCCGATGCCGCTGGCGATCCCGCCCAGCAGGTTCCCGACCCCGTCGACGACCCCGCCGAAGAAGTCACCGATCCCGCCGAGCAGTCCGCTCAGCCCGTCCCGGAGCCAGTCCAGCAGGCCTCCGCCCTCATGATGGGAGGAGGCGTCGTCCTGCTCGTCGGCGTGGTCGCGCAGCTCGCGGTCGTGGCGGTAGAGGCGGTCCGCGGCGTCCTCGACCCGGGCGCGGACGTCCTGGAAGCTCTGGCGGAACTCATCGGCATCGGAGCCGATCCAGTTCTGCTCCTGCATCACCAGGATGCCGACCCGGTCCACGAGCTCGGTCATGTGGCGGCTGCGGTCGGTGAAGGTCGCCCCGAGCTCGGCGAGCTGCTCGGTGTCGGCGCCCATGAATCCGGACATCATCGCTCCTCGAGGAGTTCAGGCAGAGGGAGTTCAGGCGGGGAAGATCACGCGGGGGACGGCAGGCGGTGGCGCGGGACAGAGCTGGTGCAGTCCCGACAGCAGAGGTGGACACAGGCGACTCAAAGGCCTGTGACCAGGAGCTCTGCAACCGGGGAGGTCTGCGTCCACTGTAGTTACCTGACAGTTCTCTGGACATGGGGAGTTCTCCCCATGGGGAGGTGACACGATGGGGACATGCCTCGCCTGCTGCCCGATCCCGCGTATTTCGCCTCACTGCCGAAGATCATCAGCTCCGGTGCCGTGATCCTGCGCGACGAGCACGGCCGGATCCTGATCGAGAAGCCGAACTACCGCGACCACTGGCTGCTCCCCGGCGGCGGGGTCGACCCGGGCGAGGACGCGCGTGATTGCGCCCGCCGCGAGGTGCGCGAGGAGCTGGGCCTGGACATCGAGGTGGGCCAGATGCTGACCGCGGACTGGGTGCCCTCCCGCCCCGCCCGCAGCGCCCCGATGGGTGTGCACTTCACCTTCGACGGCGGGGTCATCCCCCGTGCCGAGCTGGAGCGCCGCATCGTGCTGCAGATCTCCGAGCTGGACGACTGGGCACTGATCGACGAGGCGGACGCCGAGCTGCTCTCGCCCTGGGGCGCGACCCGGGTCCGTCACGCCATGGCGGTCCTGCGCGGCGAGGCGCTCCCGGACCTGCACGCGATGGGGTGACCCTGCACGCGATGGGCTGACGGAGGACCGTCGACCCGCCCCGGGAGCCGCGGCGCGATCGCCGGGAGCGCACCGGGCGGAGGGGCACCGGAGGCGCCACCGCGACGACGCGCCCCGACGTGATCCGGGCCACTAACACCGGTGCGGGGAGCATCACTGCGGCATGATGCCCTGCAACCCGACCGCCCTGCCCTGACCCCACCGCCCTGCACGTCCCCCTCCTCTCCCCCTCTCGCGGAGCACTCATGAGCACCGACCTCTCCCCCGCCGCCGTCCCGACGCGCTCGCAGCGCCTGGACCACCTGCCCTTCACCCGCAAGCACCGCCGGATGCTCGCCGCCTCCGGCATCGGGTGGGCGCTGGACGCGATGGACGTCGGCCTGATCTCCTTCGTGATCGCCGCGCTCGCCGTGCACTGGGGCACCTCCCCGACCGACGGCTCCCTCATCGCCTCGGCCGGCTTCGCGGGGATGGCGATCGGTGCGAGCCTGGGCGGGCTGCTCGCCGATCGGCTGGGCCGACGCAATGTTTTCGCCCTGACCCTGCTGGTCTACGGCCTGGCCACGGGTGCCTCGGCCCTGGCCGGTGGCGTCGCCGTGCTGGTGGTGCTGCGCTTCGTGGTGGGCCTCGGGCTCGGCGCCGAGCTGCCGGTGGCCTCCACCCTGATGAGCGAGTTCGCCCCCAAGCGCATCCGCGGGCGGATCATCGTGTGGCTCGAGGCCTTCTGGGCGCTGGGCTGGATCCTCGCTGCCGTGATCGGCTACTTCGTGGTCGCCTCCGGGGAGAACGGGTGGCGGTGGGCGCTGCTGCTCGGCATGGTGCCCGCCTTCTACGCCCTCGTGGTGCGCTGGGGGATGCCCGAATCGGTGCGGTTCCTGGAGAAGAAGGGACGCCACCAGCAGGCCGAGGAGATCGTGGTCTCCTTCGAACAGGCGGCGGCGGATTCCGGCGCCGGCGCCACCTCGACCGCGTCATCGGCAGCTGCAGAGGAGGCATCGACGGCGGAGTCGTCGGCAGCGGAGTCGGTCTCCGCCGCAGCGTCCACCTCCGCCGCAGCGCGCGCCACGCAGGGGATCTGGTCTCCTGCCCTGCGTGCCCGCACCGCGGCCCTGTGGGTGGTGTGGTTCTGCATCAACCTGTCGTACTACGGGGCGTTCATCTGGATCCCGTCGCTGCTGGTCGATCGCGGGTTCACGCTGACCACGTCGTTCTCCTACACCCTGATCATCACCCTCGCGCAGCTGCCCGGCTACGCCGTCGCCGCGTGGCTGATCGAGGTCATCGGCCGACGGTGGACCCTGACCATCTTCCTGGCCGGCTCCGCGGTGTCCGCCACCGCATACGGTCTGGCTGATTCGACGACGATGATCCTGGTCGCCGGGTGCGCGCTGAGCTTCTTCAACCTCGGCGCCTGGGGTGCGCTGTACGCGATCGGCCCGGAGCTCTACCCCACCGCGGTGCGCGGCACCGGCACGGGCGCGGCGGCAGGATTCGGTCGCATCGCCTCGCTGATCGCACCCTTCCTGGTGCCGGCCCTGATTGTGCTGGGCGGCCAGTTCCTCGCCTTCGGGGTGTTCGCCGCGGCCTTCGCCCTCGCCGCCCTCGCCGCCTTCACCCTCCCCGAGAAGCGCGGCACCGCCCTCGAGGAGTAGCCCGGCCCCGCCGAGGGCAAAGCGCGACCACCACCCCACCCTGCGAGACCACCTCCCCACCTCGCGAGACCTCCGCCCACCGAGAGCACCGCCCCACCTCGCGAGGTAGGCATATGAGCCGTTATCAGTGGGCGGTAGCGGCTCATATGCCGACCTCGCAGAAGGAGTGGCGGGGTGGGGTGCCCAGCACCGCGGCCTTGGCGGTACCGAGCCGAGGGTCAGCTCACTTCTCGAGGGAGCCGTCGTAGGCGCAGATCGCGTCGACCTTCTCCGCCGAGGCGGAGGTCGGGTCGAACTCGAGGTCCAGCCACACCTTCACCAGCTCCTTGGCCAGCTCCAGGCCGATCACACGCTCGCCCATGGTCAGCACCTGGGCATTGTTGGACAGCACCGACCGCTGCACCGAGTACAGGTCGTGCGCGGTCACCGCGCGGACGCCCGAGACCTTGTTCGCCGCGATCGCGACGCCCAGACCGGTGCCGCAGATCAGCAGAGCCCGGTCCGCCTCCCCAGCGGCGATCTTCTCCGCCGCCTCGACAGCGACGTTGGGGTAGAAGGTGCCGTCCTCACGACCGGTCACGCCCACATCGATGACCTGCTCGACGCGAGGGTCGTTCTCCAGCAGCTCCTTGAGCGCGGTCTTGTGGCCGTAGCCGGCGTTGTCGGAACCGGTGACGATCTTCAGTGCCATGATGAATCTCCTTCTGAACAGGTAAGACGAACGGTGGACCAGCGATCCGAGAGCGGACCACCGGACCGAGGACAGACCGCCGGATCAAGAGCGGCCCACCGACCC
>DXDT01000168.1 GCA_019115335.1 Candidatus Brachybacterium merdigallinarum
TCACCTACTGGCACGACAAGAAGCGCGTGCTGGACGTGACCGACCTGATCCGCACCGGCGCCACCATGAGCCTGGACGACCCGCGCCTGGCGGACGTCTCCCCGGCCCTGCGCGACGCCTTCGTGGCCGGCGCCGCCCCGGCCCACCATCAGGCGCGACTGCCGAAGGAGCTGCTGGGGATGCCCAACGGCCACGAGGGCGCCCACCACTTCCTGGTCGACGACTTCGCCCGCGCCGTCGCCGACTCCCACCAGCCGATGGTCAACGCCTGGCAGGCCGCCCGGTACACCCTGCCCGGGGTGATCGCCCACCAGTCGATGAATCGCGGCGGCGAGCGGCTGGAGATCGCCGACCTCGGCGACTGCCCGCTGCCGGTGGTCGACCTCGACGCCGACCAGGAGCCGATCGATCTCGAGGCCCTCTGGGACGCCCAGGAAGCGGGCCGCTGAGCCTCTCCCGGGCAGCTCCCGGATGCCTCCAGGTCACCTGAGGACTTTTGAACTTACGGCACCGTAGGTTACGCTCGCTCCCGTGAGCGTCTTCCGATCCACGATCCCCGACGTCGCGTCCGAGGAGCCGATGATCCAGCTCCTCGCGACCGACGGCACCCGCACCCCGCACGCTGAGCTCGACCCGGTGCTGACCGGCGCCGGCGGTGAGGACGACCTCGCCACCCCGGAGCGCCTGCGCGGCTTCTACCGCGACATGGTGATGATCCGGGCGGCGGACCTCGAGGCGACCAGCCTGCAGCGCCAGGGCCAGCTGGGCCTGTGGGCGAGCGCGCTGGGCCAGGAGGGAGCCCAGATCGGCGCCGGCCACGCGGCCCGGACCCAGGACTACCTGGTGCCCACCTACCGCGAGCACGGCGTGGCCTGGGCCCGCGGCATCGAGCCCTGGCGCCTGCTGGAGCTGTTCCGCGGCATCAGCCACGGCGGCTGGGACCCCTACGAGCTGCGCACCCACCCCTACATGCTGGTGCTCGGCTCGCAGGGCCCGCACGCGGTGGGCTATGCGATGGGTCTGCAGCGCGACGGCGTCGTCGGCACCGGCGACCGCACCGCGGACACCGCGGTGCTGGCCCTGTTCGGCGACGGCGCCTCGAGCGAGGGCGAGATCTCCGAGTCCTTCACCTTCGCCGCCTCCTTCGAGGCGCCCGTGGTGTTCCTCACCCAGAACAACCACTGGGCGATCTCGGTTCCCTCCAGCGTGCAGTCCCGGGTCCCGCTCGCCCAGCGCTCCCGCGGCTGGGGCATCCCCTCCGTGCGGGTGGACGGCAACGACGTCCTGGCCGTCGCCGCCGTCGTGCGCTCGGCCCTGGACGCCGCCCGGGCGGGGGAGGGGCCGCGCTTCATCGAGGCGGTCACCTACCGCATGGCGGCCCACACCACCAGTGACGACGCCACTCGCTACCGCACCTCCGACGAGGAGCAGGAATGGGCGCTGAAGGACCCGATCCTGCGCCTGCGCCGGCACCTCGAGCAGCTCGGCGAGATCGACGAGGACTTCGTGACCCGCTGCGACGAGGAGGCCCACGAGCTCGCGATGCAGCTGCACCACCACATCCACGGCATGGAGGACCCGGACCCGGTCCGGATGTTCGACCACGCCTACGCCGAGCCGCATCCCCTGGTCACCGCCGAGCGCGAGGAGTACCTCGCCTACACCGCCCAGTTCGCGAGCGAGGACGAGAGCGATGCCGAGACCGACGGCACCGACGGGACGGAGGAGCCCGCATGAGCGTCACCACCCTGCCGATCGCCAAGGCCATCACCGCCGGGCTGCGCGATGCGATGCACGCCGACGACTCCGTGATGCTGATGGGTGAGGACATCGGCCCCCTCGGCGGCGTCTTCCGGGTCACCGACGGCCTGCACGCCGAGTTCGGCTCCCAGCGCGTGGTCGACACGCCGCTGGCCGAGGCCAGCATCGTCGGCACCGCCGTGGGTCTGGCGGTGCGCGGCTACCGGCCCGTGGTCGAGATCCAGTTCGACGGCTTCGTCTTCCCCGCCTTCAACCAGATCACCACCCAGGTCGCCAAGATGCACAACCGCACCGTCGGCCGGGTGAACCTCCCGCTGGTGATCCGCATCCCGCACGGCGGCGGGATCGGGGCCGTGGAGCACCACTCCGAGAGCCCCGAGGCGCTGTTCGCCCACACTGCCGGCCTGCGCCTCCTCGCCCCGGCCACCGCGCAGGACGCCTACTGGATGACCCGCCAGGCGATCGAGTCCGAGGACCCGGTCATCATGCTCGAGCCCAAGAAGCGCTACTGGGTCAAGGGCGACGTCGATCCCGACCAGCGCCCCGAGCTCTCCCCCTGGGAGGCGGCGGTGGTCCGCCCCGGCTCCGACGCGACCCTGCTGGCCTGGGGGCCGAGCGTCCCGCTGGCCCTGGAGAGTGCGCAGACCGCCGCCGAGGAGGGCATCGACCTCGAGGTGATCGATGCCCGCTCGCTGTCCCCGGTGGACTTCGCGACGATCTCCGCCTCCGTGCAGCGCACGGGCCGGCTCCTGATCGTGCACGAGGCTCCCGTCTTCGGAGGGCTCGGCGGGGAGATCGCCGCCCGCATCTCCGAGCAGTGCTTCTACCATCTCGAGGCGCCCGTGCTGCGGGTCGGCGGATACCATCTGCCCTACCCGCCGGCGCGGATGGAGCACGCCTATCTCCCTGACCTGGACCGGGTACTCGACGGCGTGGACCGCCTGCTCGAGCACTGAGGACCCACCCCGACGTCCCCCTCTGACGTCCCCGCCGGGCGTCCCCTGCCGCGTGAAAGGATCAGCGCCATGAGCTCCGCCTCCTCGTCCCCGCAGATCGTGCAGATCAAGCTCACCGACCCCGGTGAGGGCCTCACCGAGGCCGAGATCATCGAGATCAAGGTGTCCGTCGGCGACACCATCGCGATCAACGACCCGGTGGTCGAGGTGGAGACGGCCAAGAGCGCTGTCGAACTGCCCAGCCACGTCGGCGGCACCGTCACCGCGATCCTGGTCTCGCCGGGGGACGAGGTCCCCGTCGGCACCCCGCTGCTCGAGATCGACACCGCCGGCGGCCCCGCGCCGTCCCCCACCCCGAGCGCCCAGCCTCCCGCCGACGGCGCCCAGACCGCCGCCGAGGTGGCCCCGGAGCCCGGCACAGCGACTGCCGCAGAGCCCGACGCAGCACCCGCCGCGGCGTCCGCCCCGGAGGGCGCCGAGCCCAAGAACCTCGTCGGCTACGGCGCGAGCGCGGGCACGACCTCGCGGCGGCGGCGTCGGAAGGTCGCCGCCCAGGGCGATGACCCGCAGGTCCCCATCGAGCGGATCCTCGCCAAGCCCCCGGTGCGCAAGCTCGCCCGTGACCTCGGCATCGCGCTGTCCGACGTCTTGGCCACCGGTCCCGGAGGGACCGTGACCCGCGAGGACGTGCGCGCCGCCCAGCAGCGCGCCTTCGCCGGCGACACTTCCGCGCCCCACTCCGCATCCCACGACGGCGACTACTTCCCCGAGGACGCTCCGCAGGCCCCCGCGGGACTCGGCGGCACCATGAAGTCCGTGAAGGACCAGCCCATGCAGGGCGGGACCGGCCAGGCCGGCCCCCTGCACGGCATCTCCCGGGACGAGCGCACCACGCGGGTCCCGATCCGCTCGGTCCGCAAGCGCACCGCCGAGGCGATGGTCGCCTCCGCCTTCACCGCCCCGCACGTCACGGTGTTCAACGAGATCGACATGACGGCGACCACCAGGATCGTCGCCCAGCTCAAGGCCTCCCGCGAATGGGCCGACGTCAAGGTCTCCCCGCTGGTGGTGATCGCGAAGGCGCTGCTGGTCGCGATCCGCCGCAACCCCGAGGTCAACGCCTCCTGGGACGAGACTGCCGGGGAGATCGTCTACAAGCACTTCGTGAACCTCGGCATCGCCGCGGCCACCCCGCGCGGATTGATCGTGCCGAACGTCAAGGACGCCCACCTGATGACGCTGCGCGAGCTCGCGGAGGCGATCGACGACCTCGCCAAGACCGCCCGCGCCGGCCGCACGGCCCTGTCCGACACCCGGGAGGGCACGATCACGATCACCAACTTCGGGGTCTTCGGCATCGACTCCGGCACCCCGATCCTGAACCCGGGGGAGTCGGTGATCCTCGGCGTCGGCGCGATCAAGGAGAAGCCCTGGATCGTCGACGGGCAGATCGTCCCCCGCAAGGTCGCCCAGCTCGCCCTGAGCTTCGACCACCGCCTGATCGACGGGGCGCTCGGCTCCGAGCTGCTGCGGGACATCTCCGCCGTGCTCGAGGACCCGGCCCTGGGCCTGGTGTGGGGCTGACCTCCTTCCCCTGGGCGCGGCGCTGCGGGCGCACGGTCCTCCCGGCCGTCGTCGGTACTCTGGCCCGGTGACCACCACCCCGAACCCGCCGCCGCGGCGCCGCGAGGATCCGCGCATGCAGACCGTCGAGATGGCGGCGCTGACCCAGCAGGATCTGGTGGATGCGACGACGCTCGGCTCCGGTCCGATCCACGCGCCGCTGCCGCGCTACCAAGTGGCGCTGCTGGTCGCCGCCGGGGGAGCGCTCGGCGGAGTGCTGCGCCTGGCCGTCGCCCTGATGGCACCGACGGTGACCACCCCGACCCTGGTGGAGATCCCCTGGTCGACCCTGAGCGTCAACGTGCTGGGCTCGCTCGTGCTCGGCGTGCTGATCGGTGCGATCGAGGTGCGGTCCCTGCGCCCCTGGGTCTTCCCGCTGCTGGGCACCGGCGTGTGCGGTGGCTTCACCTCCCTGTCCACCGTGGTGCTGGAGGGCTCGGCGATGATCGGCGCCGACTTCCCGCTGGCGGGCTTCGGCTACGCGATGCTGACGATCGTGGGCGGGATCGGTGCGGTGGTCCTCGGCCTGCTCGCCGGTGGCTGGGGGATGCGCCGGCTCACCCGGAGCGCTGCCTCCCGCCCCGGTCCTGCAGCTCACAGCTCCGCGACGCAGAGTCCTGCGCCTCAGAGTCCTGTGACGCCCAGCCCTGAGACTCGCAGCCCTGAGACGCCCGGTCCTGCGCCCCGCGACCGTGGCGCTCACGATCACCCGAACCATAGTCCTGCGGACCACAGTTCCTCGGACCACGGTTCCGCGAACCGCCGGGGGAAGGGGGCGGACTCATGACGGACCTCGGAGCGATCCTGCTGACGATCCTGCTGGTCGGGGTGGGCGCCGGCCTCGGCAGTGCGGCGCGCTGGGGCATCGGCGAGCTCGGCGTGCACCTGAACGAGCGACGCGTGGCCGCCTCGGGCGAAGGGCGCACCCCGGAGCAGGTCCTGCCCTGGATGACGTTCGTCGCGAACGCCCTCTCCTGCCTGGTGCTGGGAACGGTCGTGGCCCGTCTCGGCTCCGCCACCGGCGCCGCCGAGTTCGCCTACCTGCTGCTGTCCGCCGGATTCTGCGGCGGGCTCTCGACGCTGTCCACCGCGGCGGCGGACATGGTCTCGCTGGTCCGGCGCGGCACCACCGCGACCGGCATCGGCTATCTCCTGCTCACCATCGGCGTGAGCATGCTGATGCTGTGGATCGGTCTGGTGGCCGCCGGATGAGCGCGCCCTCCTCGCACCGAGCACCATCGCAGCAGCCGTCCTCGAGCGCGCCGACGTCCTGGCTGGTCGCCGCAGCCCGCGAGAACCCGCTGTCCGCGATCGCGGTCGCCGTCACGCTGGTGGGCCTCGCCGCGGTCACCGTGATCGCGACGGAAGCGGCCGCCGGCGGCAACGCCGTGCTGATGGACGCCGGGGCGATCGCTCGCCGGGGTGCCCCGATCGCGGCGATGATCGGTGATCTCGCCGCTGCACTGGCCCTCGGCGGGGGCCTGGTGGCCGGATGGCTGCTGCGGGTGGCGGAGGACCGGCGCCGTGCGATGGGCGTGGTGGCGATCGCTGCCGGCGGGACCACCGTGGCCCGCGGCGCCGCCTTCGCCTTCTCCTATGCGATCGCGACCGGGCAGCCGGTGGGATCGCCCCGCTTCGGCTCCGACCTGGGAGTGTTCCTGGGCACCGACCTCGGGATCTGGCTGCTGATCGCCTTGGCCTCGGCGGCGGCCGCCACCACCGTGGCCGTCAGCGGGGACTCCGTCGCCATCGCGCGCACGGTCACGATCATGCTGGGCGCCGTCGCGTTCTGCGCGGCGATGACCGGGCACGCCGCGGGCGACGACACCCATGAGGTCGGCACCTCGACGATGATGGTGCACCTGCTCGCCGTCGGCGTGTGGGCGGGCGGCCTGGCCATCCTGCAGCTGCTGCCGGCCTCCTCCCGGGACGACGTGCGGGTGGTCCGCGGCTACTCGCACCTGGCGCTGATCTGCTGGATCGCCCTCGCCGTGAGCGGGGTGTGGGCGCTCTGGGTACGGATGAACGACATCTCCGAGGTCCTCACCAGCGCCTACGTGCAGCTCGGGGTCGCCAAGGCAGTGCTGCTGCTGGCGCTCGCCGTGCTGGGTGCCATGCAGCGCCGGGAGATCGCCGCAGGCCTGGCGAGCGCTCGGGCCCGCGGAGCGAACAGCTCCGCGCAGGTCTATCGCCGCCTCGCCCTGCTCGAGCTCGCCCTGATGGGCCTGGCCGTGGCGCTCGCGGCGGCGATGAGCTCCTCGCCCCCGCCGGCGGAGGTCTCGGTTCCCGAGTCGAGCCCCGCTGCGGTGCTGAGCGGATATCCGCTGCCTTCGGAGCCGACCCTCGGCAGCATCCTCACCTCCTGGCGCCCGGACCCGGCCGGCATGGCGGTGGCCTGCGTGCTGCTGCTGGCCTGGTGGCGACCGAACGCCCCTCGCCGCACCGCGGCCGCCTCGGGCCGGCTGATCGCTGCTGTGGTCGTGCTCGTGCTGCTGACCAGCGGCCCGCTGAACGTGTACAGCAAGGTGCTGGTCTCCGCCCATGTGCTGCAGCATCTGCTGCTGCTGATCGCCGTCGGCGGACTCGTCGGCACCGTCGGAGCGGTCCCGCGCCTGGTGGGCACGGTGTGCAGGCGCTCCTGGTGGGTGCCCGTCCTGGTCGCGGTGGTGCCGATCACCGCCGTGATCGGGACGTACGCCAGCCCGTATCTGATCTGGGAGGCTCTCGACGGGCATGCGCTGCATCTGGCGCTCCAGGCTCTCGCTATCATCGCCGGCACCACGGCCGCATGGGCGATCCGTTCCGCACCGAAGCCTCTGCTCGTGGCGGGTGCGGCCATCGCCGTGCTGGCCGCCGCCGCGATCGTGCTGGCACTGACCGACACCCTGGTCGCCGCGAGCTGGTTCGGCTCCACCGGTCGCACCTGGTGGCCCGATGCGCTCGCCGACCAGCAGCGTGGCGGCATCGCAGCGCTCGCAGTGGTCGCGGTGACGGCGGTGAGCCAGGCCGTCCAGCTGGGGCGCCGCACAGCCCACACGGCCACCGATCCCCGCGAGCCCGCGGCCCCCGAGCGGGACTGATACGACCGTCGGGCGGGAACGGCGCGACCCCCGAGTGGGAACGGCGCGACCTCTGGGCGTCCGGCGCGATCGCGCGGGAGTGACGCGACCTCCATGCGGCTCGAGCGCGATCGCCGGAAGGGGCTGAGGGCAGCCCTGCTGGCTACGGGGCATCTGTCGCAGCACGGATGACTCCTGCATCCAGTGCCTCACCGCGCCCCGTCCCGACGACCACCGACTCATCGCGCCCCGCCCCGGTGCTGCCTATCGCGGCATGCCCCGCTGCTCGATACTCCGGGGGGGGGAGGGGGATAGTGCGATCACCCTTGTCGTCGGCGGAGATCTTCTCTGTGTTCTTCCAGGTCCTCTTTCCCGTTCTCCTTTCCTCGTCCTCATCTCGCGCCTTTCTTCCGCGCCCCCTTCTCGTGCGTTCGTGATGGCGGAATGCACTGTGCCACTATGCCCTGTCTGTGTATCCGGCGTCGCGAGTGCCCTGGGTGCTGTGGATGGCCGATCCTCCACATTGCCTGCAGTTATCCACACTCGGGCGCCGGGGATGCTGCTCTGTCGGACCCTCGTGATAATGCGCTCTGCGATTTTTCCCTCGCGTCCCTGACGGGTTATCCATAAATCGGATCTACCGATCAGTAGTTTTTGTGAAGGACTTCCCGTCGGCGGAATGATGTGGAATCATCAAGGCATGGCACAGGGCAGGCACGAGGACTCCGCTTCGGATGGTGACGCGATGCACGCGAACCATTCCGAGGGGGAATCGTGTGCGCCGGGCAGTTCGGAGCATGGCGATATGGGTGCCTCGCCCCGTGAGGACCTCGACGTGGTGGCGGGCCCCGGCCAGCTGGACGTGGCGGGCATCGATCTGGCCGCGGCACGTGCGGTCCTGGTCCAGCTCGGCACCCACGGTGCGCAGGACCTCGACCTCATGCCCGCCTCGCAGGTGAAGGACATGATGGTCGGTCTGCGCGAGCTCACCGCTGCGGTCGAGGCCGCCCAGGCACGCGCGATCGTCCGCCTCGAAGCAGCGATCGCGGAGGAGGTCCGTGAGCGAGGTGAGACTGCTGCACAGGCACACCGCGTGGCGCGGGCCGAAGCATCACTGGCCCAGAAGAAGTCCGTGTCCGGTGCCGGGCAGTCGCTCGCCTCCTGCCGGCGCCTGGTGCGGTCCATGCCGGGGATGCTGCGCGCTCTGGCCTCGGGTCGCGTCACCCCTCAGGTCGCCCATCGAGTCTCGCGCACTCTGGCGGTCGCCGCGCCTGAGGTCAGATCGCAGGTCGACGCCGTGCTCACCGGTCACCTCGGCCGCCTCGAGGCGTGCGGGCCGGACGAGTGGGCCGGAGCCGCGGAGCGCGCCCTGCACACCTTCGACCCCGCGGGCGAGGCGGAGCGTCATGCACGGGCGGCGCAGAAGTCTCGCGTGACGATGCGTCGCCGGGAGCACGGCATGGCGGAGATCCACGCAGTCCTGCCAGCCATCGACGCCGCCCGCATCCGCAAGCAGCTCTCGCTGGAAGCAGAGCGGCTGCGTGCTGCCGGGGACCGTCGTGGACACCAGGCGATCATGGTCGCACTGTTCGCGGACCTGCTCCTGGGCCGGCTCGACGGCACCGACCTGGGCGGTGTCGACATCGGAGTGATCATCACCGACCGCTCCCTGCTCGCTCCCGGCCACGCTGATGCCGCCACCATCGAGGGCTACGGCCCCGTGCCGTACGAGCACATCCGGCAGGAGATGCTGGCGACGATCCAGCGCGCCGAAGCCGCCCACGATGCTCATGACCCCGACGGCACGGGAGGCGCTGCCGTCGCCATGACATTGCGGAGCCTGTACGACGCACGGAGCACCGGTGAGCTCGTCGCCGCCGAATCTCGAGGTCGTGCATTCCCACCCGGGATGGCGAAGCTGCTCCGATGGAGCCACCAGACGTGCCGGGCCCCGTACTGCGATGCCCCGATCCGCCAGCTCGACCACATCCATCCCCATGCCGCCGGGGGAGAGACCTCTGTGCGCAACGGCAATGGACTGTCCGCCGACTGCAACCAGAAGGAGTCCGCCGGGCTCACCGCTCGCGTCGTCACCGACACCGACCGCCACCGTGAGACCGTCGAATGGACCTCACGCCTGGGGCAGAGTGCACGCCGTGGCGCGATCGACTTCGACCCGGTCCGGACCGCTTTCCCACCTCCCGAGCTGACCGGCACGACGCCACGTGGGAGACCGACGGGCACGACGTCACGCGAGGGGAAGAAGCTCTCATCCCGTCGGCCGCGATCCCCGCGGCGCATTGGGGCGGGAGGGCGCCGCTCCTCGCCGCGGCGGCAGTCCGTGTCGCGGCGGTCCTCACCACAGCAGTCCTCACCACAGCAGTCCTCACCACGGTGGTCCTCGACGCAGTGACCCCGCCTGGTCAGCCGCCGCCGTCAGCCATGACGAAGGAACCTCAGCCAGTACCGTAGGATCGCCCGATGGAGTTCCGACGTGTCCCGAAAGCTCGGCCCAGTGACAAGATCGCCGTCGTCTCACCGTCCTTCGCCGCACCGGCCGTCGCGCCCGCCGTGCACGAGCAGGCGATGCGACGACTCCACGAGAGCACCGGGCTCATCCCCGTCGAGTACCCCACCACTCGGACCCTCGGAGCCTCCCCCGAGGCGAGGGCGGCAGACCTGAACACCGCGCTCGCCGACCCGGAGATCCGAGCGATCATCGCCACGATCGGGGGAGAGGACCAGATCACCGTCATCCCCCTCCTCGATCCCGAGCCACTGCTCGAGGACCCCAAACCGTTCCTGGGATACAGCGACAACACCAACCTCCTCAACTGGCTCTGGTGCCACGGCATCCCCGGCTTCTACGGAGGCTCCACCCAGGTGCACCTCGGACCGGGACCCCACCTCGATCCCGTGCACGAGGCCTCCCTCCGCGCCGCACTGCTGACAGGACAGCAGCTCGAGATCACCGAGCCCGGCGAGTCCGAGGACATCGGGCACGATTGGAACGACCCCCGAGCGCTCACCGACTTCGGCACGCGCGAGCCCACCGAGCCCTGGACCTGGGCCGGACCTGCCCGATCCGTGACCGGCCGCACCTGGGGCGGATGCCTCGAGGTCCTGCAATGGGTGCTCACCGCGGGACGCTTCCCCACCGACCCTGACCTCCTCACCGGGGGAGTGCTGCTGGTGGAGACGTCCGAGGAGCTGATCCCGCCTCGCGAGGTCGGATGGATCCTGCGCGCCCTCGGCGAACGCGGAATCCTCGCCGCCGTGGACGCCGTCGTGGTCGCGCGGCCGCCGACCTCGAGCTTCGAGGTGCAGCCCCCTGCCGCGGAGCGCCGGGTCCGTCGCGCCGAACAGCGCGACACCGTGATCGGCACCGTCCAGAAGTACAACCCGGAGGCCGTGATCGTCGTCGGGCCGCCGTTCGGCCACACACGACCGCAGTGGATCCTGCCCTATGGCGGTGTCATGACTGTCGACGGTGCGGCACGGCGGCTGTTCGCCGGCTACGACAGCTGACTGCCGACTACATCTGACCGTCGACCCGCGTTCGCGGACCGTCGACCCTCATTCGAAGAGGGTGCGCACCGTCTCCAGGCGGCCCAGCAGAGCATCGCGATCGCGGAACGGGATCAGACCCTCAGCCTCTGCCGCCTCTGCCGCCGGGGCCTGCCCCGATCCGGCTCGCGCCGCACCGCTCTGAGCCACACCGGAACGAGCCACACCGGAACGAGACGCACCGGACCCGCCGAAGAGGCTCCCGAGCCGGCCCAGCCGGCCCCGGCGACGCTCCTCAGGAGTCGGCACCGCCGCCTCCGAGCCGCCGCGAGCCCGACGGAACTGATCCGCCGCCGCCGAGCCGTCCGTCACCGCACGCAGCATCAGCGCCGCGATGTCCGCCTGCTGCACCAGCACCGGCAGCACCCCGCCGCTGACCCGCTGCTGGCCGAGGATCACCAGATCATCCCGGCCCCGCGGGAACGCCCCCAGGAACAGGTCCAGCTCACCGGTGGGCGTGCGCGGCACGACGTCCTCCGGCAGGTGGTCGGCGCCCGAGCGGTAGCCGGTCGCCAGCACCACCAGGTCCGGGACGAACTCCGCCCCGTCGGTGTACTGCAGCTGACCGTCGACCACTCCGGTGACCTCACCGATCGGGGAGATCCTGCCCTCACGGACCCGGTCCAGCACGTCATCGGAGATGATCACCGAATCCTCGAGCAGCCCGGCCTCCGGCTCCGGCAGTCCCGCCGCCACCGGATCACCCGCGGCGCGGGACACCACGGCCTCCGCGATCTTCTCGTTCAGGGCACCCAGCACAGCCGGCTCCCGCGACGCGGCGACGTCCCCCGGGGTGCTGCCGATCCGGCGCGGCACCACCCAGTGACCGGTCCGCATCGACCACCGCACCTCCAGGGCGCGGCGTGCCGCATCGACGGCGATGTCCGCCGCGGACTGGCCGGAGCCGACCACCAGCACGCGCCGACCCTCGAGACCGTCGGCGCCCTCCCACTCCTTCGCATGCATCACCGGGAGGGTCTTCGGCACGTCCGCGGCCCAGGCAGGCCGGTGCGGGCGCTCGCTGATGCCGTGCGCGGAGATGACCGCGCGATAGATCATGATCTCGCCGGTGGACAGCTCCACCTGCCACACGCCGTCCTCGAAGGGGCGCGCGGAGCGCACCTCGACCCCGGGCCGGAAATGATCGGTGAGCTGGTGGCGCGCCGCGTAGGCGCGCAGGTACTTCGCCATCTGCTCGGGGCTGAGGAAGTCCGGGTAGGAGACCGGCTGCAGCATCTCCTCGTACTGGGTGAAGGTCCGCGAGGAGACCATCTCCAGCGACGGCCACACGGGGGTGTCCGCCCGATCCAGGTTCCAGATCCCGCCGACATGCTTCGCCCGATCGACGAGGTCGAAGGGCAGCCCCACTGCCTGCAGCGCGGCGGCAGCGGCCAGACCGGCCGGGCCGGCACCGATGACGAGCACCTTCTCGCGGTTGGGAACCTGGTCATGGAGGTCGGTCATCGAGGGCCTTCCGGGTCGGGCCGCGCACGGTGGCCGGGCCTTGCTCCCCGGGCACCCGGCTCAGCGGCGGGCAGACTCACCCCATCCTAGACGCCTGAACGCGCCTCAGCCGACGCCTCAGCCGACGGCGGTGATCACGACCGACACCCCGAGCGCGATCACCGTCGTGCTCATGACGTGGGCGAGGATCACGTGGCTGCGCACCAGCCGGCGCGCCCCCGCCGTCTGGGGCACCATGTCCGTGGAGCCGGCCGACGCCTGCAGCAGCACCGAGCCGTACAGGTACTCCGCCCACTGCCGGTCCGGCCCCGACGTCCCCGGCAGCGTGAACGCGTTCCCGTGCGCATCCTCGGCGAGGTACTCGATGCTGAACGACACCACCGAGCCCAGCCAGGTGGTGACGATGCTGGCCGCCGTCAGCAGCAGCAGGACGAAGACCGGCACCCCCTCCGGCCGTGTCGCCAGCAGCACGATCGCGAGCGCCGCCACGATCATCAGCTGCAGCACCTCGCTGGTGGGACCGGTCCGGCCGATCACGTTCCGGTACAGCCAGGTGGAGCGCTTCGAGCGCGTGAGGCGAGCCACCGCGGCCAGCCGCACCCGCGGCAGCTCCGCGAATGCGTGATGGGTCAGCGCCGCATAGATCAGGCTGTACAGCGACTGCACCACGATCACCAGCACCAGCAGTAGCGAGATGCCCTGATCCGCGGTGTCCGCGAACCAGTAGTTCATCTGCGGGAGCACCAGCATCACCACGACGCCGAGCAGCACCGCCGCCACCAGCGACAGCAGCATCCGCAGGTTCTCCGACAGCAGCCGCTCGCGCAGGGACAGGCGAGCCCGCGGCCGACGGGCCTGCGGTCGAGGTGACCGCGGCCGACGAGAGCGCGTCCGCCGGGGAGGAGCGGCGGCAGGCGCAGGGTCCGGCGCGCGATCACCGGGGTCCGGCGCGGGACCACCGGGGTCCGGCGCGGGATCATCCGGCGCAGGGTCCGGGCTGGGCTCGAGGGTGGGATCCGGTGCCTGCTCCGGCTCGGGGGAGGGGTGTCCGCGCAAGGCTCCGTCCGTGGTAGCTTCCGAGAATCGGCGGGATCAGCGCGCCGGCGCCCCGCAGGCGCACCGACCGTGCACCCCGGAGCGTACCGAGGCAGGAGGCCCGATGGCGGCTCGACGCGACGACGCAACAGCACTCCTGATCGCCCCGCTCGACCTGCCGGCCCTGTCCGCTTCGGAGCAGCTGCGCGACCTCGCCGACATCGCGCGGGACGTGCCCCCTGACGCCACGGTGACGGGGCGGGGCCCCGTGCCGCTGCTGCCCTCGGCCCGGGCGCTCGGGGTCCTCGACGACGTCGACGACACCCGGGAGCTCGGCGACGCCCTCGGCGACCTGCTCGCAGCCTGCGGCATCGATCTGCTCACCACGCCGCTGCTGGACGTCGCGGCCGGACCGGACCCCGCCGTGGGGACCGACGCCGTCGGGGAGGATCCCGACCTGGTCACTCGGCATGCCCGCGCCCTGGCTTCCGGGATCCGGGACGCCGGAGTGGCGGTCGGAGCCCGGGACTTCCCCGGGATCGGGGCGATCCAGCGCGGCGAGGGGAGCAGCATCCGCCTCGGGCAGGCCGAGCTGGAGCGGACCCACCTGCCGCCGTGGGAGCTCGCGCCCTGGCTGGACGCCGTGGTCACCGCCCCGGTCGACGTGCCGGCGCTCGGGACCGGCAGCGCCTCCCTCGCGCCCTGGGCGCTCGCGCTGCTGGAACAGATCAGCCACGGCGGCTACCACGGGCTCGTCATCGCGGGCCGGCTGGAGACCGCGGCGGGGCAGGCCGGGATCAGCCTGGGGGAGGCGGCGGTGCAGGCGGTGACCGCCGGAGCGCACCTGCTCGAGCTGCCCCCGGACGCCGCCTCGACCGAGGAAGCGCTCGCGGCGCTGCTGGCCGCGGAGGAGTCCGGGCGGCTGCCGGAAGGGCTGCTCGTCGAGCGGTCGGGGGCGACGCGGCGGATCCTGCGCTCCCTCCGCGCTCGCCGCCGATGGCTGCCCACCCCCGAGCCGGCGCCCGCGGCGGAGCGCCTGGCGGAGGTGTCGGGGCGGATCGCCCGGGCCGCGGTGGAGACCCGCCGCGCCGTGCTGGACCTGCGACCCGCCGCGGTGATCGATCTGACCGCTCCTGTCCGCGCCGGGGGAGGCGCCGGTGCGCCCGTCGCCGGTGCTCCCGTCGAGGCTGCCGTCGACGCTACCCCGGGCACCGGTGCGCACCTGGTCGCCGCGCTGCGCAGGCAGGGCATCGCCGTGGATTCGCACGCCTACGCGCACGATGCGCTGGCTGCCCCGAACCTGCTCGTCGTCACCGCGCGGCCGCGCGGTGACGATCGCGAGGCCGCGCAGCTGCAGGGCATCCTGTCCCGTCGGCCGGACGCGATCGTGATCCACACCGGGCTCGCCCGGCACGCTCCGGATGCGGAGCGCCGGGTCCTCGCCCACGGGGGCGGTCCGGTGATGATGGCGGCGGCCGTCGCCGAGCTGATGCGCTCCTGAGCGACCCCCTCGGACAGGAGCGCCCCGGCAGGACAGAAAGGCCGTCAGAGTCCGAGGTCCGCCTGCACCGTGCGCATCGCCTCCGCGGAGGCCCGCATCTGCTGCTCCTCCTGCTCGTCCATCGGCACCTCGAGGCGGCGCACCGCACCGGTCCGGCCCACGATCGTCGGCATCGACATCGCGACGTCGTCGAATCCGTGCCAGCCGTTCAGCGGGGTGGAGACCGGCAGCACCGCGTGCTCGTCCCGGATGATCGCCTCGGCGATCCGGGCCGATGCGACGCCGATCGCGAGGTTCGTCGCCCCCTTGCCCTGGATCACGGCATACGCGGCCCCCGCCACCTCCCGCTCGAGCGTGGCCAGGGCTTCCTCGTCCAGGGCGATCTCGCCGCTGGGGTCCCGCCACTGCCGGATCGGCACCTGGCCGATGGTCGCCGAGGACCACAGGCCGAACTCGCTGTCCCCGTGCTCGCCGACCATCGAGGCGTGCACGCTGCGCGCGGCGACCCCGAGGCGGGTCGCCAGGCGCCACCGCAGGCGCGAGGTGTCCAGCACCGTGCCCGAGCTCATCACGCGCCCCTCCGGGAGCCCGGCGATCCGTGCCGCGGCGTAGGCGAGGACGTCCGCCGGGTTCGTGACCAGGATGAACACGGCGTCCGGGGCCTGCTCCAGCAGCTGCGGCAGCAGGGAGCGGAGGATGTCGACGTTGGTGCCGGCCAGGTCCAGGCGAGTCTGCCCCGGCTTCTGACGGGCGCCGGCGGTGATCACCACCACGTCGGCCCCGGCGACGGCGGTGATGTCATCCCCGCCGATCACGCTCGAGCCGCCCGCCAGCGCACTGCCGTGGGCGAGATCGAGCACCTCGGCGTCGACCTTCGCGGTGTCGACGTCGTACAGGGCGATGGTGCGGGCCGAGCCGCGCAGCAGCGCGGCATAGGCGACGGAGGAGCCGACGGAACCGGCTCCGACGACGGCGAGCTTGCTGACGGTGGTGAGGGGAGTGCTCATACCCCGAGTCTGGCCGATCGCGCCCCGCTCCACCAGAGCCTCTCGTCCCCGGACACGAAGCGCGCAGCGCGGGAATTCCCTCGCGCGCCATCGCCCGCGCCGCGTACGCTCGCCGCATGCGCATCTGATCCGCCCCGACCCCACGACCCCACGATCGTCCCGGAGCTGATCCATGCCCGCTTCCCCCACCTCGACCGTCGCCGTCCCGGCAGGCCTGCACCTGCGCGCCGACGGCATCTCCTTCTCCTACCCCGATCGCCGGGTGCTGACCGACGTCGACCTCGTCGTCCCCGCCGGCCGCCCCACCGGGCTGCTCGGGGAGAACGGCAGCGGCAAGACCACCCTGCTGCACCTCCTCGCCGGTCGGTGCACGCCCGACGCCGGCAGCGTCGAGGCGCCCGGCCCCCTCGGCCTGCTGCGCCAGGAGCTCCCCGCCGATCCGAGGACGACGCTCGGTGCTGTCATCGACGACGCCCTGTCCCGCTCCCGCCGGATCGA
The DNA here is from genome assembly GCA_019115335.1 of Candidatus Brachybacterium merdigallinarum. Lineage (GTDB taxonomy): Bacteria > Actinomycetota > Actinomycetes > Actinomycetales > Dermabacteraceae > Brachybacterium > Brachybacterium merdigallinarum. The sequence continues at coordinate 16,472 of DXDT01000168.1, forward strand.
GCGCGAGCTGACCGCCGCCGGAGAAGCGCTCGCCGCACAGCCGTCCCCGCAGACGACGCAGCAGTACGACGAGCTGCTCGCCGCGGCGACCCTCGCCGACGTCTGGAACGCCGAGCGCCGCGCCGAGATCGTGCTCGCCGAGCTCCATCTCGACGACCACGGGCCCACCCAGCAGATCGGACGCCTCAGCGGCGGCCAGCGCGAACGGCTCGCCCTGGCCCATCTCCTGATCGCGCGCCCCACCACCTGGCTGCTGGACGAGCCGACGAACCACCTCGACGAGGATGGAGCCCGCTTCCTCACCGAGACCATCGCCGCCCACCCCGGCCCGGTGCTGATCGCCAGCCACGACCGGGCGTTCCTCGACGAGGCGACCCGCGCCCAGATCGATCTCGACCCCGCCCCGCAGGGCCTCGCCGAGGAGCCCGGCGGGGCCCGCACCTACACCGGCGGCTTCAGCGACTACCTGCTGGCCCGCTTCGACGCCCGTGACCGCTGGGAGCAGCGGTACCGCCGCGAGCAGCAGGAGCTGAAGCGGCTGCGCGAGGCCGTCCGCGACGCCGCGCACGTGGGTCATGAGGGCAGAGCGCCCCGCACCGAGGCCCGCGCCGCGAAGAAGTTCTACGCCGACCGCAACGCCAAGACCGTCTCGCGGCGCCTGACCGAGGTGCGCGACCGCCTGGAGACCCTCGAGCAGGAGCAGATCCGCAAGCCCCCGGCCGAGCTGCACTTCACCGGCCTGCCCGCCGCGCCCCGGGGCGGGGACGGCACCGTGCTGCTGGCCGCGAGCCAGGTGGCGATCCCGGGCCGGCTGCGGCCGGTGTCGGTCTCGCTCTCCGCCGGGGAGCGTCTGCTGATCACCGGCGCGAACGGCTCCGGCAAGTCGACTCTCCTGGACGTGCTCACCGGCCGGCTCACCCCCGCGGCGGGCACGGTCAGCCGTCCCGCCTCCCTGCGCATCGGCCACCTCGCCCAGGACGACGAGGCCGCGCCCGGCCGGACCGTGCGCGAGCAGCTCGGTGCGCGGGAGGGGAGCTCGGAGGGGAGCGGCCCGGAGCTGTTCGGGCTCGTCCACCCCCGCGACCTCGATCGGCCCCTCACCCAGCTCTCCCGCGGCCAGCTGCGCCGGGTGATGCTCGCCGCGATCCTCGCCGATCCGCCCGAGCTGCTGGTGCTGGACGAGCCCACCAACCATCTGGCCCTGATCACCGCGACCCGCCTGGAGGCGGCGCTCGAGGACTGGGGCGGCACCGTGCTGATCGCCTCGCACGACCGGTGGCTACGTCGACGCTGGCAGGGCGAGGTGCTCGAGCTCGAGGGAGCGGGGGACGGGGCCCGCTGAGCCGGGCGCCGCCGGGGCGAGCGGTCCACATTCGTTCATGAAGCTTCTTCGCAGGACACGCAGCGGGCACAGTAGGGGCATGAGCGACCAGACCCAGAAGTTCGAGACCCTCGCGATCCATGCCGGCCAGGTCCCCGACGGCGACACCGGCGCCCGCGCCCTGCCGATCTACCAGACCACCAGCTTCGTCTTCCCCGATACGCAGTCCGCCGCGGACCGCTTCGCGCTGACCGAGGCCGGGCCGATCTACACCCGCATCACCAACCCCACCCAGGGCGCGGTCGAGGACCGGATCGCGGCGCTGGAGGGCGGCGCGGCCGGCCTGCTGCTCGCCTCCGGGCAGAGCGCGATCACCCTGTCGATCCTGAACGTCGCCGATGCCGGGGACAACGTGGTGGTCTCCCCGAGCCTCTACGGCGGCACGTACAACCTCTTCAAGCACACCCTGTCCCGGCTGGGCATCGAGGCCCGCTTCGTCTCCGAGCCCGGCACCACCTCCTCGTGGGAGGGCGTGGCAGATGAGCGGACCAAGGCGTTCTTCGTCGAGTCGATCCCCAACCCGCAGCAGGACATCCCCGATCTCGCCGCACTCGCCGAGATCGCCCATGCCGCGGGCGCCCCGCTGATCGTCGACAACACCGTCGCCACCCCGTACCTGCTGCGGCCCCTCGAGCACGGGGCGGACGTGGTCGTCCACTCCGCCACCAAGTTCCTGGGCGGCCACGGCACCTCCATCGCCGGCGCGATCGTGGATGGCGGCAGCTTCGACTTCCGTGCCCACGCCGCGAAGTACCCGCAGTTCACCGAGCCCGACGAGTCCTACAACGGGCTCGTGTTCGCCGATGTGCCCGGCGCCTTCGCCACCCGGGCCCGCACCAACCTGCTGCGCGACCTGGGGCCGGCGATCTCGCCCTTCAACGCCTTCCTGATCGGGCAGGGCCTGGAGACGCTGCCGCTGAGGATGGAGCGCCATCTCGAGAACACCCACGCCGTCGCCGAGTTCCTCACCGGCGACGACCGCGTCTCGACGGTGACCTGGGCATCCCTGCCCTCCTCCCCGTACAAGGAGGTCGCGGACCGCTACCTGTCCCGCGGCGCGGGCAGCGTGCTCGGCTTCGAGCTGCCCGGCGGTCTCGAGGCCGGGCGGCGCTTCGTCGAGGCCCTGACCCTGCACTCCCAGGTCGCCAACATCGGCGACGTGCGCTCGCTGGTGATCCACCCGGCCACCACCACCCACTCCCAGCTCTCCGAGCAGGAGCAGCGTGCCGCCGGCGTCACCCCCGGCTTCGTGCGCCTCTCGGTGGGCATCGAGCACATCGACGACATCCTCGCCGACCTCGAGCGGGGCCTGGCCGCTGCGAGCTGAGAGCACTGCGCGCGAGCTGCGGGCGGCGGCGGGGCCGGGTGGATACCCTGGGAGCATGAGCTTCCCGCCCGTGCCCCTGCCGCCCTCTCCGCTGGACGACTGGCCCCCGGCCTGGGAGCCCGTCGCGGTGGTGTTCGACTGCGACGGGCTGCTGCTGGACACCGAGTCCCGCTGGGTCGAGATGCAGCAGCAGTACCTCGCCGCGCACGGGGCGAGCTTCGATCCCGCCACCCGCCGCTCGATCACCGGCCGCCCCGCCACCGTGGTCGTCGCCGCGATCGCAGAGCTGATCGACAAGGACCCGCTGGTGGTCGGCGAGGAGCTGCTGGAGCGGTACCGTGCGACCCTCGGCACGGGCGAGCAGCCCCTGCCCGGCGCGATGGAGACCGTCCGGGCGGTGGCCGCGAGGAAGCCCGTGGCGATCGCCTCGAACTCGCCCCGGGAGATGCTCGACCGCAAGCTCGCCTCCGCGGGCCTGGACGACCTGGTCGATGCGAGCATCGCCGTCGAGGACGTCACCGCCCCCAAGCCCGCCCCGGACATGTACCTCGAGGGTGCCCGGCGGCTCGGCGGCGATCCCGCGGACTGCCTCGCCTTCGAGGACTCCGAGACCGGAGCGCAGGCCGCGCGCGATGCCGGGCTGCAGCTGATCGTGGTGCCGTCCGTGCCCGGCCAGGAGCCACCCGCGCCCCGCGCGATCGCGAGCCTGGACGATCCGGTGCTGGCCGCCTGGATCGCGAGCTGGGAGCACACCCGATGACCGTCGATCCCGCCCCGACCCCCGACTCCCCGCAGCGTTTCGCCGAGGCGTTCGGCGACTGGACCCCGCGCGCGGTGGTGTTCGACTGCGACGGCCTGCTGCTGGACACCGAGAGCGTCTGGCGCGCGACGCAGGACGTCGTCGTCGCCCAGCACCGCGCCCAGCTCCTGCCCGCCGATGACGACGCCCTGCACGGCTCCACCATCGAAGCGGCCGCCGAGATCATCGCCGCCCGGGCCGAGGCGAGCACCGACGTGGTCCTCGCCGATCTGCGCAGCGCCTTCGACGAGGAGCTCCGCGGCGGGGTCCGGCTGATGCCCGGCGCCCTCGAGGTGCTCGCCGCGGCCGGGCCCCGGGTCCCGCTGGCCTGCGCGTCCAACTCGTGGCTCGCCGCGCTCGAGGAGAAGCTCGGCACGGCCGGGATCCGCGACCGCTTCCGGGCCCTCCAGGCCTCCGACACCGTCGAGCGCCCCAAGCCCGCCCCCGACATGTATGCGGCGGCGGCCCGTGAGCTGGGCATCGATCCCGCGGACTGTCTCGCCTTCGAGGACTCCGGCACCGGGGCCCGCGCCGCGCGGGACGCCGGGATGCGGCTGATCGCGATCCCCACCCCCGGCGGCGGGGTCCCGGAGGCGGACCTCGTGCTCGAGTCGCTCCTCGATCCCGACCTGGCCGCCTGGATCACCACCTGGTGATCGACGCCACCCCGCGGAGGAGTTCGTGCCGCCTCATGATGGACCGGCTGGCCAGTTTCCAGGGTCCCGGTGTTCACTGGGCCCCATGACCACTTCGACCGACGACGCCCAGCCGCTGACCGACCGCCCCCACGGGTCCGAGCTCCGGGGCCGGGGATGGCTCAACACCGGCGGGGTCGATCTCACCCTCGAGGACCTGCGCGGCAAGATCGTGCTGCTGGACTTCTGGACCTTCTGCTGTGTGAACTGCCTGCACGTGCTGGAGGAGCTGCGCCCGCTCGAGGAGAAGTGGAACCAGGAGCTGGTGGTCATCGGCGTCCACTCCCCGAAGTTCGAGTTCGAGAAGGACCCCGATGCCCTCGCCGCCAACATCGAGCGCTACGACGTCACCCATCCGGTCATCGACGACCCCGAGCTGAAGACCTGGACCGAGTACGGCGCTCGGGCCTGGCCCACCCTGATGGTGCTGGACACCCACGGCCGCATCGCCGGCAACCTCTCCGGGGAGGGCCATGCCGCGAACCTCGACGAGCTGGTCGCGAAGCTGGTCGCCGAGGGGGAGGCGGACGGCTCCCTGCGCCGCGGCGACGCCCCCACCGTGATCGCCGAGCGCACCCCCTCCACCCTGCGCTACCCCTCCAAGCTCGCGAACCTGCCCGACGGCCGCCTGGTGGTCAGCGACGCCGCCCAGCACCGCCTGGTGGTCTTCGAGTACGACGGCGTGACCGTCGACGAGGTGATCGGCGCCGGCCGTCGCGGACGCTCCGACGGCGACGCGGAGACCGCGGAGTTCACCGAGCCCAACGGTGTGCTCGCCCTCCCGCACGACATCGTCGCCGAGGTCGGCTACGACCTGCTGGTCGCCGACACCACCAACCACCTGCTGCGCGGGGTGAAGGTGGGACAGGATCGCCTGCTGCGCTCCCGGACCGCGACCGAGGTCACCACCGTCGCCGGCACCGGCGAGCAGTGGATGCAGGGCGATCCGCTGCCCCGCGGGGAGGGCGACGCCCGCAGCTTCGCCCTGTCCACCCCGTGGGACCTCACCTGGTCGCACGCCCTCGGCCGCGCCGTGATCACCATGGCCGGGATCCACCAGATCTGGACCTTCGACCCCGTCACCGGAGCGCTCCTGGTCCTGGCCGGCACCACCCAGGAGGGCCTCGTGGACGGCCCCGCGGTCGAGTCCTGGTGGGCCCAGCCCTCCGGCATCGACGAGCTGGCCGACGGCCGCCTGGTGGTCGCCGACTCCGAGTCCTCCGCCGTGCGCCTCATCGACCCGCAGACCATGCTGGTCAGCACCGTCGTCGGCCTGGGGCTGTTCGACTTCGGCCACGTCGACGGCGCCGCCGCGGACGCCCGCCTGCAGCATCCCCTCGGCGTCACCGCCCTGCCCGACGGTCGCATCGCCGTCGCCGACACCTACAACGGCGCGATCCGCCTGATCGACCTCGGCGAGGACGAGGCCGGCGAGGACGGCGCCGGCGGGGGCGCGGACGCCGGTGCGGGAGCCGATGCCGGGGCCGACAGCAGGGTCACCGTCGTCACCGTCGCCACCGATCTCGACGAGCCCTCGGGGGCGATCGTCGGCCCCCCGGTCGACGGGATCGGACAGCTGATCGTCGTCGAGTCCGGGGCGCACCGCGTCACCTGGGTGCCGGTGGCGAAGGCCGCCGAGCGGATCATCGACCACGGCGCGCAGCGCTCCGAGCGCCCCGTCACCGAGATCGCGCCCGGCGCGGTCGAGGTGCAGGTGCTGTTCACCCCGCCCGAGGGGCACAAGCTGGACGATTCCCTCGGACCCTCGACCCAGGTCACCATCTCGACCACCCCGGCCGGTATGCTCCGGTCCGGTGGGGGAGTGCAGACGGATCTCAGCCGGACCATCGAGCTGGACCCGGAGTACCGCGAGGGCGTGCTGCACATCAGCGCCCGGGCCGCGTCCTGCGATGCGGATCCGGCGGTGGAGTTCCCCGCCTGCCACATGCACCAGCAGGACTGGGGCGTGCCGATCCGGCTGGTCGACGGCGCGCCCGCGCAGCTCGACCTGTCCCTGCTGGACTGACCCAGCTCGGCTGACCGCCTGACCACCGGGCACCGCCTCATCGTGCCCGTCTGAAACCCGTCGTCGTCGGAAGTTTGCACCCTCGTGGATCTCATCACCAGTTTCCCCCTCGGCGACGACATCGCCGTGACCCTCCTGGTCCTCGCGACCCTGTCGATCCTCGCCCTGGTCGCAGGGGCGGTGATCCCGGCTCGGCTGGGGCGCCCCGCCGCCCTGGAGGCCGCGGGCGAGGACGCTGACGACGAGGACGACGCAGTCGACGCGGACGACTCCGACGCTGCGGACGACGCCGATGCCGCGGAGGAGAAGCGCAGACGGCGGACCGCGAAGCTCGAGACCTCCGGCAGGAGCGAGAAGAGCGCGAAGACCGAGAAGGTGAGGGCCGAGAAGGTCGAGAAGAGCGGGAAGGGCGTGAGGTCCGGCACGGGCGGGTCGGATTCCGGGTCCGACCCGCAGCAGCGCCACGACGGCGCCCAGGGTCGCTGGCTGGGGGCGCACCTGACTGCCGCGGGCAGTGTGATGCTGTGGGTCGGGGTCCCGGCCCTGCTGCTGCTCTACCTGGTGCCCGGCTCCACGGATATCCGGATCCTGCGCTCGGCGATGATGCTGGTGGGCATCCTGGTGGGCCTCCTCGCGGCCTGGCGCGGCCTCGCGCTGCAGACCGCCGTCCAGCGCATCGAGCCCGAGGCGCGCGCCGCCTGGGTCCCGCGCCTGGGCGGGCTCACCGTCACCGGGGCGCTCGCGCTCGCGATCCTGCCGGTGGTGATCATCCTGTGGTTCATGCAGGAGCTGGCCTCCTCCGGGCTGGTCGCCCTCGCCGCCGGTGCCGCTCTCAGCGCCCTCGCGCTGCGCGCCGCCGTCTCCTCGATCGACACCGCCGCGACCTCCTCTGCGCTCCTGGTGGGCGCGGAGGAGAACGAGCTGAGGGTCGACGACGACTCCAACCTCGGCACCCCGCACCTGCGCATCGCCCGCATGTTCCGACGCGGCGCCGCCGGCAGCGCGGACATCGTCGCCGTGACCCTCGCGCTCGCCGCCATGGGCGTCCTGCTCGGCGTGCCGGTGCTGGCGGGGGAGGGGATCCTCGTGGTGCTGCTCGGCCTCGGCGTCGCGCTGCTGACCGCCGCCGCCGGAGCCGTGCTGCCCCGGATCGCCGCCGAGGGCCGCGAGAGCGCCGCGCTGCGACTGGCGGGTATCGTCCCGGCCGTGCTGGGCGGGGTGGGCATGACGGTCGCCGCCGCGCTCTGGCTGCCCAGCGCCTACCAGGACCTGCGCTTCTCCCATGTGGGCCTGGACCAGATCAGCGAGGCCGCCGTGACCGGGGGCGAGCCCGTGCCCCGCGCCGACCTCGAGGAGCAGCTGCTCACCGCCGGGGCGGACATGTCGCAGTGGCTCTCCGCCGCGGACGACTCCACCTACTCCGGCGCCCTGATCGACATCCTCGCGCTGTACCAGACCTCCCCGAGCGCGGTCACCGCCGGCGCCCTCGGCCTCGGCGTGGTGATCGCCCTGGCTGCCGCGCTGCTGGTGGGCACCGCGGCGGACCGCCATCGCAGCACCGTGCTGCGGGCCGCGCGCACCAGCCGCACCGGCGGGCCGCTCGGCGTCGTCGCGGCGCTCGGCTCGACCGCTCTGACCGCCGCCGGGGCCCTCGCCCTGGTGGTCCTCGCCGCGACCGTGCTCAGCGTGCTCAGCGCCGGCGTGCCCGGACTCGCCCTCGCCCTGCTGGTCCACGCCGGCCTCGGTGCCCTGGTGGTCGCCGCCGGGTTCGCCGGCTCTCTCGCCGCACCCGCGCTGCTCGAGGAGCCCGGCACCGATCCGGCCCTGCGCTCCGCCGCCGCCGGGGCGGCGCTCGCCCCCCGCACCGCCCTCCTGCTCGCGGCGGTGCTCCCGGCGCTCGGTGCGCTCGGCCCGGTGGTCACCGCGATCCAGGTCGCGCCCCGCGCCGGCACCGTCTGGCAGGACCGTGCCCTCCACGCCCTGACCCCGACCGCGCTGCCGGTGCTGGCCGGGATCGCCCTGGGCATGGTCGCCATGCTGCTGGTGATCGCCTCGCTGCTGGACTCCGCTCGACGCACGGGAGCCCGCAGCGTCGTCGAGACCCGTGCCGCCGTGCTCGAGGGCGGCCGCGAGGTGCGGATGGACGAGCTGCCCCCGGCCGTGCGCCGCGGTGCCACGACCCCCGTGATCATCGGGGTGCTCACCCCGATCGTGGCCGGGTTCGGCCTCGGGGCGGCCGCCCTGCCCGGGGTGGTCATCGGCGTGGTCGTGGTCGCGGCAGGGCTCGGCCTGTGGACCCTGGCCACCTCCACCGTGCTCGAGGGAGCCACCGACGTGATCGAGGCCGGCCGGTACGGCGGTCCCGGCTCCTGGGCCCACTCCGGGGCGCTGAACGGCGCGGTCCTCACCGGGGTGCTGCGCGGGGCGATCGGCGGCATGGCGCTGCCGATGATGCTGGTCACCTCGCAGATCGCGGCGGTCTCGGTCAGCTCCCTGGTCTCCCTGTATGCCGCGGACACCAGCGAGTACCTGCTGTGGGGCGTCGCGCTGCTGGGCATCCTGGTGGCCGGCACCAGCTGGGTGATCGCCGCGACCGCTCCCGAGATCGACCTCGAGGACTCGCACGGGGAGCTCTCCACGCCGCTGTTCTCCCGCCCCCAGGAGGACACCGGCGACACCCTGGACTCCATGTCCTGGGAGGACGAAGAGCAGGGCCGCTGAGGAGCCTGCCCCCGACGGCGGAGCCGCTGCGACGGCGGGGTCGCTGCGGCGCCGCCGCCGCCGTCAGACCTCGGCGCTGCCGTCAGACGTCGGCGCCGAGCCCTCGCAGCACGAAGGCCTCGAGGGCGGGTCGGGAGAAGCGGCGCGCGCTCGAGCTGACCAGCAGACCGTTGATGACCCGCACCGTCGCATCGACGTCGATGCCGCCGGAGAAGTCACCGCTGGCGATGCCGTCGCGGATGATCGTGCGCAGCACGTCCTCGATCATCACCACGTGCTCGCGCATCCGGGCGGCGGTCTGCGGGGAGAGGGAGCCGCGGCTGGAGGAGTGCGGCATGTGGAAGGACTGGAAGGACGCCGCCAGCTCCAGCTGCGTCGCGATGTACCGGAGGATCCCCTCGCGCGGCGACTCCGCGCCGTCGACCCCCTCGCTGAGCCGGGAGATGTAGCCCGCGGTCTCGTGGATCGCGTACTCGACCAGGAGGGTCTCCTTGTCGGGGAAGTGGTTGTACATCGCGGTACGGCCCACCTGCGCCTCGTGAGCGATGCTCGAGAAGGTGACCGAGTCGAAGTCACGGGCTTCCAGCAGACGGGACAGCGCCGCGAAGATCTTGTCCCGCGTGCGTTCCCGGTGCTCCTCGAGCGACCCTCCGATGATCTTGGGCATGGCGAATTCTCACATATCGGCGCTGTGGTGGAGCGCCAGCAGCACCCCACCCGGATATGCAGGAACCGCAGGCCGACGGCCTGCGGTTCCGCGCAGAGCGGGTGACGGGAATCGAACCCGCGCTATCAGCTTGGGAAGCTGAAGTTCTACCATTGAACTACACCCGCGCGTTGCGCCGAGCTCCGGGCCGGGCCTCCGAGGAGGGTGGTCCGGGTGGCGAACGTCGACCACCATACCCCGAGATGACACCGTGATGCGAGCTGTCCGGCGCAGATCACGTCCCGCAGGTCACGTCCCGCCGTGTCGAGGGCGCGCGGCGGGATCGCGAGGAGTCGGCGCCGTGGGCGGCATGTCGCGTCCCAGGGATCGGCGGCTACCCTGATCGGTGTGCTGCTGAGCGATCGCGATATCCGTCTAGAGATCGATGCGGGCCGGGTGCGGCTGGACCCCTTCGACGCCCCGATGATCCAGCCTGCCTCCGTCGATGTCCGCATAGACCGATTCTTCCGGCTGTTCGACAACCACAAGTACGCGATGATCGATCCCGCGATCGAGCAGACCGAACTGACCCGCCTGGTCACCGTCGAGCCGGACAAGCCGTACATGCTGCACCCGGGGGAGTTCGTGCTCGCGTCCACCTTCGAGCGGATCACCCTGCCGGACGACATCGCGGCCCGACTGGAGGGCAAGAGCTCGCTGGGCCGGCTGGGTCTGCTGACCCACTCCACGGCCGGCTTCATCGACCCCGGCTTCAGCGGCCACATCACCCTGGAGCTGTCGAACATGGCGACCCTGCCGGTCGCGCTGTGGCCCGGCATGAAGATCGGCCAGCTGTGCTTCTTCCGGCTCAGCAGCCCGGCGCAGAACCCCTACGGCAGCGCCGGGAACCTCAACCGCTACCTGGGCCAGCGCGGACCCACCGCTTCCCGTTCCGCCCTGAACTTCCATCGCACCCGCATCCCGCTCGAGCCCGTGGAGGAGGACCAGTGACCGCCCTGGACCCCGGCGCCTTCGAATCCGCCCCCCGCACCAGCCACCGGCTGCAGCTGCCCCGCGACACCGCGCCCGAGGCCGTGCTGACCATGGTCCGCAACGTGATCCCGGAGGCGGAGGCGGAGGAGGACGGCTCGATCCACCTCGGCGAGGACGCCTACCTGCTGCCCGACACCGGTCCCCGCGGGGCCGGCCGCTGGGACCTGGACGTGCCGCAGGTGCGCGAGGACCCGCCCACCCCGGGGCTCGACGACTCCCACGGCTACTCCCGCGCCTTCCCCGAGGGGCTGCCCTTCGGCCCCGAGCGCTCCGCCCTGGACCTCGCCTGGTCCCTCGGGCGCCGACTGCACGGGGCCGTGGTCACCGACTCCGGGGTGCGCCTGGAGCCCCATCCCTTCCATGTCCGCGACCTCACCGTGATCAGCTCCCACGCCCTTGCCCCGGAGTCGTTCGCACAGCTGATCGCCCCGCTGGAGCCCGAGGCCGAGCTCGACCGCGTGCCCGAGGACGCTCCGCGCGCCGGGTACAGCCTCAGCATCCCGCTGCCGGGCGAGGACCTGATCTCGGTGCGGGTGGGGCTCAGCTCCCGGCCCGTCGCCCTGCGTGCCGTGAGCTGGCTCGAGGACGCCGTAGACTACGAGATCGTGCACCTGCCGCTGGACGAGGCGGAGGGCGAGGTCGAGCGGCCCGACGAGGAGACCACGGCCCGCTGGGGTGCGGCCTATGGCCGGATCGGCCTGATCGCGGGGGCGATCCAGGAGGCCGTGGGCGGGTACATCGTGGACCTCGAGGGATTCCTCGTGGACCCGCAGGACCTGATCCAGTAGCCGCTCAGGCGGCCGGGCGACCGGCCGCCCCCAGCTTGATCGGCGCGAATGCCAGCAGGCCCAGGGCGAGCACCAGCACGATCCCCAGGATCCCGGTGCGGGTGTCCGAGGAGATCCAGACCACCAGCGAGAACGCGCCCGTGCCGAGGAACCCGAGGGCGCGGCCGGTGGTGGCGTAGAGCCCGAAGTTCTCGGTCTCCCGGCCCGGCTGCGACAGGCGGGTCAGCAGGTTCCGCGAGGCGGACTGCACCGGGCCGACGAACAGGCAGATGGTCAGCCCGGCCGCCCAGAACACCGCGGTCGAGGAGAAGAACAGCACCACCAGGCCCAGCACCACGATCGCGAGGCAGCCGCCGATGATCACCGGCCGAGGGCCGAACCGGTCATCCAGCCGGCCGCCGACGAACACCCCGCAGCCGGCGACCAGGTTCGCGACGATGCCGAAGATGATCACCTCGACCGTGGAGAACCCGTAGGCGTTCGCGGCCAGCACGCCGGCGATCGAGAAGACGGCACCCAGGCCGTCGCGGTAGATCGCGGAGGCCACCAGGTACTGCAGCATCACCGGCTCCTGGCGGAATGCTCGCACCACCCGCAGGATCACATCCCGGTATCCCTGCCACGGGTTCCACTTCTCCGCACTCTCCGCGGGGACCCGTGCGGGATGCCGCGGCGCCCACAGCATCAGCGGCAGCGTGCCCACCAGGATCCACAGCGCCACGAAGATCGTGATCGCGCGATAGTTCCAGCCGTCGTCCCCGGTGATGCCGAGCAGGCCCGTGCCGGGCATCACGAAGCCCAGCAGCACCACCGCCAGGCACACGATCGAGCCCCAGTAGCCGACCGCCCAGGCCGTCCCCGAGACCCGCCCGCGATGGCCCGGCGTGGAGATCTCCGGCAGCACGGAGTTCACGAACACCCCGGCCAGCTCGCTGAACACCACCGCCAGGGCGATCAGGATCGCGCCCCACACCAGGTAGTCGGAATCCATCCTCACCGTGGGCATCAGGGCGATGGTGACCACGGTCGCGAGCGTGAAGATCCGCAGCAGGGCGTTGCGGGCCCCGCCCCGGTCGGCGAGGTTGCCCAGCAGCGGCGCCAGCAGCGCGACCGCGACCGCACCGATCGACTGCCAGGTGGTCAGCACCCGGGAGCCGTGGTCCTGTGCGGCCTTGACCGCCTCCTCGCCCACCGCGTCGGCCGAGGCGACCCCGCTGGCGACATAGGTCGCGAACACGAAGGTGAGGATCACCGAGCTGAAGGCGGACATGCCGCCGTCCCACAGCACGAACGAGGTCACCGCCCGGCGCAGCGAGCGCGGCGGGGGGCCCGAGGAGCCGGGCAGGGCGTCGGGGAAGGAGGCAGAGGATCCTGGGGACTGGGCCATGAGAGCACTCTACGGAGCAGGGTGACCGATTCGTCACCGGGAGCGGTACAGCAGGTGACGGGCGAGTCACGCTCCGGGAACGATCATCTGTCCAGCTCGCGTCCTTTAAGATGTTCCTGGCCCCTTTCCCCCGCCCCTGGACGGAGACCGCATGCTCACTGTGCTCCTCGCCCATCTGGCGGCGGCGCTCCTGGGGCCGCTCCTGGTACGGGCGATGGGGCGCAATGCGTTCTTCCTGCTGGCCATCGTGCCGGCCGTCAGCGCGATCTGGCTGGCGACCTTCGACCCGCGCGCCCTGGCCGAGTCGCCCGTCGACGTGGTGGTGCCCTGGATCCCGTCATTGGGGATCGATCTCGCGTTCCGCCTGGACACCCTCTCCTGGGTGCTCGGTCTCATCGCCACCGGCATCGGCGCCCTGGTGCTGCTGTACTGCGCCCGCTACTTCAAGGACACCGAGCCGGGCCTGGGGCGCTTCGCCGGTGTGCTCACCGCCTTCGCCGGAGCGATGGTGGGGCTGGTCCTGGCCGACGACATCATGGTGCTCTTCGTCTTCTGGGAGCTCACCACCGTCTTCTCCTACCTGCTGATCGGGCACTACCAGGAGAAGCAGTCCTCCCGTCGCGCAGCGATGAACGCGCTGATCTCCACCACTGCGGGCGGCCTCGCGATGCTGGTGGGGCTGCTGATGATGGCCAATGCCACCGGGTCGATGCGGATCTCCGTGATCCTCGCCTCCCCGGTCTGGGCCGACTGGGGCCCCTTCCTGCTGGTCGCGATCCTGCTGACCCTGGCCGGGGCGACCTCGAAGTCGGCACTGGTGCCCACCCATTTCTGGCTCCCCGGCGCGATGGCGGCCCCCACCCCCGTCTCCGCGTACCTGCACGCCGCCGCGATGGTCAAGGCCGGCGTCTACCTGATCCTGCGCTTCGCCCCGGCGATCACCCACATGGAGGTCGTCACCGTCGTGCTGGCCGTGCTCGGTGCGGCCACGATGATCCTGGGCGGCTGGCGCGCCCTGCGGCAGACCGACATCAAGCTGCTGCTGGCCTACGGCACCGTCTCCCAGCTCGGCTTCCTCGTCGCGGTGGGCGGGCTCGCCACCCATGACGCGATCCTCGCGGCGCTCGCGATGCTGATCGCCCATGCCGTGTTCAAGGCGCCCCTGTTCATGGTCGTGGGCATCATCGACAAGAAGTTCGGCTCCCGCGACCTGCGGATGCTCTCCGGCGTGGGCCGGGTGGCGCCCGTCGTCGCCGTGATCGGCGTGATCTCGGCGGCATCGATGGCCGCGGTGCCGCCGCTGTACGGCTTCGTCGCCAAGGAGGCGATCTACACCTCGCTGTGGTACGAGGGCGGCTGGCACCGTGCGGTGCTGATCGCGATGATCGCCGGATCCGTCCTCACCGTCGCCTACTCCTGGCGGTTCGTCGCCGGGGCCTTCGGCCGCGCCCCGGGCGCCCCGCCGGTCCCGCGGCCCACCATCGGGGCGCTGTTCTGGTTGCCGCCCGCGCTCATCGCGGCCGGCTCCCTCGTGCTGTCGGTGGTGGCCGGGCCGCTCGAGGAGGTGCTGCGCGGGTACTCCGCCGCGGTGCCCACCGCCCAGAGCCACACCCATCTGGCCGTGATCCCGCCGCTGGGGGTGCCGCTGCTGGCCTCGGTCGTCACCCTCGGGCTCGGCGCCGTGCTGTGCGTCCTCGCCAGACCCCTGAGCGCCTTCCAGACCCGGGTCTCGCCGGAGCGCTGGGGTGCGCGCTGGCAGGAGTGGATCGATGCCGAACGCGCCTTCCGCCGCCTGATGCGAGGGATGGACGCCCTGTCCATGGCGGTGACCCCGCTGTTCCAGCGCGGCTCGCTGCCGTACACGCTGGGCACGATGCTGGTGGTGATGATCGGCACGGCCGCGCCGATCGCCCTGACCCAGTCCCCGGTCCCGGACAACCTGGTGCTCTTCCAGCACCCCGTCGAGCTGCTGGTGCTGCCGGTGGCGGCGCTGGCCGCGATCGGCGCCGCCCGCTCCCGCCGTCGCCTGCGCGCGGTGTTCCTGATCTCGGTGACCGGGTACTCGGTGGCGGTGCTGTTCCTGGTCGCCGGGGCGCCGGACGTCGCCACCACCCAGGTGCTGGTCGAGACCGCGATGACGATCGTGCTGGTGCTGGTGCTGCGACGCCTGCCCATCCACTTCTCGCGCCGCCCCCTGAAGATCGGGGCCTGGGGCCGCTGGGCGATCGCGATCGGCACCGCCGTCGTGCTGTGCGGCGGGGCGCTGTACGCGGCCGACGCCCGCTACCGGGAGGCCCTGGGGCGGGGCCTCATCGAACCGGCCTACGAGATCGGCGGCGGTCACAACGTGGTCAACGTCGCCCTGGTCGACGCCCGTGTCTGGGACACGATGGGCGAGATCTCGGTGCTGCTGGTGGTCGCCACCGGCGTCGCCTCCCTGATCTTCGTCACCCGTCGTGAGCAGGGCATCTCCCGGGTGCGGGATCTCGACGTGAAGCGCCCGATCTGGCGCCGCCGATTCGAGGAGGAGCTGCCCCAGAACGTGCTGGACTTCGACACCCGGCCCGAGGAGGTCACCGAGGGCAACCGGTGGCGGACCTGGCTCTCGGCCGGGCTGACCCTCGCCCCGGAGCGTCGCATGGTGATGCTCGAGGTGATCACCCGCCTGCTGTTCCCGTTGCTGATGGTGTTCTCCATCTACCTGCTGATGGCCGGGCACAACCTGCCCGGCGGCGGGTTCGCCGGCGGCCTCGTGGCCGGCCTCGCCCTCGCGCTGCGCTATCTTGCCGGCGGTCGCTACGAGCTCTCCGAGGCGGCACCGGTCCAGGCCGGGCTGGTGCTCGGCACCGGCATGGCCATCGCCGTGGTCGCGGGCGTGCTCCCGCTGCTGGTGGGCGGGAACGTCTTCGAGACCGCCACCCCGGTCGTCACGGTCCCGCTGCTGGGGGAGCTCCACTTCCCCAGCGCCCTCCTGTTCGACGTCGGGGTGTATCTCGTGGTGGTCGGGGTGCTCCTCGACTTCCTGCGCAGCCTGGGGTCCCAGATCGATCAGCAGCAGGAGGCCGAAGCCGATGCCCGTTAGCCTCACCCTGCTGCTGACCGCCGGCGTGCTCATCGCCTGCGGCATCTACCTGATGCTCGAGCGCACCCTGTCCCGGATCGTGCTGGGCTTCGTCATGCTCGGCAACGGCGTGAACCTGCTGTTCATCGTCGCCGCCGGGAGGCCGGGCATCCCTCCCTTCGAGGGCTCCGGGGACCCGGAGGAGATGTCCGACCCGCTGCCCTTCGCGATGGTGCTCACCGCCATCGTGATCTCCCTGGGGGTCACCGCCTTCGGGATGGCGCTGTCCTACCGCGCCTGGCAGCTGTTCGGACATGACGAGGTGCCCGACGACGTCGAGGACCGTCGAGTCCTGCGTCGCAGCCGCCGCCGCACCGGGGAGGGGGAGGACCTGTCCTGGACGCAGGCCCTGACGGAGGATGCCCGCCGGGGGGCGCTGCGCCGCTCCCAGGGCTTCGGGCCCCCGCCCGCGCCGGAGGACCACGACGATCCGCTGGGCTCGGACCTCTCCGGTCCCGAGGACGTCCCCTGGGACCACACGGAGGCCGACGAAGGGGAGACCCCGCCCGAGCCGCGGCGGCGGAGCGCAGCCCGGCGCGCCCCCGGCACCGGCAAGGCCACCGGATCCGACGCCGTGCACGGCGAGCAGGACAGAGGAGGTCGATGAGCATGGAGCTGCTGCTGGCCCTGCCCGTGATGCTGCCGCTCGGCGGTGCCGCGGTCACACTCCTGCTGCGCCACCACGTCAAGGTCCAACTGTGGCTGACGATCCTCACCCTGGTCGCGATCGTCGCGGTCGCCCTGATCGTCGGCTGGCACGTCACCCAGGAGAGCGTGCTGGTGCTGCAGATCGGCGCCTGGGCGCCCCAGACGGGCATCGTCCTGGTCGCCGACCGGCTGACCGCCCTGATGCTGGTCGTCTCCAGCGTGGTCACCCTGTGCGTGCTGGTGTTCTCGAGCGCCCAGGCGGTCTCCGAGAACAGCGAGCGGACACCGGTGGCGATCTACCACCCCACCTACCTGGCGCTGGTTGCCGGGGTGGACATGGCCTTCCTCGCCGGTGACCTGTTCAACCTGTACGTCGGCTTCGAAGTGCTGCTGGCCTCCAGCTACGTGCTGCTGACCCTCGGCGGATCGGCCAGCCGCATCCGGGCCGCGACCACCTACGTGATCGTCTCCCTGCTCAGCTCGATCATCTTCCTCAGCGGCATCGCCATGGTCTACGCCGCGACGGGCACCGTGAACATGGCGGAGCTCGCCGTCCGCCTCGACGGCCTCGAGCCGGGCACCCGGATGGTGCTCGAGCTGATCCTCCTGGTCGCCTTCGCGATCAAGGCCGCGATCTTCCCCCTCTCCGCCTGGCTGCCGGACTCGTATCCCACCGCCCCCGCCCCGGTGACCGCCGTGTTCGCCGGCCTGCTGACCAAGGTGGGGATCTACGCGATCCTGCGCCTGGAGACCCTGCTGTTCCCCGCCTCGCAGATCCAGAACCTCCTGCTGGCCGCGGCGGCGCTGAGCCTGATCATCGGGATCCTGGGCGCCGTCGCCCAGACCGACCTCAAGCGCGTGCTGTCCTTCACCCTGGTCTCCCACATGGGCTACATGCTGTTCGGCATCGGGATGAGCACCAAGGTGGGGATGGCCGCGACGATCTACTACGTCGCCCACCACATCACCGTGCAGTCCACCATGTTCCTGGCCGCCGGGCTGGTCGAGCACCGCGGCGGCACCACCAACCTCGCCCGCCTGGGCGGCCTGGCGAAGGTCGCACCGGTCATCGCGGTGCTGTTCTTCATCCCCGCGATGAACCTCGCCGGCATCCCCCCGTTCTCCGGGTTCCTCGGCAAGGTCGGGCTGATCAACGCCGGCATCCAGTACGACCATCCCGCAGGCTGGATGCTCATCGCCGCCAGCGTGATCACGTCCCTGCTGACCCTGTACGCGATCGCGAAGATCTGGAACCGCGCCTTCTGGCAGGAGCCCAGCGAGGACGTGCTCGAGAACGTCGGGCCCACCCCGAAGGTGATGACGGGCGCGACCACCGCGCTGATCGGCGTGACGCTGCTGCTGACCGTGCTGGCCGGGCCGCTGATGGAGTACACCGACGCCGCGGCCAGCTCGATGCTCGAGCGCACTCCGTACGTGGGCGCGGTGCTCGGGGACGAGGCCGCGAACGATCTCGTCTACCGCATCGGTGAGGGCGGGGAACGGGTGGTGGAGCCATGATCCTCAAGGAGCGCCTGACCCGGATCCACCGCAACTGGGTGTGGATCCTCGCCTCGATCGCCTTCTGGTGCCTGCTGTGGGGGGCCGTCGACCTTCAGACCATCCTGGGCGGCATCCTCGCGGCCGGACTGGTGTTCGTGCTGTTCCCGATGCCGCCCACCGGGCACGAGCTGACCATCCGCCCCGTGCGGTTCGTGACGTTCGTCGCCCGCTTCCTCTACGACCTGGCCGCCTCCGCCGTGCAGGTGGGCTGGTATGCGCTGCGCCCGGCCGGCCAGCCGCCGGCGTCGGTGATCGCCGTGCAGCTGGCCTCCCGCTCGGATCTGTTCCTCACCGGCACCGGCGTGCTGTCGACCCTCATCCCCGGTTCCGTGGTGGTCGAGGCGCAGCGCGCCACCGGCACCCTCTTCCTCCACGTCATCGGGCCGGGCACCGAGGACGAGGTCGAGAAGGCGCGACAGAGCGTCCTGGCCCAAGAGAAGCGCCTGCTGCTGGCGCTGGCGCGCCGTGAGGTGCTCGAGGAGGCGGGACTGCGATGAGCGCTTTCGAGATCGTGCTGCTGATCTACGGCGCCGTCATCGCACTGACCACGCTGACAGTGGTCTTCCGCATGATCGTGGGCCCCACCATCCTGGACCGTGCCCTCTCCACCGACATGCTGGTGGTGATGGTGGTCCTGGCGATGGCGCTGTACTCCGCGCAGGCGCACGAGAACTGGGCGGGCCCGGCGATGCTGTCGCTGACAGGGCTCGCATTCATCGGCACCGTGACCTTCGCCCGTTTCGTGGCCCGCGAGGACCTGGGGCACACCACCCGCCCCCGGACCGAGGGGGAGGAGCCGGAGACCACCACCGGGCCCCTGCAGGCGCTGCACCTGGACCACTCGGGCATCACCCCGGACCCCGAGAACCATCTGCACCAGGAGGTGGGCGACGACCTCGCGGACCGCAGCTGGAGCGAGGACGACGGGCTGTGGAGCGACGAGGACGGGACCGGGGAGGAGGAGACCCGATGAGCGTCACCGAGATCATCGCC
>DXDT01000169.1 GCA_019115335.1 Candidatus Brachybacterium merdigallinarum
AAGTATCCGGCCGAGAGCGCGTAGGTGCCCAGCAGGATGCGGCGCTTGACCTCGAAGCCGAAGCCCTGGCCACGGGTGGCCTTCATGACCGACTCGGCGGTGGGGCTCTCCTCCGGGACCACGCGCAGTCCGAAGCGCATGCCGTCGAACTTGGCGAGGTTGCTGGACGCCTCCGAGGGCATGATCAGGTAGTAGGCGCCGAGCGCGTACTCGAAGTTCGGGCAGGAGACCCGCACGATCTCGGCGCCGGCGCGCTCGAGCTGGTCGAGGGACTCGGTGAAACGGGCCCGCACCTCGGGGGCGAAGGCGCCGCCCTCGAGCTCCTCGATCACGCCGATCCGCAGTCCCTTGACGTCCCGGCGGCCGGCGGCGGCCGCGTAGGCGCCGACGGGGTCGGGAAGGGAGGTGGAGTCCCGCGGGTCGTGGCCGGCGATCAGCTCGTGCAGCAGGGCGGCGTCCTCGACGGTGCGGGTGACGGGCCCGGCCTGGTCCAGGGAGCTGGCCATGGCGATCAGGCCGTAGCGGGAGACGGAGCCGTAGGTGGGCTTGACGCCCACGGTGCCGGTGACGGCGCCGGGCTGGCGGATCGAACCGCCGGTGTCGGTGCCGATCGCGAGCGGGGCCTCGAAGGCGCCGACGGCCGCGGCGGAGCCACCGCCGGACCCACCGGGGATGCGATCGCGATCCCAGGGGTTGCGGGTGGGGCCGAAGGCGCTGGACTCGGTGGAGGAGCCCATCGCGAACTCGTCCATGTTGGTCTTGCCGAGGATCGGCAGCCCCGCGGCGCGGAGCTTCTCGACGAGGGTCGCGTCATAGGGCGGGACCCAGCCCTCGAGGATCTTCGAGGCGGCGGTGGTGGGCATCCCCTCGGTGACCACGACGTCCTTGACGGCGATCGGCACACCGGCGAGCGCGTGCAGCTGCTCGCCGGCGGCGCGGCGCTCGTCGATCCGGTCGGCAGCGGCGAGCGCCCCCTCGCGGTCGACGTGGAGGAAGGCGTTCAGGTCGCCGTCGACGGCGTCGATGCGGTCCAGGTGGGCACCGGTCAGCTCGCGGGAGGAGACCTCCCCGGCGGTCAGCGCGGCGGCCTGGGCGGCAGCGCTGGAGCGGATGATGTCGGGCGTGGTCATGCGGTCACTCCTCCCCGAGGATCTGCGGGACGGCGAAGCGGCCGTCCTGGGCGTCGGGCGCCTGGTCGAGCGCCTGCTCCTGCGTGAGGGTGGTGTCGCTGACGACGTCCTCGCGGAACACGTTGGTCATGGCAATGGGGTGGGAGGTGGCGGGCACATCCTCGCTCGCGACCTCGGAGACGGAGGCGACAGCGTCCATGATGGCGTCGAACTCGCCGGCGAGGCGATCGACCTCCTCATCGGTCAGCTGGATCCGTGCGAGGTCGGCGAGGTGCGTGACATCGTCTCGTCCGATAGAAGGCATGGAGGCATTCTAGGTCGATGCGGCGGCTGCGCGAATCGCCGGTCCGCTGCCGGGAGGCGAGGCGTCCCGTACGAGGTAGTGGTATCCGGCGATCCGGCGGAAACCGAGGTCGCGGTAGAGGGCGCGAGCGGGGGTGTTCTCCGCCTCGACCTCGAGCAGGGCCCGGCTCGCCCCCTGCACCTGGGCGAGGGCGAGCAGTGTGCTCGACAATGCACGGCCGAGCCCGTGGCGCCGATGCTCCGGGTCCACGGCGAGCATGTTCAGCACCGCGGTGCTGCGCTTGCCTGCCTCGACCAGGGCGGCTCGGCCGGCGGCGACGGCGCTCCCCTCGGCGTGCAGGCGGAGCTGGATCGCGGGGGTGCCGGCGAGGATGTCGTGCAGCGTCGCACGGGCGTGGTCGCCCTCGCGGGGAGCGAGGCGGAAGGCGGCCTCGAACCAGTCCTCGTCGAGCGCCCCGGTGGCGATCACCGCGGCAGGGTCGGGCTGCGGCAGCCTCGCCCCGGTCAGCGGCAGCTCCCAGATCTCGCTGTAGCCGGCGGGCTCCCGGCCGCGGGCGGCGAGCATCTCCTCCAGAGCGGGGGCATGATCATCGAGGATCCGGTGCACCGGCTCCTCCCCCGTCATCGCGACCAGGGTTTCGACCCGGTCCAGGGCGGCCTCGAGGGCGGCGGGGTCGGTCGGCACGTCGAGCGCGAGGATGCTGTGGGCACGTCGGGTGATGCCGCGGGAGCGGAGGATCGCGAAACCGTCGGCGTCCAGTCGTTGCAGCGGACGCCACCCGGCGACCAGGGTCTCGAGCAGGGGCACGCCCGAGAGCGGGCGCAGGGCGGCGCTCGCAGAGCTGCGGCGGGAGCGGTGGTTCATCCTCAAAACCCTAGCTGGGCCGCCTGAGGTCCCGATGCTGGCGGGTAGAATCTGGGGCGTCCGTCCCTCGACCACGCTGATGAAGGTGGCTCCCATGTCCGTCGATCCGAACATCGACTTTGGCTCGCACGATCCCGAGGATCGGGAGGAGCTCTCCGACGATCCGCGCATCCGCGAGGTCCAGGAGCTCGAGGCGCGGATGCGTCGTGCCCTGGCCACGAAGGACGACCCCCTGAGCGATTCCGAGACCACTCGCGAGCGGCTGCGGCGCCTGGCGGCGGAGGACTCCTCCGACGACTGACCTTCACCGGCCGCCGGCGACCGGCCGATCACTCATCCCCGCGGGGTGGGCGGCGGCATCAGCAGGAACGGCAGGTAGAGCACGCCGGAGAGGTTGTAGGGGAAGGTGATCCGCATGATCGCCTTGATCCCCCAGTGCATCGAGAAGGCCCCCAGCGAGAACAGCCATCCCACTCGGCGATCGACCAGAGCCAGCGGCGCCGCGAGCTCGACCACCAGCGCGATCACGGCCATCCCGGTGAACAGCCCGGTGTGGGGGTACAGCGCCCGGCCCAGCGGGGAGCCGCTCTCCCCCAGCATCTCCTTGCGCAGGGCGTCGAAGGCGACCTGGCCGCGCATGTGCGAGCCGTTGACCCAGGCGATCCCGTCGCTGCCGGCGAGCTTGGCGACCCCGGCGATGAAGTAGGTCGCGAGCACTGCCGCGTTCATCACCGCGGGCGTCGCCCCGTACATCCAGGACTCGCGGCGGGGCAGCAGGCTTCGGTCCCGCACCAGGGCATCGACGCTCAGGGCGTCCGCCGCCGGGGCAGCTCCCAGCACCATGGTGTGCAGCACCAGGTTGTTCTCATGGTGATAGACCATCGACCAGGAGTTGCGGTACGAGAAGTTCCAGGTCTGCAGCGCGGCATGCAGCGGTCCGATCACGCGATGACCCACGCCGGCGGTGAACAGCGCCCCGGTGACCAGGGAGGCGTCGACCAGCCGGTCCGCGACCACCGGGGGCAGCGGCTTGCGGAGCACCTTGGCGGGGCCCACGGGATCGAAGTTGGCCGTATCGGTGCGGTGCACCCCGTAGTAGAGCTTCCGCTTCCGGCCCACGTGCCAGAGGTGGTAGCCGCCCACTGCGATGCGCAGCAGTGCCGGGGTGGAGGGCTCGGCCACCGGTGCCAGGCGGCGCGAGAGGCCGCGGCCCAGTCCGCGCAGAGCTCCGGCGATGCGGCCGGTCGGGCGGCCGTCGGCGCTCATGCCGCGCTCCCGATGGTGGCGATCGGATCCAGCAGGGCCAGCTGCTCCTCGCGGCCCGGCACGTCGGCGCTGCCGCGCACGTCGAGGCGGGAGGTGTACTCCTCCCGGTCGGCGCCGGTCATGAACGGCTCGACCAGGTACCGGCCGCGCACCATGTGCACGCGCACCACGGTGCGATCCCCGGCCAGGTCGCGAGCGGCGATCTTCTCGGCGGCGCGCTCGGCCAGCACCTGGCCGTCGCCCTCCTTGACGCGGCGGCGCATCTGGCGGCGCACGGCGTTCAGCCCACCGGTGCCGACGTAGGAGTAGTGCAGCGGGGTGAGGGTGCCGTCGGAGCGCACGCCCAGCAGGTGGGCGACCCAGTAGTGGTCCTTCCGCTGGGCGGAGAACATCGGGTAGTGGCTGAAGGGGAACGAGTCGCGCACCTCCCCCTTGCCGAAGCGTCGCATCGGCAGCAGGATCGCGGTCAGCAGAGAGCCGACCAGCGCGCCGGCGAGGAGGCGGGTGGCGGGACCGTCGGGGGGCGAGGAGGCGGGGAGGAGACTGTCGTTGCTCATGGCAACGAGGGTAGGAGCGCCGGATGAGACGGGGCATGAGAGCGGGATGAGAGAGTCCTCAGACTTCTTCCAGGATTCTCGGATCACCCGTTCCTCCCCACCGCCGCATCGTCCACAGCAGCCGGTGCATGTCACCGGATGCGCAGCGGGCTTGCCACACTGGTCTCCATGGATGATGCGAGCACTCCGGAACCTGCCCTGTTCTCCGAGGCGCGACCCGTGCTGGAGGATCTCACCGGGGTGGAGGGGGCGACCTTCCACGAGGGCCAGTTCGAGGCGATCTCGGCGCTGGTCCAGGAGCACCGTCGGGTGCTGGTGGTCCAGCGCACCGGTTGGGGGAAGTCCGCGGTGTACTTCCTCTCGGCGCTCCTCCAGCGCCGCCGCGGGGCGGGTCCCGCGCTGATCGTCTCCCCGCTGATCGCGCTGATGCGCGATCAGGTCGCCGCCGCCGCCCGGGCCGGGGTGCGCGCCGAGGCGATCAGCTCCGCGAACCCCACCCAGTGGCAGGAGATCGAGGAGCGCCTCGCGACCGACGACATCGACGTGCTGCTGGTCTCCCCCGAACGGCTGGTCAATCCCCGGTTCCGCGACGAGCAGCTGCCGCGTCTGGTGGAGTGCTGCGGGCTGCTGGTGATCGATGAGGCGCACTGCATCTCCGACTGGGGGCACGACTTCCGGCCCGACTACCGGCGCCTCCGGGGCCTGGTGGCGCAGCTCGGAGCGGACGTGCCGGTGCTGGCCACGACGGCGACCGCGAACTCGCGCGTGGTGGCCGATGTCGCCGAGCAGCTCGGCACCGGCGGCGGGGAGGTGCTCACCCTGCGCGGCTCCCTCACCCGGGAGTCGCTGCGACTGGGCTCGCTGAGCCTGGCGGACGACCGGCAGCGCCTGGACTACCTGGTGCGGCACCTGGACGCCTTCGAGGGCTCGGGGATCATCTACGCCCTGACGGTCTCCGCCGCGGAGGATCTCGCCTCCCTGCTGGACCGGCCCGGGCGCCGGGTGCGCGCGTACACGGGCCGCACCGATCCGGAGGAG
Source organism: Candidatus Brachybacterium merdigallinarum (assembly GCA_019115335.1). Classification (GTDB taxonomy): domain Bacteria; phylum Actinomycetota; class Actinomycetes; order Actinomycetales; family Dermabacteraceae; genus Brachybacterium; species Brachybacterium merdigallinarum. The sequence continues at coordinate 5,160 of DXDT01000169.1, forward strand.
CGAGCCGAGCTGGAACGCGCACTGAAGGACAACGAGGTCAAGGCCCTCGCCGCGACCAGCGCGCTCGGGATGGGGTTCGACAAGCCGGACCTCGGCTTCGTGATCCACCTCGGGGCGCCCTCCTCCCCCGTCGCCTACTACCAGCAGGTGGGCCGTGCGGGCCGCGCCACCGACCGGGCGGACGTCCTCCTGCTGCCGGGGAAGGAGGACCGTGCCATCTGGGAGTACTTCGCGACCGCGTCGATGCCGACCCAGGAGAGCGCCTCGCAGGTGCTCGCCGCGCTCGCGGAGTCCGGTGCGCCGCTGTCCACCCCGGCGCTGGAGGCACGGGTGGACGTGCGCCGCAGCGCTCTCGAGCTGCTGCTGAAGGTGCTGGCCGTGGACGGCGCGGTGCAGAACGTCAAGGGCGGCTGGGTCGCCACCGGCGCCCCCTGGCACTATGACGCCGAGCGCTACGTGACCGTCGCCCGGGCCCGCCATGAGGAGCAGCGGGCGATGCTCGAGTACGAGGCCCTCGCCGGCGGGCCCGAGCAGTGCCGGATGGTGTTCCTCGCCCAGCAGCTCGACGACACCACCGCCGTGCCCTGCGGGCGCTGCGACGTGTGCACGGGGCCCTGGTATCCCACCCCCGATGCCTCGTCCGACTCCGCGGGAGACGGCACGGGGCAGGACGGGGCCGACGAGCGGGTCGCGGCGCTGCTCGAGAGGGTCGGGGTGCCAGTCGAGCCGCGGGCGAGTTGGCCCTCGGGCCTGGACCGGCTGCTCGGCGCAAGCGCCCCGAAGGGTCGGATCCCGGAGAGCGAGCGGGCGGCAGAAGGGCGGGTCATCGCGCGCATGTCGGATCTCGGCTGGGCGGTGCCGCTGCGGGAGCTGCTGCGCACCGACGAGGACGGCCGCCCCGTCGACGCGGTCGTCCCCGAGCGGATCGGGAGCCGGATCGTCGAGGTGCTCAAGGATTGGGACTGGCAGCAGCGCCCCGCGGCGGTGGTCGCCGTCCCCTCCACCACTCGGCCGCAGCTGGTGGGATCCCTCGCCGCCGGCATCGCTGCGATCGGCCGGCTCGAGGACCTCGGCACCCTCGGCCTCTCCCCCGGCGCCGCCCCGCTGCGCGGCGGCGGGAACAGCGCCTTCCGCGTCGCGGACCTGTGGGAGCGCTTCACGATCACGCCCGAGCTCCAGCAGCGCCTGGACGCCCTCGACGGGGCTCCGCTCCTGCTGGTCGACGACGTGATCGACACCCGCTGGACCATGGCCATCGCCGCGCGGCTGCTGCGCCGGGCCGGCTCCGGCCCTGTGCTGCCGCTCGCCCTCGCGCAATCTGCCTGAGCACGGCCCTGCACTTCCCCGCCACGGTCCCGCCTAGGATGGAGCGCATGCTCGACGAGCCCCTGCACATCGCGATGGTCTGCCTGCACACCTCGCCCCTCGAGGAGCCCGGCGGAGCCGACGCCGGAGGCATGAACGTGGTCGTGCTCGAGCAGGCTCTCGCCCTGGCCCGTCTCGGTCACCGCATCGATCTGTTCACCCGCCGCAGCGATCCGGCCTCCCCCGCGATGGTCGAGGTCACGGACGGCGTGCGTCTGCACCACCTTCAGGCCGAGGAACCGGCACCACTGGCCAAGAGCGACATGGATCGCACCATCGAGCCGTTCCGAGAGGCGCTTCGACCACTGCTGGCCGGCGGCAGCCATGACGTCATCCACTCCCACCACTGGTTCAGCGGAGCCGCCGCCCTGCCCCTCGCCCGTGAACTCGGCCTCCCCCACCTGCAGTCCTTCCATTCAGTGGC